>JBGPHU010000206.1:0-3055 GCA_041484545.1 Candidatus Eiseniibacteriota bacterium | reverse complement strand
CCGTCATGACCCCCATCCGCGGCAAGGCGCTCATCTTCTGGGACCCCAAGCGTCCCGGGAAGAAGCGCGACGCCATCGACCCTGATCAGATCACGCCCGCCCAGGACTGCGTCTCCGAGAGCCTCGCGACCCTGGACAAGCGCTGGAAGGAGGGCGCCTTCCGGCACCTCATGCCCGATTTTCGCGCGCGCGTCAAGGCGGGCGAGAATTTCCTCGTCGCCGGAGACCGCTTCGCGATCGGGTCCTCGCGCGAGATGTCTCCCGCCGGGCTCAAGGCGATCGCCGAGGAGGCCAAGCTCACAATGGTGATCGTCTGCGGCTCCGGGATGGGGGACATCTTCCGGCGGAACGCGCTCAACCTCGGCCTCCACTTCATCCAGAGCCCGGAAGCGGTGGAGGACGCGCGGGACGGAGACGAATTCGAATTCGATCCCGACACGCGGGCATTGCGGAACGTCACGCGCGGGAAGACGTACGATGCGATTCCGCTCTCCGCGAAAGAACAGGAGATCCGGCAGGGCGGCGGCATCTTCGAGATGGGCCGGCGTGAATTCCGCGCGGGTATCAAGCCGATGTCGGTCGTGTTTCCGGATCCCGCCACCGCGCGGACGATGTCGAGCACCGAGCAGATCGTCTGGGCGCACCGCGTGGACAAGAGCGCCGAGGTTAAGCCCGGCGCGACGCTCGAGCTCTACGCGGATCTGCTCCCCGCATCCGACGGTACGGCGCCCTTCGCCATCCACACCTTCCGCCAGATCGTGGGCGAGCCCGGCGCGCCGGGAGACGGGGCCAGGCGCGGGGCCGAACCGCTCCGCGTCGCGATCGCGAACGACCATTTCGTCTTCACCGGCAAGGACGCGGACGAGAAGCAGACCTCCATCTCGCGCGAGTTCGCGGAGCAGCACCGGATCGGAGCCCCCTACTACGCCCCTCCCGGCACCGGGATCTTCCATTTCTATTTTCCCGAGCAGGGACTGATCCTCCCGGGCGGATTCTATCCCGGCGCGGATTCCCACAGTCGCGCCTACGGCGCGTACGGAGCGGTGGGGATCGGAGTCGGGAGCACGACGCTGGGATTCGGCTGGGCGCTCGGCGCCGTCTACTTCACCGTTCCCAAGCAGCGGCGGGTGGCTTTCGAGGGGAAGCTCCAGGCATGGGTGAGCGGGAAAGACATCGTGCTCCAGCTTCTACACGGATGGGGCTCCAGCCAGTCGCAGGGGATGAGCGTCGAATTCGTCGACCGGAACCGCGAGCTGCCCATTCCCTACCGGAACACGATCGCGAACATGATGGCCGAAGCCGAGGCGATGAACGGCATCTTCGCCCAGGACGAGGTGACCGAGGCCTGGTACAAGGAGCACGGCTTTCCCCTGCGCTATCCGCGCGTGGCGCCCGGCGTGGACGCCCGGTGGGAGATCGACGAGACGCTGAACCTCTCCTCGGTCGTGCCCATGATCGCGAAGCCGTTCAGTCCGGGGAACGCTTTCCCGGCCGAGGAGGTCGCGAAGGAGCGGATCACGTTCACCAAGGCGATGATCGGGTCCTGCACGAACGGCGGATACGACGATCTGCTCCAGGCGGCGCTCGTGCTCCGGGCCGCGCGCGCGCGCGGCGTGGAGAAGATCGCGAAGGGGGCCGAGTTTGTGATCTTCCTGGGAAGCGG
This sequence comes from Candidatus Eiseniibacteriota bacterium, assembly GCA_041484545.1. Classification (GTDB taxonomy): domain Bacteria; phylum Eisenbacteria; class RBG-16-71-46; order SZUA-252; family SZUA-252; genus WS-7. The sequence continues at coordinate 1,392 of JBGPHU010000206.1, read as the reverse complement.
CACGGTGAAGCGCCTGATCGAGCGCCCCGATCCGCGCCTCCAAGGGGAATCCATCGCGTCGGTCTTCCGCGCGGTGGGCGGCGAAATCCGGCAATCGTGGTGCGGTCCCTGCTTCGGCCAGGGCCCCGACGCGCTCACCCAGGGAGAGCGCGCCATCACCTCGTTCAATCGGAACTGGCAGAACCGAATGGGTCTCGGGGGAGAAGGCTATCTCGCGAGCCCGCCCGTGGTCGCGGCCTCAGCGCTGGCGGGCTACATGGCGCCCCCGTCGGAGCTGGGCGTCGCCTGGGATCCGGTCGCGTTCGGGGTGTAGGCCAGCGCCGAGTGGGACCGCTCAGCGGGCTTCCCGGCGCGTTCATGGCGCCTATTATTGCAGGATGACGAAGCGCCCCGACAGGGCTCCCTCCGGCGCGGTGATTCGATAGAAATACACGCCTGAGGCCAGCGGGCGTCCGCTCACGTCGCGCGCGTCCACGGAGACGGCGTGAAAACCGGGGGAAAGGTATTCACCCTGGAGGATGTCCCGAATTCGTCGTCCGGTCAGGTCGAAGATCTGCACCCTCACCAGACCGCCGCGTGATATCTCGAAGGTGAGCGTCGCGCTTGGATTGAACGGGTTGGGCGATAGGGATGCCGCCAAACCGCCCGTGGCGCCGATTACATCCAAAGTCAACGGAGCATGGAAACCGGCGCCCGTTCGGAGCCGGCCGCTGATTTCGACCTGTATCTGACGACGCCCGCTCACGCGCGAGAAGAGTCTCCGCAGGTCTTCCTTTCCGAAACAGGCCGCGATCTCTACGATCCCATTTTCATCCGTGTCCGAGATGATGGCGGTCTTGCCGGTAGCAGCGGCTATCTCGCTCACAGAGCCCGTGCCCTGAGATCGAAGAAGGACCGAAGATAGGTCGATGTCGGAGACCGCGAAGTCGCCGCCGATGGGTTCGATCTGCACACAGTTCAACGGCTTTGCAGTCCGAAGCCTGATGACGCGATTGCCTCCCGTCGTAAACGCGCGGGCGGAAACCTGATCCGCGATGTGTACGCGCGCTGAGTCCACATCGGACAGGGCTCCGAGTGGGCTGGCATCGGTGACTGTCAGAATCGCAATGGTATCAACGGGAGATGCATATGTATGCATTGGCCTCGCCCCGACCGCGGTGGATCCATCGCCCAATGTCCAAGCATATTGAAGCGCATCGCCGTCGGGGTCCGATGAAGCTGTTCCATCAAGTGAGATGGGTACCCCAGCAACGCCGAAGTACGGGCCTCCTGCGTTGGCGACTGGGGCGCGGTTTGTCGGGTGGACGGTGATCTCGGTAGTGTCGCTCACGACCAGAGCGTTCGATGCAGTGAAGACGACGGGGTAGGGAGCCTCGCGCGCATCCTGGAATT
>JBGPHU010000205.1:0-8551 GCA_041484545.1 Candidatus Eiseniibacteriota bacterium | reverse complement strand
CCGAGTTGCCTCCCAGCAACCCCTTGCCTGTCGCATCGATTGACCCACTCGCATTCACCATCAACGTCCCACTCACATTCAGCACCAGCCCCGCCGTGTCCCGCAACGCGTGCGTCACCAACCCGCCCGACTGAATCGTCATGTTCAGGTTGACGGTGAGCGGCGCGCCGAGCGTGAGCTGACCGGTACCGGTTACGAGCACGTTGTCGTACGTCGCTGGCGAGCTGATGACCATGGGTCCTGTGACGGTTAGGTCGGCAGCTGCCGAAAACGCCGGTGGAAGCCCAAGGAAGAAGCAGGCGATGACGGTCGCGCCGACAGAGAACCTGGTTTTCAAAACAGTCTCCTTAGGGGGACGAGACGCCCTGGACCCCTGAGTGAAGGAGGAAGACCACTTATTGATTGGGGAGAGTTGAAAACGCGAGCAGATTGACAGGTGCTCGTGAATCGCGTGGGAGGGCGAATCTTATGCGATTGCCATTGCGCAAGCACCGGAAGGTCTCCCCGAAGACTCCGCATTACGGCGAACGACGGATATATGTGTAGAACGTGCCCCGCACTCAAACCGCACGCGGTATTTTCCGCTCGGTGCCAGCCTTGCGCTAATTGGGGTCCCCAACAAGAACAAAGCTTGCCCAGTAGAATGGGTGTGCGCTGCCGGTGCGCTGCCGGCGTTCCCGCATGACCTGAAGCTGAGCCTCCCGCAGGGCCTCGAGCTTCCCGCGTCCCTCCTTGAGTCCTCGGTAGAAGCGGCCCATAAGGACTTGCGTTGCCTCGTCATCCACCTGAAAGAGGCTCATGACCAAAGTGCGTGCCCCCGCGTAGCGGAAGGCACGCCGCAGGCCCGAGACTCCCTCCCCCAGACGGACGTCGGCCAATCCGGTCTCGCATGCGCTCAGGACAACCAGCTCGGTGCCGCGGAGATTCATCATCCCGATCTCCTCCGCCGTTACCCAGCCGTCCTCAACGCCCAGGCTGTCCCCCTCGGCGCCGGCCGCATTGGCCCCCGCCAGCACAATCCCGGACCGAAGCAGCGGATTTTCGGTCCCGCGGATGCGACTCAGGCGCTGCTCGCTGTCAAATGGATCCTCTTCGGTAAGGAATCGTTCCGTGTCCTTCTGTGGAAGCTTCTGGTCCGGGAAGAAGTACCCGTGGGTGGCGATGTGCAGCACTCGCGGCGCCGGGAGGGTCTTCAGCACTTCCTCGAGCGCATCCTTGCCGGCATACACGCGCACCGGCCCATAGGCGCTCCCGTCCAGCTCGCGTCGGACTTCAGTCGCCTCCCTCGTCGTCCCCGGCAGAGGGTGCCATCCTGCCCAGGTGCGCGCCTCGGTCGAACGGTACCCGCGAAATTCCAGCGCCGCGGGGCTAGGCGTAGAGGCGAGCAGCATTCCTGCATGCGCCTTGCGTTCCCGCACGCCCAGATCGTAGTCGGGCGCGGCAAAGACCACCGTTCCGTTCGCAGCCCTTGTCGCCGGCTCGAGCAGCTCCCTGCCGCTGGTGAGGTAGGCGAACCGATACTTCTCGATCAAGTAGTTACCCTGCCCGTCAACCAGCGCCTCGTATGGAATCCGGTTCAGGTCGCCGTCGGGGGCTACGTAGATCGTTCGCGCAGCGCCCATGGCCTTGCGCAACGGCGCGAAGACCCGTCGGTAGAGCGCTTCGCTCCTAGACCGGAAGAGATCCTCCGGGTTGCGCTCGTGCCTTGGCTCTCGACGACCAGCGCCAACAGACGGAGCGAGACCACCGATCGCGCGCGAGGCATAGCCCAGTTGTAGACTCTCTCGGACCTGTTGAACCTGCTTATCAATCTCGTCCGCATCCCCGAGGTCCACCATTGGCGATGGGGTGTTCTGCCCAGAAGCGAGCACAAAGGCAAGATAGTGTGGCGCCATCCGCTGCGGTCCGGCGCCGGTGGCGCGGAAATCGAAGAGCCTGACGCGCGTGAACTCTGCCAGGGCCGAACCAAGGGGCAGAGCGCCCCTTACCGCCCGCAGGTCCACATCCTGAGAAATTCCTCTTGGTAGCCGCTCCGAGACCCGGCGGTTCAATTGAGCCTCAAGATCGTCACACTGCTTGCGTATGTCCACGACCTGGGAATCCCCCGCGGCCGGATTGCCCTTTGAGGGTGGTCCCGTTTCAAGGCGATTCAGCCGCTCCCTGAGGCTGCTTAGGTCTTCTGCCTGCCGTGCTACAGCCGGGTCTTCAGACAGGAGTCGCTGTGCTTCGCGAAACCGAACCAGCGTTTCCAAGATCATGCCTTTGCGCCGAAGCGTCCACTCGAAGGCGCTATCCGCCTCCTCCGGGTGCCCCATCGCGCCCTCGCGAGCCAGACTCAAGAGGCGATCGAGGGATGAGTTCACCTTGGCCATGTAGTCCCGCATCACCGGCTCGGAAGACACCGCAAAAAGGCGACCCATGTTCGCCTGCTCGATCCGCATGGCGTGCGCGAGGCTTGTCATGGCCTCTCGAGATCGACCCATCGCCTCTTGGCAGGAAGCAAAGTCGACCAGGCTCACGGCCAAGTCCGGATGTTCGGGCCCGAGGGACTTCTCCAAGATCTTCAGTGCGCGCTGGTAGAGTGGCTCGGCCTCGGCATAGCGACCCTGGGCCTCGTAAAGGTTGGCGAGGCTTCCGAGGGCACCGCCTATATCCGGGTGCTCGGCCCCGAGGGCATTCTCCAAGATCTTCAGTGAGCGCTGGAAGAGGGGCTCGGCCTCGGCATAACGACCCTGGTCCCTGTAGATGTTTGCGAGGTTGTACAGACTCTTCCCGAAATCCGGGTGCTCGGGCCCCAGTCTTTCCCGAATCTTCAGTCCGCGCTGGTAGAGTGGCTCGGCCTCGGCGTAGCGACCCTGGGCCTCGTAGAGGGTCGCGAGGCTCTCCAGACTGCGGCCCACATCCTCATGCTGGGGACCGAGGCCCTTCTCCAGGATCTCTATTGCCCGCAGGTAAAGCGGCTCGGCCTCCGCATAGCGGCCCTGGTGTAGGTAGAGGATCGCGAGGTTCTCGAGAGTTGTGCCCACATACACGTGCTCTGGTCCTACTGCCTTCTCCAAGACTTTGATTGCGCGCTGGTAAAGAGGCTCGGCCTCGGCATAGCGAGCCTGGTCCATGTAGTGCACCGCGAGATTGTTCAGGCTCGCGGCCACATCTAGGTCTTCGGGACCAAGGACCTTCTCCCGGATCTCCAGGGCGCGCTTGAAAAGGGGCTCGGCGTCTGCGTCGCGCCCCTCGGACCGATACATGTTTGCAAGCATGTTCATGCTGTTGGCCACGTCCACGTGCACCGGCCCAAGCACCGTCTCCTGGATCTTCAGCATGCGCTGAAAAAACGGTCCAGCGTCGGTGTAGCGGCCCTGATCCTTGTAAAGGATTGCGATGCGATTCAGGGTCGGAACCAAGTCCCGATGGTCCGGCCCAAGAACCTTTTCTCGTATCGCAAGCGCGCGCTCGGCCGACCCAAGCGCCCCATCGTACTCGCCCTTCGCGTAAAGGCTGTCCGCAACCGCCTGAAGCCGGGACGCCTCTTGAAGAGCCGGATCTGCCTTCGCGCTTGCCGAACCCCCGGAACTTGCCCCCTTGCTGAGCGCGAGGGCCCCGATCATTGAGAGCAGCATCATCAAGCGGGCCGTTCTCATCGCGGTGCTGGGTTCTCCAACTCGGCCTGCCAGATCCACGGCCCGTCCGCTCCCCGCTTCCGTTGGGCGAGGGCTTTCAGCGCATCGGATAGATGTCGTTGGGGGCGCCCCGCGCTCGGCTCGGGCTCGATCCCGCCGATGCCACGAAGCGAGCGAAACGCACCTTGGCTTATCTTCGGATACTCGATCGGATGCCCCGGTTGAGCCTTGGGAAATTTGTCGATCTCACGCTCCACATCCGCGAGGGGCTCCCGGGACGCCAGGGCGGTGATGGTCTCCTTCCCCCCGGCGCTGGTCACGTTCCAATCCGCCTGCTCGTTACCCCACTGCTCGGGAATGCGATGCGTCACTGCGGGTGCGAGCGGATTGACGGGACTCATCCCGCGAATAGGGAACAGGACGTTGATTTGCCCAAGTTCATCCTCGCTCAGGATATAGACGAACATCGAGTCCGATCCCTGGAGCGACAGGAAGAGGTGGTCCCCTGGCGCGACCTGCGCCCCCGGAAGCAACCGCTCCTCACCTGTGTCGGTGTGCCGATAGAGGCTGGCTGTCGCGGTGAGCACCGCGCTCGACTGCGCCGCGGGCGCCGGGGCCCCCTTGGGAAGGAGCGTGGTTGGGCGCGTCCTATGGCCCACATTCCACGCGATTGCGATCACGAGGCCCGCCGCAAGAAGGAGCGAGGCAAGGGGGCGCCACCTCCGTCCGTGCACTTGCGCGTGCAGCGTGCCCGCGAGCGTAAGCTCCATTTCTCCCGGGCCGGGAAACCGATTCTCAGACCTGGGCTCGAGGGCGCGTTCCACCACCTGGACGAACTCGGTCGGAAGATCCGGACGCCGGCCCCGGAGGGACTTCCGTTCGCCTCGCGCGTGCCGATCGGCCAGCTCTCCTGTCGTGCCGGCCTCCACGGGGAAGGCGCCGGTCACGAGCCGATACAGCAGTACGCCGAGGCCGTACACGTCCGTAGCGGGTCCAACAACCTGCCCGCGCAGCTGCTCAGGCGCCATCGCGACGGGCGTTCCATGAATGTGCCTGGTTGTGAGGACGCCTCCTTCACGCGGCAGCTCCCCTCCGGAGCCGAAGTCCATCAGCACGATACGTCCGCCGCGCTCGCGCATGACGTTCGTGGTCTTCACGTCCCGGTGGATCAGTCCCGCGGCGTGAACGGCCGCGAGCGCGCGGCAAAGGTCGATCCCCACGAGAGCTGCTTCGCGCGCGTGCCACGTGCCCTGTTCCTCGAGGCAGGTCTCCAGCGTCTTCCCGCGGACGAACTCGGTCCAGATTCCCGCTCGCCCGTCGTGGGTCTCAACTCCAAAGACCGTAAGGACGTTCGGGTGGCGGACGCGCGCGAGCCGGCGCGCCTCGGAGAGGAACAGCTCCTCGCCGAGATCGCCGGCTCCCGCCGTCGGCTTCCGGAGCTTGAGCGCGACCTCGGTCTGAAGAGCCGGGTCAAAGGCGCGATACACCTCTCCGAAGGTGCCTTCTCCCAGCAGCTCGAGGACCTCCAGTTTGCCCCATCGGAAGAGCGGAGCGCGCGCGGCCGCCCCCGCAGGCAGAGAGGCTGCGCCTGGCATCGCGTTCGAGTCCTTCCCAGCTGCAGTGTCATGGGCGATTCGAATGCGGGCCAGCATCTCGAGCTCGGCAATCTCACCCGCGAGCTCCGGGGTCTTGAGCCGCTCGGAGTCCCAGTCCACCGCCGCCCCATCGGTCACCATCTGAGCCAGGCGAAGAATCTCAGCGGACGGCTCGGAGCTCATGATCCCTCTCGGACCTCCCGCATCAACTCGGCGAGCCTCGCGACCGCGCGAGATACCGCCATGCGGGCCGCGTTCTCGGATGGGCTTCCGGTGGCCGCGGCAATCTCAGCGTAGGAGCAGCCGAATTCGATTCGCATGACGACCGCCTCGTAATGTTCGGGCCTCAGGCTTTGAAGCGCCGTCTCGTATCGCTCGAGCGCCTCCCGCCCGATCGCCTCCTCGAGAGGAGATGGCCCTTGGGCCTTCAGGTTCGCAGGCAGCTCCGTGGCCTTCGGCCTATGCCTTGCCCGCCGAACTTCGCTGAATGCTCGATTGAGCAAGATCCGACGGAGGTACGATAGAAATGCTCCCGGTCGCTCGCCTTCGAAGCTGTCTACATGGTTCAACGCCCGGACGATCGTTTCCTGCACAAGGTCATCCGTATCGAGGACGCCGCGTGCTGCCGCTGGGATGCGGCCGTGGGCGAATCGCCTGAGGGGCAGGAGGAACCGGGACGCGAGCCGCTCCCGGGCGAGCTGATCTCCCGCTCGAACCAGGATGATGAGCTCCATGGTGGTGCCAGCGCCCACTTGGGACGGGGCGCTCTGGCCGGAGGGCGCTTGTCCACCTGGAGGCAGACGCTGACCGTCCCGGGGCATGGTCCCTCCGAAGGGCTTCCTATCTAGGGGAGAATACGGAACTGTACTCCTAGCGGAATCGGGGTGCTAGCGTGGGGTTTTTGGGCTGAGCCAGGGGGCCGGGCTGGCCCACCCAGGGCCCAAATATCGCATACCAACGGCTCAAAGCACGCGGCCCCGGCGCGCTCCCGCACCGGGGCCCCTATTCTCACCGCGAACCAAAAGTTCGCGTTTCCGTGATCTGGCTCCTGAGGTAGGACTCGAACCTACAACCCTCCGGTTAACAGCCGGATGCTCTGCCATTGAGCTACTCAGGAATTATCGTGGCAGGGTGGGCGCCCTACCCAGCGGGCAGCGCCCAACCTCTTGAAGCTCTGCGAGTTATCGACTTCTCCACACCGGACTTGAGCCATAGATTGTATCCCGGATCGCACCCTCCGGGCAAGGAATTCCCCACGGCACCGCCCGCCGAATCCGGGGTTCAAAGAGATGGCGCACCTCGCGCGGTCAGGGCGATAATCATCGTCTGTTTCGATATCCCCGCACACCAATCCGCGACTCAATCATGGGAGGGCAACACCATGGCAAACGTGAAACCGGTTCCAGCGGGCTACACCACCGTCACCGCGTCGATGACGCTCAACGACGCGCCCAAGGCGATCGAGTTCTACAAGAAGGCGTTCGGCGCCACGGAGCGCATGCGGATGCCGGGACCCGACGGCAAGATCATGCACGCGGAGATCCAGATCGGAACCGCGATCATCATGCTGAACGATGAAGTCATGGGCAGCCGTTCGGCCAAGACCCAGGGCGGCTCGCCGGTCTCCTTCTTCGTCTATGTGGAGGACGTCAACGCGGCCCACAAGAAGGCGGTCGCCGCCGGCGGGAAGGACCTCATGCCTCCAACCGACATGTTCTGGGGCGACCGCATGAGCCAAGTCGAGGATCCGTTCGGATTCCGCTGGAATCTCGCGACGCACATCAAGGACGTGACTCCGGAGGATATGAAGAAGGGTCAGCAAGAATTCCTGAAGCAGATGGCGGGATCGCGGTAGCTACCTCAGCCTCGAGAGCGCGATCGCGGCGGCGACGACGATGCCGCCGCCGATCGCGCCTCGCAGCCACCGCGCGGGCAGCCGCGTCGCCAGCATCGTCCCCAGCAGGACCCCCGGCACCGATCCGACGCAGGTCCCCAGCACCAATGCGCCCTTCACGTGCCCCAGCGCTACGTGGGTCACGGCCGAGACCACCAACGTGACCAGCCCCGCGACCAGCGCCGCGGCGACGGCGCGGTGGACCTCGACGCGCAGCGGCCCGGCGAGCGCGCTCACGAACAGGGTTCCCGTTCCGATGCTCGTCAGGCCCGCGATAAATCCAACGAACGAGCCGATCACGCCCACCTGAAGCGCCGGCGGATCCTCGGCCGCCGTGACGGCAGCGTGCGCCGAGCGCCACCGGTGCACAGACTGGGCGATGAGGATCGCGCCCACCACGCCGAGCACGCCCGCGAGAATAGGCTTCAGCACCTCGGCGTGCAGGCGGTGGCTCACGAAAGCGCCGGCGACCGCGAGGGGGGCGGCGCCCGCGGCCATGGCCAGCCCGAGGCGCATCTCGCGCAGCTTCATGTGGCGGCGCGCGCCGACGGCGAAGAGCTTCATGACCACGGCCTGGGCGGTCGCCGACCCCACGATGATCTGCGGGGAGAGCGCCGGGTAGGCGATCAGGAGCGTCGCCGCGATCACAGAGCCCGCGCCGACGCCGGTCATCCCGACGAGCGCGCCTCCGAGGAATCCGACGCCCGTCGCGGGGAGCAATCCTGGATTCACTTCCCCTCCCTCCACTCCATCTTCTTCGCCTCGACGGGCTCGCGGTAGGACCACGTCTTCAACGCGCGCGCGTAGCCGGTGCGGGCCACGAGGCCGTCAAACGAGAAAAGGGCGATCCCGTCGAAGCCCATCGATCGAGCGCGGCGGATCTTGTCGGCTGCGTCGCGCGCGCCCTCGTTGTAGATGGCGATCCCCGCGTAGAGATGGCGCTCCGTGGATATGGCGCGCGCGGCGGCGAGCTGGCGCACCACGGTCGTCGTGTTGGGCGAGTACGCCATGGGGATGGCCGCGTCGATGAGTCCTTCGCGCAGCCATCGCGGCCAATCTTGCAGATAGCGGTTCAGGGCCGCTGTCTGATCCGCGATCACCGCGGCCGTGAGCTTGAGATGTGGATTGATCAGGTCGAGGTCGTTCCGCACGTCGCGCACGAAGGCGGTGACCTGCTCGCGCTGCCACTCCATCCATCGCGCTCGGAGATCGGCGATCCCTTCGTCGCCGACCCGCGCGAGTAGGGCCGAGTCGGGCGTCGCGGCGAAGGTGGCGGGATCGACCGCGAACTCGCGCATGAACGCGGTGCGTGTGCCGGCATCGAAGCCCACGTCGGGCTCGGGGTTCCGCACGTAATCGAGATGGATTCCGTCCACGTGGTAATGCGTCACGATCTCGCGCACCACGTCGCGGAGATGCCTCCGGACTTCGGGATTCCCGGG
>JBGPHU010000204.1:0-10809 GCA_041484545.1 Candidatus Eiseniibacteriota bacterium | reverse complement strand
TGCCGAACAGGAAATAGTCTACCACGCACCCGAAGCAAAGTCAAGCGGAAGAACACCCTAACAGGGGTTCAGAGGGCAATTTGGTGGGCGAAACAGGGTTCGAACCTGTGACCCCTTGCGTGTAAGGCAAGTGCTCTACCAACTGAGCTATTCGCCCGCTTCACGTAACTTCCCAACGGTAGCGACTTTCCGACGCCCGGTCAACCGCCCCGGTTGCTCGCCCTTCCCAATCGCGCGGGTTTCGCGCGGATTTCGGGCCTGGGCAAGGCGCGCGCCGTACCCCGCCAGCCCGTCCCGTAGGTCCTTGCTGCTCGTGATGTTGTACCGGGCGAAGATGCTCGGGGTCTTGTGCCCGAGGGCGACCATGGCCACAGCCTGCGACGCCCCGAACCGGACGAGGTTCCTCGCGGCCGAGCGGCGAAGGTCGTGGACGAGGAGCCCCGGGACCCCGGCGTCCTTCGTCGCGTCCGCCCACGCCTTGCGAAACGACCCGATGGGCCGAGCCCGGCGCTTCCCGCGCCAGAAGACCCAGGGGATGATCCGGGCCTCCGCCTGAGCCGCCTTCATCAGGGCGTGCCGTTCCCGAAGGAGGTCGGTGAGGTCCGGCACCACGTCGAACGGGAACGCGCGGGCCTCGCCGGTCTTCGTGTCTTCCGCATCGAGCCGGATCACGCCGTCCTCGAAGCTCACGCGGTCCCACGTCAACCCGAGCACCTCGTTCTTCCGCCAGCCGGTCGTGTAGAGGGTGCGGACGACGGGCTTGAGGTGGTCGGGCAGGTGGTCGATGACGCTCTCGATTTGCTCGACCGAACAGAAGCCCTTCCGCACCTTCCCCTGCACGGTCGGGAACGCGGGAATGTCCCGAACCTTCCTCTCCCCCCGACCGAGGGTGAACGCGCGCCGGAGCAGGCGCAGTTCCATGGCGATGGTCGCGTCAGCCGCACCGTCCGCTCGCCGCTCGACGACGTACTGCAGCAGCAGGCCCTGGGTGATGCTGGCCACACGGTGGCGGCCAAAGAATCGCTGCAGGTAGACGAGCCGGAACTCGGCGTTCGCAAGCGAGCGGTGGCGCTTCACGGTGTACTCGTTCCGAAGGAGCGCCTCGAGGTCGAGGTAGGTCGTCTTGTCCACCTTCGGGCCGAGGTATTCCCCTCTCCGGTGCTCATCGAGCCGACGGCCAAGTAGACGGACCGCGACGCTCTCGCGGCTGCTCTTCGAGGATTCCCGGAACTGCCGCCCGCCGACGTAGTACGCGATGTGCCAGACGGTGCTCGAAGTGCCGTCGTCGTGGCGATACGTTCGCGCGAACACGCGGCCGTCGCCGTGAGTCCGTTCAAGTTCTCGGCCGTTCATCGCGTCGCCTCCTCTGCGGGCTGCGCCTCGGCCGTCACGTCGCCCTTCTCCTCGTGGAGCGCGCATGCGATCCGCTCGGCCTCTGCGCGCGTGCGTGCTTCGATCGCCTCGATGAAATCCGGCTGGCCGAGTCCGTGGCCGTGGTCGTCGTCTGCCGTGATCCAGACCTCGACGCGGTAGAGCCGCTGCGCCCTCATCGCGTCACCTACGACTCTGCATCGTCGTACTTCTCAGCGAGGCAATCGAGGTTGATTACAACGGCCAGTGGCTCGCACGTCGCCGCTCCCTCGTTCCAGTCGTAGCCGTGTGTCTGCGCCCACATGACCACGCGCCGCGCCACGGTCAGCGCGTCCCGCTCGTGCTCGGACATCAGCACCCGTCGATGCTCGTCGCGGACGGCATTCATCGCGCCGCCTCCTTCTCCTCGGCGTCCGCTCTCGCTGCGGTCGTGTTCGCCACATCGATCACGGTGCGGAGGTGCTTCTCGGCGTCGCCGTTGTCCAGGTCGTCGAGATCAACCTGTGCCGCCTCCGCGAGCATGAGCACGACTTCGAGACACGTCTCGGCGAGGTCCTTCGCGCACCGAAGCTCGCTCTCCGAGAGCGCGGGCTCCTCGCCGCCCAACAGGTTTTCGAGCGCCTCACGGCAGTCCCGAAGGTCGTTCGCCGTGTTCTCGAACCGGCAGTAGCTCATGTTGCTCATCACGTCCCCCTTGCGCCTGCGGGCGTGCCTTCTCGCGCTCGCATTGAGCGCCCGGCACAAGCCCATAAGTACATGGAACGTAATGCCTTGCCGTGCGCGAGGAATAGGGTCAGCGGTAACGTGAAAGCCGATGGACGGGTTACGCGAGGGGCTCACGGTCGTCTCGATGCGAGCCATCGTTCGAGCCCGCGCGCGTCGAAGCGAAGGGTTCGTGCGCCGAGCCGACGAGTGAACGAGAACCGATCCGCATCGCGGTACAGACGGCGGATCGGGATCCCCATGCGCGCCGCCGCCTCAGCTGGCGTGAGCAGGACATTCGGCGTCGTGCTCTGCTCTGGTTCTCTCGCGAGCTGGGCAATCGGCGTCGGGAGCGGCACGGACACGAGCGCGATCACGAGCGCGGAGAGCGCAGCGATCAGCGACGTGCGCTCCTCGGGCGAGATCGCGGTCGCTCGCGCTGGATCGGCGAGCAGGGCGTCGAGCAGGCGAGCGCGGTCGGTCATGACGCACCTCGCTTGATCGGATGCCTCGTCCTGTTGCGTACCGCGCCATCGAGAACGCTCGATATCGCGTCGCCTGTGATCGGCTTCATTTCCCGGCTCTCGGGCGAAGCCCCTTCTTTAGACGTACCAAACCGGGAAGACAACGGCAGGCTCGTAGACGTGCCATCAGAACCTGTACCTGAACCAGAACCTGTACCTGAACCAGAACCGCTATCGTTGGCCATTGGCCTTGCTATAGCTGAGCCATCGCTGTGCCATCTCGCCTGAGCGCCCTTAGCGCCGCGCTCCGCGCATCCGGCACGTTTTTCGTTCTGGAGGCGGTAGCTCTCGACCATGCGCTGGTCTACCCAGAACCCGGGCCGTGACTTCGTGTCGAAGAAGCGCCGCAGGGCCTTACGCACCGAGGTCCACTCCTCGGGCGTCGTCCGGGTGAGAGCGCGAAGGACACGAGGATCCGCCTTCACGACGCCTGGCTCCGGCGTTGAGGACCACAGCGCGCGCACGAGCCTGAACAGCGCACCTTCCTCGCACAGGGTCATCCCCTGGACGGATGGATCGCTGTCGTAGCTCGGGAGGTCTACGAGGCACTTCCCCATCCGTTCCTTGCGCTCGCTCACCGGCCCGGCTCCTGTTCCGAGATCGGGACGTCGCGCCAGCGCCCATCAGCGCCGCGCGTCTCGAGCCGTGCGTGCACGGCACCGCCCTTCGACACGCGGCGAGCTACGCGAGCGAGATACTCGCGGGCTTGCTCTGCGGTTTCGAATCGGCAGCGGCGTGGAGCGGTATCGAGGGACCAATGTTCTCTGCGGTACGTCAAAACGAAGGGTGTGCGGAGGTGAATAGTTTCGCGCTTGCGGCGGGAGCTGCTCTCAGGGATTCTCACCACGTCGGCTCCAGGGTCGCCCATCAAGCCGTTTGCAGCGGCGGGCGGCCCTGAGTCTTTTAGGGCCGGATGGGTCCCGGTTACGGTCCGCGCGGACTACCCGAGCAGACCTATGGTGGCCTGGTCATTTGCTGCCTCCTGATGCGGCCTTGGCACCGGACGGTGCCGCCGCTTGGCGGGGGGAAGAGTTGCGAGCCCTCGCCTGCCTGGGACGGGCCTGAATCACCCGCCGTGAACTGGAACCCCCATTAGCTGCCGCGCTGCCGCCCTTTGAGGTTCCGCCTCTAGACGCTGGGTCGCGTCCTGCCGGAATGTGTAATGCCGCTGCGCCCTCGGGGTCAAGGCACTTCTTCCAGGGGCACTATCCGCGCTCCGACTCGCCCTCAGCTTCGCTTCATCGGGATGAAGTCCACGCCCGCATCCGTGGCCTTGAGCACGCCCTCGTGAACGGGCGAATACTCCGCGTCGTACGTGCTGCTCGTGACCATCTCCGTGAGCTTCGCGAGGTAGCCGAGCGCTCCGGCCACGTCGCGCATCACGATCATCGCACGATGTTCAACAACTTCCCCCGTAAGACGCTCCCCTTCGGTCGCCAGCGGAGCGGTAGCGACGGCCACTCGCATCAGCACGCCCGAGAGCATCAGGGCATCGTCCACGGTCCACGCCTTGCCGTTCGCCGGGGCGATGGCCTGCCCGGTGTCCAGCGCCGCGAGGATCGCTTCGGCGCGCTGCTTCTCGAATCGAATGTGGATCATTGCTCGCCTCCTCCCGATTTGTAGTAGCTCGGGGATGCGGAGCGGGACGGGTCAGGAGGCCGCCGCCACGCGCTCCGCCCGCTCGCGGAGGAGGAGGCTAGTCGCCCGACGCGAACGGTTCCCCGAGGATCAATCATGGCGCGGGCCGAGACGGCGGGACGACGGTCGCCGCGCTCGGTTGCCGCGCCGGTCGGAGTGAGCTACCCGACCTTCTCCTACGCGATCTTCGCGCCCTTCGCGCGAACGATGGCCGTCGGCTGGCGCAGTACCACGTCGCCCATCTGGAACGACGTGACCTCGATCAGCCCCTGCTTCTTCTTGGCGTACGGATCGACGATCAGTTCGAGCGCGTTCCAGGTCATGAGCAGCACCTGGACCCAATCGGCGAGGACAATGCCGTGCTCGTCCGCTCCGACGCCCATGTTCTTGCGGACCTGATTCGTCGCCATCGACGGATAACCCGCGACCTCGCCGTTCGTGAACGGTCCCGTCCAGATGAAGTCTGAACTCGACGCGGACGCGACGAGGACGGTCTTCAACTTCGAAGCCATCAGCGGCGTCGTCATCCACTTCAAGCGATCCGTCGGCGCGTTCGCATCCGCGATCTGACCGCTCATATTCACGAGCTTCGGCCAGTCCGGAATTCCCATCGTCGCCGTTTCCAACACGTCGCCCGAAACGTAAATCCCCGTCGGCTCGCCCATCGCGCCCTTGCCATGCAGCGCGGCGAAATCGAAGGCGAGCGCGTGACCGAGGGCGAGGTCTTCGCGCACCATGTTCTCGCCGTCGATGCCCGAGGAAGGAGCCTGCACGAGGAACTGCCGCGAATAGACCGTGGTGCCCTGCATGGTCTTCGGGCTTCCCGTCACGAGGCCCGTCGTGATCTCGGACTCCGTCACGTCCACGCCCGGATTCTCCGGCACCCAATAGATCGTTGTCGGGCCGGTCTGCTTCACGAACTGGACGTTGCCGACGAGGCCGGTGAGCACGCGAGCGCCCGCCCGGATCACCATGGATTGATTGCGGAAAAGCTCGATCAGCTCGCCGGGCCGATCGAAGATCATCTCGCTCGCGCCCGTCGGCGTCTTGGTGTCGAGCGCGCCGCGAGTCCAGCGGGGCGCGGACAACCTCATCGGCGTCATGATCGAATGGCCGCTCCCCTTTCGCGCCGACGGGAACGCCTTCGAGAGCGCCGCGTGAACCTCGGCTTCGACGCCACCTTCGGCCTCGCCAGCCGCGACGAGCATCGCTCGCGCGAAGCTGTACCCGTCCCGGTCGCGAGTGCTGAGGCCCTCGAACATGTCGGGTATTTCGGACGAGGGCGCGGTCGTGCCGCGCGTACTCCTCTCGGACAGAATCGCGCGCGCCACCTGATCGGGCGTCAGCTTCTTCTCCACCCACTCACGCTTCATCGGCACGCTGTAGCCCTCGCACAGTTCGCCGATTTCCAACAATTCCGCCTCGCGGTTTCGCGGGGGCGCGTCGTTCGTGATCCCCACCTGGATACCCTCCCTCTCCTCCGTCTCGACCGGGTAGATGCCCGGCCCGTTATGTCCACGTCCGAATCCGACGCTTGCGTCGGCAGGAACCGCGACGCTCGAGGCTTCGACGGGCTCCCACAAGCTCGCGAGCCACAGGTCGCCAAGTTCCGTGTCTTCCTCGACCAGCTTCCAACGCTTCGGGATGTAGCCGACGCTCACGTTCGCGCCGACGCCGGTCCCCGCGTCGATTTCCGCCTTCTTTTCCTGCGCGAGCGCGCCCACGCCCCACGCCACGTCGGCGCGGAGCACGCCGTCGCCGTCGATACGCGCATTTTTGAGCGTGCCGATCTGCTGACCCGTCTCGTGATCGGCGAGGAACGGGGCGCGACCGGACCTGAACCTCGAAAGCTGGACGGCTGCCGCGTCATGCGAGAGTTGCTCGCGCCACGCGAGCCCGAAAAAGTTCCGCTCGACGATGGCCTCGGAGGAGATGGCGATCTCGTACCGCGCCGCCGCGCCTGCGCCGCGCGTCTGCGTCCGCGTCAGAACTGCGTCCGTGTAACGGAGGCCGCTCGCTGCGCCGCCGGGATACGCCTTCCGCTTCGCCGGGGCGGCAGCCCTCATGCTTCCTCCCTCGCGGGCTCGGGCACGCCCTTCGGCGCGAGCGCTTCGATGGACGCCCGGACCCTCGCGGCGTCGATTTCGAGCAAGCTGCGGGCAACCGCATCGTCGCCCGACTTCGCGGCCACGAGATCGGCCTCGGTCTTGAGCGCGTCCGAGACGTGCTTCACGAGCGCCGGATCAGTCGAGACGGCTATGGTGATCACGGTGTCGCTCGCCTGCTCGCGGAACGCGAGGGTGACTTCGGGGATCCAGGTTCGCATCGCTCCTACCTCCCAGAACAAGAACGAGCCGCCCGGCGTGCTGCCGAGCAGCTCTCATTGTCCGAAGCATGTGAACGGTTGTTCTGCACGGGGAGCAGCGTGGCGCGGAGGCGCGAGAACGGTCTACGCAAGTCTCGCTTTACATGGCGATACGTAAGTCCGGCAGGGAGCTACGAGGTTATAGGGTTACGGAGCTAGGAGCGGGGGGCGGCTTGGCGACGGGCGCGGCGGACGCGAGCCCAACGTGTCTTCACAGCTTTGCGAGCGATGCGGCTTCGCTCCTCAGGGGAGAGACTCCGTGCGCGAGCGAGTCCACCCTGCCGTCCGAGCGCCGCGGCTTCGGCGTTCTTCGTGGCCCCGCCCGCGAGCGCGCGCAACGTCCGGGCCTCGCGAGGCAGACGGCTCAACCGTTCGAGTGCATTCATCGGTCGCGAGAGTGCGCCCAGATGTCGTCGAGGGTCAAGGTCCCGCCGCTCGCCATGACGAGAATCTGCGCGTGCCGTGGTCGCGGCATCGTTCGCCCGGCGAGCCATTGCTCGACAGCCGTCGGCGTCACGGGCTCGCCGCGCGCGCTGAACTCGGCGCAGAGCCTGCGCACCGTGAACTCGGAAACGAAGCGGCCCAACGGAGTCATCCATCGACCGTCGCGCGCCCTCTGCATTACCTCATGCCCTCCTGCCTTCGCCGCGCGTACGCAAAAAAGCGATGAGGAAGCCACGAATCGTGCAGCCTACGTACGTGGGGGAGGCTGCAGAATTCTCTGACGCTAGCTATCATGCGGGGTCGCCGTGACCCCCTTTTCATGGACTCCGATAGGACCCCTAAAACCGTGCACGGCATATCGTTGCCGTGTACACGGCATGCCGACCGATGGCATTTCGAGCATAACCACGTGATATCAAGCGACTTAGCGTGCAACCGTGTTACGCATGCCGTCGTCGCGGTCACGATTTCTTCCGCCGTGGCTTCGGTGGCGTCTCACGCGCAAAGAGCGGGTAGTTCTCAGACCCTTCGGCCTTCACGCGCGGCGCTCGCTTGAACGTCACGTCCATCCCCTGCGTCGAGGGTATCTCGACTCGGGCTCCGCCAAGAATCTCCTCAATCGTCAGCAGCTGGAGCCGTGGGTAGTCCTTACCGGTGAACGGTGAGCGATAGAATCCGGCGGTCGCAGCCTCCTTCTTCATGTCGCGGGTCGGGCTCTCCTGGGATATGAGCACTCCGACCTCGGCCTTCTCACGGTTGATTACGCCGACGAGATCGCGAACCTGCGACACCGTGACCTTGCCCGCCTTCACCGAGAAGATGACCTGCTTCGTCTTGCCGCCCGGACCCTCGTCGTGGAAATAGAGCCGTCCGTCAATCCCACGATCCGCACCCTTCTTCTGCTCAACGGGACGCGCACCGAGGAGCCCGAGGGCCCACCACTGGAACTGATATGGGTCCTCCGCCGCGAGCGCCTCCGCGCCTTCAAGGTCCGCGGGCTCGCCGATGACTTTGTGCTCGGCACGATCACCGAACGCGGTCTTCAGACGGTGCTTCATGAGCGTGATCGCGAGGTGAGTGATATCGACGCCGATCCACCGGCGCTTGAGGCGTTCCGCCACCGCGATCGTGGTTCCGCAGCCGCAAAAGGGATCGAGAACAAGATCGCCCTTGTCGCTGCTAGTCAGAATGATGCGCTCGAGGAGAGCCTCCGGTTTCTGGGTAGGGTAGCCGAGGCGCTCAGCCGCACGCGAACCGATCGCCGGAATGTCATCCCAAAGGTTCTGGAGCTTCACGCCCGGCGATTCATCCAGATACATCTTGAGCCGTAGCGCACCCGCGTTGTCTTTCGGGAAATGGAGGCGGCCTTCCCGGTCGTACTTCTCAAGCCGCTCGCGGTCGCAGCCCCATCCGTGCGGGTGCGGCTTGTAGGTGACGCCATTGCTGGCTTTGAATGGGAAGTGCAGGTTGGGGCGAATCCCAGGATTCCGCAGCGTGACAGATTGCCAGCGCCGGCCGTCTGGATCGACGTACTTGAACGCCTCCTCGATGTAGGCCGGTGTGAATTGGGTGTACTGCTGGTTCCACGTGTAGTCCTTGCCCTTCGTGTAGACCAGGAGGGTGTCGCAAATCGCGCCGAAGTTCCGCCCGACGTTTCCGTGGCTGTGGGTGCGCTTCCAGGTGATTTCATTCAGAAAATTCAGCGGTGAGAAAATCCCGTCCATGAGCATCTTGAGGTAGTGCGCGGCTGTCGGGTCGCAGTGGAGATATATCGTGCCGGTGCTTTTCAGGACGCGGCGCAGCTCGATTAGGCGAGGGGCCATCATGGCGAGGTACGCCATCATGTCATTCTCACCGAGAAACGTGCGGAAGGCGATCATGGCCTGCGCGACCTTGCCGCCTCGTTCCACGACCTCCGCACACGCGGCTTCGGCCGCCTGGTCCCAGTGCCACGTGTCCTCGAACGCCTTGATCTGAGCCGCCGAGCGGGAGCCGTGACGGTCAGCGAACAGCACGTTGTAGTCCTGGTCGCTCTTGAAGGGCGGATCGAGGTAGACGAGGGCGACGGAGTCGTCGGCGATGTATCGCCTCAGGATGTCGAGGTTGTCGCCGTAGTAGAGGACGTTCGGCCCGTCGGGGGTCATTACCCCGCAAGCTACAGGTCTGGGACGGCTCGTTCAAGGGGTCCGAGAAGGCCGTCGCAGCGCATTGACAATGGGCCGGGCTGAGGCGTAGTTTCCTTCTCGCACGGGACGGGGCAGCTATCTGGCTGAGAGTCCTTGTGTGCGGTCCCTTTCGGGGATCGAGACTGCAAACTGGAGCTATAAGCCCAGAAAGGATGTCGAAATGGATTCGTTCTTCAAGAACATCGCAGAGACCTCCCGAAACCTCAGCACGGCTTCCGATCTCCTCACCAAGCAGATCACCGAATTCGAATCGGCCCTCGGAAGGCACAGACTCGGTGTGACCGCGTGGGTAACTCTGAAGGTCGAGGACGACCGCGAGCAGGGCCTCGAATACCGCGAGGCTCTCGGCTACGGCAAACATAAAGGCAAGTGGGGCCTGCTCTATGGCCACGGATACCCCGATGTGGATGATAACCCTCCAATCGACTCCCTCTCGGAGGCTTCGCGAGAAGTAAAGCTGATGGCCGTGGCCAAAATGCCTGCTCTGATTCGTGAACTGGAGAAGCAGGCTCGCGAGCTACAGCAAAAAATCAACGCGAGCGCGGAAGCGCTTCAATCTCTGTCGGAGAAGATCGGGCAGTAAGGCCGTTCCCTACGGAGCGCGGCGGCTTCCCCGTCCTTGGACTTCTGCCGCCGGGCTCGTGGGGACTAATTGTCGGAAGATGTCAGCGGCGCGCGGCCATGCTGCGAGCCTGTGAGGAGGGGATCATGGCGGTTGATGGAGTTGGTGGTGTGCTAGTGTCCGAGGAGAAGGCGCTTGAGAAACTGGCTGCGGACCACGAGTCGAACGCGGTCCTGTCTCTCGAATGGGGCGCTGATCCAAACGAGGAGCTTCGGCGCGACCTGATGAACGCGATCGGCGCGATGTTCAGGGTGGAATCGATCCTGGATGAATCCGGGGATCGGAAGATCGAACCTACCAAGTCCGACCCGGCGCAGCTCGTGGCGTCGGCGGTATCACGTCTGCGGAGCCAGAAGCTGAATCTTTGGCTCGACCACGGAATCAGGGGCACGGTCGAGCCAGCCCCGCCGGGGGGATTCCCCCGGTATCACAGCGATCACAAGCACTACTTCGAATTCCGGGTGCTGCCGGAAGGCAAGATCGTCGAGCGGCCTAGGAAGACCGTAGAGCAGTAGAGCGACTGCGGAGCCCGAGGAGCAACGATCAGGCGCGGGGCATCCCGATGGGCTCATGCATCGGGGAGCATCGCGTGGCGGGCTCCTGCGTGCGTCAGTGCGCGAACGGGAGCGCGGAGCGCTAGCGCGAATCGAGACGCGCTAGCGATGCGGACACCCGCGCGGCAATCGCGCGGATTTCGCGCGGATTCGTACGACCACGGGCGGGTATTCCGGGGTACAGCGCGATTCGCGAGAACGCTGCAGGTGTGCCCCGCAGTGCGCGCTAGGGCTCGGGCGTACCGACGCGCTGAGGGTCCAGAAATAAGTGTAAGGCAAGTGCTCTACCAGCTGAGCTATTCGCCCTTGCCCTCACTTGGCCAGGATCCCGATGGGAATGAGAACCAGGTATCCCAGCAAAAGCAATATGGGAGCTATGGTTATGGAGCCCTTGGAGAGAAAG
>JBGPHU010000203.1:0-2524 GCA_041484545.1 Candidatus Eiseniibacteriota bacterium | reverse complement strand
CAATGCGACGAGCTGCGCTGGATCGCTCCGGCGCAGCTCGCCGATCACCCCTTCGTGGAGGGGGATCTCCCGGTTCTTCCCGACCTGGCGCGGGACCTGCTAGCCAAGGTCGGCTGAGGCCGGTTGAGGCCGATTACTTCCCGGCTTTCGCCGTCTCTTTCTTTTCGGCCTTGTCCGCCTTCTTTGTCTCCGCCTTCTGCCCCTTCGCGTCCGGCGTCGCGGCGACCGCCTCGATCTCGAGACTGATCTGGACGTCGTCGCCCAGGAGCGTGCCGCCCTGGTCGAGGGTCTTGTTCCACACAATGCCAAAATCCTTCCGGTCCACCTTGGTGCTCGCCTCGAATCCCGCGCGCGTCACGCCGTCGAGCCCCGGGCCCGACCCCAGGAACGCCGCGTCCAGGACGACCGGCTTCGCGACCCCGTGCATGGTCAGCGTGCCTTCGACCTCGAGCTTGCCCTCGGTTCCCGGCGTGACCTTCGTGCTCGTGAACGTCACCGTGGGGTACTTCGCGACATCGAAGAAATTTGGGCTCTTGAGGTCGCCGTCGCGGTGCTCGTTGTTCGTGTCGATGCTGGCCGCATCGATTTCCGCGTTCACCGTGGAGGAGGCCGGGGCGGCCGGATCGTACTGCACGGCGCCGTGGAACGCGCCGAACGTGCCCGTCACCTTGCTGAACATATGTCTGATTGTGAACTCAACCCGCGAGTGCACGGGATCGATCCCGTAGGTCTGGGGAGAGGCCAGGACCGGCGCGGCGAAGAGGAGCGCGCTTGCGATGAGCGACGATGCGGCGAACGAGCGGAGCTGGTTCATGTCTTCTTCATCCTCCGGATATCGGTTGCGCCGGGAGCGAAGAATCCGCTTCCGAGTTTCGGGGACTCTACCACACGATCCTTTTCGGCCTGTGACCGCGTCCAAGTGGTACGTTGAATGGGCCGCGCCCATTACCTATAGTTTGTGAACTCGTACTTGGATGCGGCCCCCGTAGCCGCGGTTCCGGCGCCCGCTGGACGCGACCATCAGTCCTAACCCGGAAGGGGAACATGGGTTCCACGGATGACACACGCCAGATCATCATCGTGGGCTCCGGCGCCGCCGGTCTGACCGCCGCCATCTACGCCGCTCGCGCCAACACCAACCCCCTTCTCTTCGAGGGGCGCCAGCCGGGCGGCCAGCTCACCATCACGACCGAGGTCGAGAACTATCCGGGGTTCGAGAACGCGATCATGGGCCCGGACCTCATGGTCCACATGCGCGCCCAGGCGGCGCGGTTCAAGACCGAGATCGTCACGGCCGAAGTCGAGTCGGTGAACCTCAGGGTGAAACCCTTCGAGCTGATCGCGGACGGCAAGCGCTACACCTCGCAGTCCCTCATCATCGCCACGGGCGCCGAGGCGAAGCTCTTGGGCATCCCGAGCGAGTCGAAGCTCATGGGGCACGGCGTGTCCGCGTGCGCCACCTGCGACGGCTATTTCTTCAAGAACCAGCGCGTGGCCGTGGTCGGAGGCGGCGACACCGCGATGGAGGAAGCGAATTTCCTGACGAAATTCGCGAGCCACGTGCAGGTGATCCACCGGCGCGAGGAGCTCCGCGCATCGAAGATCATGCAGGACCGCGCATTCGCGAACCGGAAGATCTCCTTCGTCTGGAATTCGGAGGTGGAGGAGGTGCTGGGCGGCGACGAAGGCAAGGTGACCGGCGTCCGGCTCATGGATCTGAGATCCGGAAAGACCAGCGTGCTCGAGGTGGACGGGCTCTTCATCGGCATCGGCCACCAGCCCAACACGAAGCTCTTCCAGGGGCAGCTGGAGCTGACGGCCACGGGCTACATCCGAACGTTCACGGGCACGCGCACGAGCCTGCCGGGCGTCTTCGCGGCCGGCGACGTCCAGGACTCGGTATACCGCCAGGCGATCACCGCCGCGGGCTCGGGCTGCATGGCCGCGCTCGACGCCGAGCGCTATCTCGAGGAGCTGAAGCACCCCGCGCACTCGCTCCCGCCCGCCGTCGCACTGGGCAGCGAGGCCTCGCGCTCGAAATGAGCGAGACGCGCGACGTCCTCGAAGTGGACGTCCTCTTCGTCGGGGGCGGCCCCGCCGGATTAGCCGGCGCGCTCCGCCTCACCCAGCTCCTCGAACGGAACAAGCAGGACGCAGCCCTAGGCGGCGCTCCGCCGCTGGGCGACGTATCGATCGCGGTCCTCGAGAAGGCCTCCGAGATCGGCGCGCACGGGATCTCGGGCTGCGTGCTGGATCCTCGGGCGCTGGCCGAGCTGCTTCCCGAATTCCTCGAGAAGGGCGCGCCCGTCGAGAGCCCCGTCACGAACGACGACCTCTATTTCTTCACCAAGGGCGGCCAGGTCCGCTTCCCCATCATGCCGCCGCCGCTCCAGAACCACGGAAACTACGTCGTCTCGCTGGGAAATCTCGAGAAATGGCTGGGCTCGCTGTTGGAGCCTACGGGCGCGTACGTGCTGCCCGGGATGGCCGCTGTGGAGGCGCTCTTCGAGGGCGACCAGATGAT
>JBGPHU010000202.1:0-2567 GCA_041484545.1 Candidatus Eiseniibacteriota bacterium | reverse complement strand
CGATGAAGTCGCGCACGATGAGGAAGTAGCGCGCGTAGCCAACCTGGCAGATGGTGTCCAGCTCGTACTGGAGGCGCTTCTCCATGTCGGCGTCGATAGCCGGGTAGCGGCGCTCGAGCCCTTCGCGCGCGACCGCGCGGAGATAGTGCTCCGCCTCCTGGAATTCGGGCGGGAGCGGGAACTCCGGAAGCTGCACGCGCTCCATGTCGAGCGTCAGGTCGCACTTCTCCGCCACCTCGAGCGTGTTCCGGACGGCCTCCGGCGCTCCCTGGAAGAGCGCCTCCATCTCCGCCGTGGACTTCACGTAGACCTGGTCGGTGGCGAAGCGGAACCGGTCCTGGTTCTGCATGGTCTTCCCGGTCTGGATGCAGAGCAGGACCTCGTGCGCCTCGGAATCCTCGCGCGCGAGGTAGTGGCAGTCGTTCGTCGCGACCACCGGGATCCCCATCTCCCGGCCCAGCTCGATCAACCCCGTGGCCACCGTGCGCTCGTCGGGAATCCCGTGGTCCTGGATCTCGAAGTAGTAGAAGTCGGGCCCGAACAGGTCCCGATACCAGGAGGCGGCCTGCTTCGCGCCCGCGATGTTCCCCTCCAGCACGAGCTGCGGCAATTCGCCCCTCAGGCACGCGCTCAGGCAGAGCAACCCCTCCGCGTGCGCTTCCAGGAGCTCTTTGTCGATCCGCGGCTTGTAATGGAATCCCTCGAGGTACCCGGCCGAGGAGAGACGCATGAGATTCCGGTAACCGTCGCGGTTTCTCGCGAGGAGGACCAGGTGGTTGTAGGCGCCTTTCCCGTCGGCGGCCCGCGTCCGGTCGTGTCGGGAGCCGTGGGCCACGTAGACCTCGCACCCGATGATGGGCTTGACGCCCGCGGCTCTCGCCGTCTCGTAGAACTCGACCGCGCCGAAGAGATTGCCGTGGTCGGTGAGGGCGAGCGCGGGCATGCCGAGCCCTTTGACGCGCTCCACGAGGCGGTCGAGACGGCAGGCGCCGTCCAGGAGCGAGTAGTCGCTATGATTGTGGAGGTGGACGAATCCAGCGCTCATGCGACGCCTCGCGCGAGGAAGAAGCCGCGGAGATTCGGACGGGGAACCACGGGCCCAGTCTACACGAGGGCCCGCCGGTTCAGAAGTAGAGATGAAGCTGGAGCGACGTCGAGACCGTTCCGAAGGTGGATTCGCCGTCCTTCGGAGCCCCGGCGCCCGAGTAGCTGTACATGGATTCGCGCCAGACGATTCCCGTGGTGCCTCCGATGCTGATCGACTGGAGAGGGGTCCAGTCCGCGCCGAGGCCAAACGTAAGCGCGGCGCTGCGAAGGTAGGACCTTTGGGACGTCGATTCCGACCATCCGTAGGAACCCTTCAGGGCGCCGAAGACGAACGGCGAGACGTCGGCCTCGAGAAATAGGTAACGCTCGAGCGTGGGCTCGACCGAGAACGTCCAGTGCTGACGGACGTCTCCGACACGAAGGCTGTCGGGGCCGATGGTGAAGGTATCCCTCGAGTGGTCGATCCCGAGGTTCACGCCCAGGTTGGAGCGCCCCGACACCATCTTCCAGACTCCGAATTGGGAGCCGCCGCCGTCGGGCAGCGCGAAGGCCAGCGACCAGCGCCCCTTCCCGATCGCGCGCGACTTCCCCTCGTCCGCCCTCGCGGCTCCGGCGGACAGGGTCAAGACGGCAAGCGCGATTCCAATCCTGATCCACGTCATCGTCTAGATCCCCGGAGGCGCGGGCGGATTGTCCCGATCGGGCGGAGCCTGATCGTCCGGCCCGGGCGCGTTCGGGTTGTTGTCCGGCCCCTGGTCCGGAGGAACGTTCTCCTCGGGCGCTCTCCCTTCCGGCCCGTAATCGTCCGGTCCTCCGTAGGGGAGCACTCCCGTCGAGTCCCCGTGCTCGGTGCCGAACCAGCTCGACTCGTGCAACGCCGTGCAGACCTGCCGCGGTTCCGTGGTCGGAATGAAGGACTCCCGCATCACGTGCGGGCACTCGGCTCCGGCCCGGTAGCCGGTGTCCGCGTCGATCCAGACATCCACCACGCCGGGCGGAGCCAGGAAATCCCGCACCGGCTTTCCGCGGTGTGCGGCATCCATGAATTTGGCCCAGATCGGCACCGCGGCCTGGGTTCCCGTGAGCCCGAGCTTCCGGTTGCGGTCGCATCCCACCCAGACGCCCGCGACGAGATCGGGCGTGTAGCCCACGAACCAGGCATCGTTCTCGTCGTCGGTCGTTCCGGTCTTCCCCGCCGCGGGACGCGTGAAGCCGTACTCGCTTCGGATCGAGGCCGCGGTCCCATAGATCACAGGGCCCTCGAGAAGGGTGGTGGCCATGTAGGCCGTCTCGGGGCGGATCACGCGCCGCGACTCGCGCCGCGGCGTCCAGATCAGGTTGCCTCCGCGATCCAGCACGGCGCGCACCGAGATCGGCTTCACCATCACGCCGCCGTTCGCGAGCGTGGCGTAGGCGGTGGTCAGCTCCAGCGGCGTCACCTCGTTCGTTCCGAGCGCGAGCGACGCGACCTCGCGCAGCCGGCTCTCCACGCCCAGGGCGTGCGCCATCTCGGTCACCTT
>JBGPHU010000201.1:0-2673 GCA_041484545.1 Candidatus Eiseniibacteriota bacterium | reverse complement strand
CGGGAGACCCTCGAGGTCACGTTCAAGGGGAAGTCGATCGCGGACGTGCTCGAGATGACGGTGGACGAGGCTCTCGAATTCCTCACGGCGATCCCGCCGGTGAAGCGGAAGCTCGAGACGCTGAGCGGGGTGGGCCTGGGCTACATCCACCTGGGACAGCCGGCCACGACCCTCTCCGGAGGCGAAGCCCAACGCGTCAAGCTCGCCACGGAGCTGTCGAGGGTCGAAACCGGGCGGACGCTCTATCTCCTGGACGAGCCCACGACCGGGCTCCACTTCGAGGACGTGCGCGCCCTCCTCGACGTGCTGAACCGGCTCGTGGACACGGGAAACACGGTGCTCGTGATCGAACACAACCTCGACGTGATCCACTCGGCCGACTGGATCGTGGATCTCGGCCCCGAAGGCGGGGACGCGGGCGGGCGGGTGGTCGCCGAAGGTCCTCCGGAGCGGGTGGCCGGGGTCGGCGCGTCGCACACGGGCGAGGCGCTCCGGGCGGTTTTCCCGGCCAAGAGTCGTGGCCGCCGCGCCCGGGAGGCGGTGGTTTGAATCCCGGCGCGGATGTGATACCGTCAGTTCTTCTCGATCCACCTTAACCTCAGGCAAGATTTGAGGATGCTCGACACCACTTCCACGCTCAAAAGAACGCCGTTCTACGCGCGCCACATGGCCCTCGGCGCCAAGATGGTTTCATTCGCCGGTTACGAGATGCCGATCCAATACGAGGGCATCGTGGCGGAGCACCGGGCCGTGCGCGGCGGCGTCGGTGTCTTCGACGTCTCCCACATGGGGGAGATCCGGCTCACGGGGGCCGGAGCCCGCGCGTACGCGAACCACTTGGTCACGAACCAGGTCGATAGGGTCCCTCAGGGCAAGGCCGTCTACACGCCGATGTGCCTCGAGACGGGCGGAATCGTGGACGACCTCCTGGTCTACGCCGGGGGGATGGACCGGCTCCTCGTCGTGAACGCCGCAAACTTCGAGAAGGATTTGGCGTGGGTGAGCGAGCACGCGCCCGGCGACGTGACGGTCGTGGACGAGAACGAGGAGACGGCCCAGCTCGCGGTTCAGGGACCGAGAGCCGAGGAGGTCGTGGCGCGCATCTACGGAGAGCGCGTGAAGAGCCTCGGGTTCTATAGTTTCTTCGAAGACGGAGAAGGAGAGGACCGGACGCTTATCTCGCGGACCGGCTACACGGGAGAGGACGGGTTCGAGATCTACGTCAAGGCCTCCCGCGCCCTTGAGACCTGGGACCGAGTGTTCGAGGCGGGCCGCCCGGCCCTGATCCGGCCCATCGGCCTGGGCGCGCGCGACACGCTGCGTCTCGAGATGGGCTACTGCCTCTACGGAAACGATATCGACGAGACCACGCATCCTCTGGAAGCGGGTCTCGGCTGGACCGTCCGGCTCGAGAAGGCCTCCTTCATCGGAAGGGACGCGCTCCTGGCCGCGGAGCGCGAAGGGTACCCTCGGAGGCTGGTGGGTCTCGTTCTCGACGGGGAGCGGATCGCGCGGCACGGCGCGGAAGTGCTGGCCCAGGGGCGCAACGTCGGAACGGTAACGAGCGGATCGATGGGCATCAGCATCGGCAAGCCGGTCGCGATGGCCTACGTGCAGAAGGACCACGCGCGCACCGGATCGAAGCTCGAGGTGCGCACCCGAGGAAACGAGTCGCCGGCATCGGTCACCGCGCGGCCGATGTACCGCGAAGGCAGCGTGCGCGCCCCCAAACCCAGGAGAGCGACATGAAGGTCCCGAGGGATCTCAAGTACACGAAGGAGCACGAATGGGTGCGCGTGCGCGGCCAGGAAGCCGAGGTCGGCATCACCGATTTCGCGCAGGGTGAGCTCGGAGACGTTGTCTTCGTGGAGCTGCCGACGGTGGGCGCCACGCTCGCGCAGACGAAGAGCTTCGGCACGATCGACGCGGTGAAGACCGTGAGCGATCTCTTCGCGCCGGTTTCGGGCGAGGTGGCCGCGGTCAACACGGCCTTGAAGGAAGATCCCTCGCTCATCAACCAGTCTCCCTACGAGAAGGGCTGGATGGTCCGGATCAAGATCGCGAATCCCTCCGAGATGGACGCGCTCCTGAGCGCGGAGGCCTACGAGAAGGCGCTGGGGGCCCACGCGTGAGCTTTGTCGGGCGGAGCGAAACGGAGCGCCGCGCCATGCTGGAGAAGATCGGCGCTCCAAACGTCGAGGCGCTCTGGGAGGCGATCCCGCCTGAGTTCCGGGTCCGCGGTCCGCTCCCGGTCGACCCGCCGCTCGCGGAATACGAAATCGCCAGGCGCTTCGCCCAGTGGGCGGAATCCAACGCCGACGCGCTGCACTACGCCTGTTTCCTGGGCGCCGGCATCTACGACCACTTCATTCCCGCGGCCCTTCGGTCCCTGATTTCCCGATCGGAATTCGCCACGGCCTACACGCCCTACCAGCCCGAGGTTTCCCAGGGCACGCTGCAGACGATCTTCGAGTACCAGTCGATGATCTGCGAGCTGACCGGTCTCGAGGTCTCGAACGCGTCGCTCTACGACGGCGCGACTGCCTGCGCCGAGGCGGCGCATCTCGCCATGGGCGCCACCGGCCGGCGGGTCCTGCTCCTCTCGCACGGCGTGCACCCGCATTACCGCGAGGTGGTCCGGACGTATGCCGCCGCGGGCTCCTTCGAGGTGCG
>JBGPHU010000200.1:0-2691 GCA_041484545.1 Candidatus Eiseniibacteriota bacterium | reverse complement strand
GTAAGAGCCGCTGCTCGGGGTGTCCAGGCAGCCCACGATGTTCATGAGCGTGGATTTCCCCGAGCCCGAGGGGCCCATGATCGCGACGTACTCTCCGCGCTGGATGCGGAGCGAGACGCCGTCCAGCGCGTTCACTAGGGAGACACCCATCTGATACACCTTGCGGATGTCGACGAGCTCGATGAGCGCGCCTTCCGCCGAGTTTTCCTGGCTCACGATTTGTCGCCCTTCTTGGTTTTCGGCTCCTCGATCTTCACTTTGCTGCCCGGCTTGAGCTGGCGCAGCACCTTGTTCGGGCCCGTGATGACCTTCTCCTTCGCTTTCACGTCTCCCGTAACCTCGAGGTCGGTGTCGCTCGCGATCCCGGTGCGCACCCTTCGAAACTGCGCCACGCCGTCGACCATCACGAAGACGCCCTTGATCTCCTCGCTCTTCTTCGTCGGCTCGGGAGGATTGGGCTCGGCCGCCGCGGAGCCTTCGCGCCCGCGCCCCGCCTTCCCGGACTTCGCCTTGGAGAGCTCCTCCGCGGTCCGAACAACCACGGCCTGGATGGGCACGCGCAGGACGTCCTTCTTCGTCCCGGTCTTGATCTCCACGTCGGCGGTCATACCGGGCCTGAGCGTGGGCGGCGGGTTGTCGATCCTCACGTCCACCACGAAATTCGTCTGCTGCTCCTGCGTGCCCAGCTCCGAGATCTTGGGCGAGTTCGCGATCTCGGCGACCCGCCCGGTGAGCGTGGTGTCCGGCAGCGCGTCCACCTTGACCGTGGCGGTCTGGCCGAGCCGGATCGAGGCGACGTCGGTCTCGTCCACGTCCGCCTCCACCTTCATGCTGCGGAGATCGGCGACGCTCAGGACCACCGTGCCTGGATTGTTCATGGTTCCGACCATGACGATCTCGCCCCGCTCCACGTTGAGCTGGGTCACGGTGCCGTCGATCGGGGAATGGAAAATGGTCTTTCTCAGGTTGTCCTGGGAACTCTGGACCGCGGCGGTGGCGCGGGCCACCTCCTCGCGATTCACGTCCGCGCGGGCCTGGTCGGTGTTGTGCTCGGTTCGAGCGATCTCGATCTCTTCCGGGGAGACGAGCTTCCGGTCGAACAGGGACTCCTTGCGCTTGAGAAGCGACTCCGAACGCTGGAGGGAGACCTCGGAGAGCCGGAGGTTCGACTTGGCTGCGTCGAGCGCGGCCTGGCTCTGCCTCAGTTGGGCCTGGTATTGCGTGGCGTCGAGCTGGAGCAGGAACTGGCCCTTCTTTACCGGATCCCCCTCCTTGACCGCGAGCCGCACGACTTCGCCCGGCACGTTGGCGCTCAGCTTGATCAGGACTTCCGGCTGCACCTTCGCGGGAGCGCGCACAGTCGAAGAGATGTCCCCGAGGGTCACCGCTTCCGCCTGGACTCCCTGACGTCCCCCCTTCCCCTTCGCGACGTTGGCGACGACGATCGCGGCGAGGAGAATCACCCCTCCCCCGATCAGCAACGCCCGCTTCAGTCCCGGCTTCATGCTCGGATGGCTCCCTTCATGACCCTAATAACGCCGCGCTCCCACGGCGCGTTCCATCGCGGCC
Organism: Candidatus Eiseniibacteriota bacterium; assembly: GCA_041484545.1. Lineage (GTDB taxonomy): Bacteria > Eisenbacteria > RBG-16-71-46 > SZUA-252 > SZUA-252 > WS-7. Next base: position 1,122 of record JBGPHU010000200.1, on the reverse strand, counting down.
TCGGCCACGTGGGCGTCGGCCAAGGCCTCGACGTAGCTCTGCTTGGCCTGGGAGAGGCTCACCTCGGCATTGAGCAGATCCAGGATCGTGCCCGCCCCCAGCTCGTAGCGGCCCTTGGAGAAGTTGTAGTCCTCCTGGGCGGAGGCCAGCCCTTCCTTCGCAACGTCGATGCGCTCCACCGCCTCGCGCACCGAAAGCCACGCCTGCTGCACCTCGACCGCCACGTCCACCTCGCGCTGGCGCCGCTCTGCCTCGGCATCGAGAAGCGTGCCCTTGGCGGATTTTGCGCCGCCCTCCGTCGCGAACCCGTTGAATACCGGCAGAGAAAGCCGCACCTGTCCGAACCATTCGGTCGCATCGTAGGTGTCGTCGAACTCGCCGGACCCCAGCTGTTCCACGCGGGTCGTGTTTCTCGAGCGATCCACCTCGATCGAGCCGCTCATGGAAGGCAGGCGCCTGGCGCGGGCCCCGAAAAGGCCGGCGCGCGCGGCCCGCTCTGCCGCGGCGGCGCGCGACAACTCGGGACGGGTCTGAAGCGCCGTGCTCACCGCCGTGGCGGAATCCGGGAGCACGACGTTCTCATCCAGCGCCGTGTCGATGAAGAGCGGGGTCCCGGGCTTCAGGCCGATCACCTGCTTCAGCTTCGAGCGCTGGATCTCGACCTGGTTCACCGCGCGGATCCGGTCCAGCTGCGTCGTGGCCCGCCGTGCGCGCGCCTTGAGGACGTCGCCGCGCGCGACGGTCCCCACTTCAAAGAGGGCCTCGGCGCGCGATTCCTCATCCCGGGCAAGACGCTCGGACTCGCGCGATACCTCCGCGAGCCGCTCCGCCTTTACGAGGGTGAAGTATTGCTGCTTCGCGGTGTATACGACGCCGTTTCGCGCCTCTGCTTCCGATTCGCGGGCGGTCCAGCTCAGGAGATTCTGCCGGTGCTTCTCCGACCAGGCGGGAACGCTCAGGAGATTCGTCTGCACGGTGGCGGTGGCGATCTTCCGCTGGGTGCGCTTGACCAGGAAGGTCGTCGTGATGGTCGGGTCCGCCGGGTCCGCCACGATGTAGACCGAATTCCGCTTGTCGGGAATCTGATGAGTGTAGGACAGATTACCGGTCAGGGAAGGCAGG
>JBGPHU010000199.1:0-2691 GCA_041484545.1 Candidatus Eiseniibacteriota bacterium | reverse complement strand
GTACGCGGCCCATGCTCAAAGCGTCATGGTCTGCTATTCGAAAGGGCTTGGCGCTCCCGTCGGCTCGGCCCTCGCGGGCTCGAGCGCCTTCATCGAGGAGGCGCGCGCCGCGAGGAAGATGTTCGGCGGCGCGATGCGCCAGGCGGGGATCCTGGCCGGCGGCGCGCTCCACGCGCTGCGGCATCACCGCGCGCGTTTGGTGGAGGATCACGTGCGCGCGAGGAGGCTCGCTGAAGCGATCGCGGATACCCCAGGCATCCGCCTTGACCCCGAGACCATCCGCACCAACATCGTCATCGCGGATACCGGCGCCGACGCGGAGCGTCTGGGGGAGTTCATACGGGCCGTGGCCGCCGATCGGGTCCTGATCTCGGCGTTCGGAGGTCCCGGACGGTTCCGGGCCGTGACGCACCTCGACGTGGACGACGCGGGTATCGACCGCGCGATCGCCGCGGTGCGCGGTGCGGCCCGATCGGTCCTCGTCGCGTGAGCGAGCCCTCCGAGCCGCGGCCGGGAACGCTCTACCTCGTGGGCACGCCGATCGGCAACGTCGAGGATCTCTCCCCGCGCGCCCAGCGGATCCTGGGCGCCGTGGATCTCATCGCCGCCGAGGACACGCGCCACACGCAAGGACTCCTGGCGCGCTTTTCGATCCGGAGGCCGCTCGTATCCTATCACGACCACAACAAGGAACGGCGCACCCCCGAGCTGATCGAGAAGCTCAAGGCCGGGACCTCGGTCGCGATCGTCTCGGACGCGGGCTCTCCCGGGATCTCCGATCCCGCGTTCACCCTCGTGCGCGCGGCAACGGCCGCGGAAGTTCCCGTGATCCCCATCCCGGGCCCCTCCAGCGCGCTCTGCGCGCTGGAGGTTTCGGGGCTTCCGACCGACCGGTTCGCGTTCGAAGGGTTCCTTCCAAGACGCGCGTCGAGACGCAGGAAGCGCATCGAGGAGTTGCGCGAGGACGTGCGGACCCTCATCTTCTTCGAATCGCCGCACCGGCTGCGTGAGGCCCTCCGCGATCTCGCGGAGACGCTCGGAGAGCGTCCGGCGTCGATCTCGCGCGAGCTTACGAAGAAGTTCGAGGAGACCCGGCGCGGCACGCTCGGGTCGTTGCTCCGGTGGGTGGAAGAGACGCCGCCCCGCGGCGAGTTCACGCTGGTGGTCGGAGGCGCTCCCGGCCCCGCCGGGGACTCGCGGGACGAAGCGGCGGACGACGAGGGGGAGGAAGCTTGACCCAGAGCTGGAAAGACCAGGGCCGCGAGATCTTCAAGCCCATCGGACGCTACCTGGCCGCGCGCGGTGTGGCGCCGGACCACCTCACGATTCTCGGGGTCTGTCTCTCGCTCCTGGCCGCGCTCCTCCTCGGCCGCGGCTCCTTCCTCGCGGCCGGGTTCACGCTGCTCCTGGCGGGACTCTGCGACATTCTCGACGGAGACGTGGCGCGCGCGCGCGGGATCGTGAGCGCGTTCGGCGCCTTTCTCGACTCCACGCTCGACCGCGTGAGCGAAGGGTCGCTCTACGTCGGGCTCGCCTATTTCTACTTCACGCGCAGTCAGAGCGCCACGGTCTGGATGCGCGGGATGTTCGAGGGGAGCGCCGAGTGGGGGGACGCCGACGGGCCGACTCTGGGCGTCCTGGCGCTGGCGACCTTGATCCTGTCGTTCCTGGTTTCCTACACGCGCGCCCGCGCCGAAGGGCTCGGAATGGAATGCAAGGTGGGCATCATGGAGCGCCCGGAGCGCCTGCTGACGCTGGGACTGGGCGCCTTTCTGGGGCATCGTTTCATGCCCGGCGTGCTCGGCGTGCTCTTCATTTTGACGCTCGTCACGGTATTGCAACGCGTGTATCATGTCCGGAAGCTGACTCAAACGAACTCCGCGTAACGACCCGGGCGCCCCCGAGGATTGCCGGGGCCCGCGCCTCAGACCTCGAGCATCGAGCGTCATTCCAGGGAATCGGAGGAAGAACCGTCATGGGTAAGATTCGCGTCGGCATCATCGGCGTCGGGAACTGTGCGTCGTCGTTCGTCCAGGGCGTCCACTACTACCGGAACGCCAAGGAGACGGATTTCGTGCCGGGTCTCATGCACGTGAACCTGGGCGGGTACCATATCAGCGATATCGAGTTCAGCGCCGCCATCGACATCGACCGGAACAAGGTCGGGAAGGATCTCTCCGAGGCGGTCTTCACCTGGCCCAACAACACTTACAAATTCACCGACGTGCCCCGCCTGGGCGTGCCCGTGGCGCGAGGGATGACACACGACGGTCTCGGACAATACCTCTCGAAGATCATCCACAAGGCGCCGGGTTCCACCGCGGACATCGTGCGGCTCCTCAAGGACACCAAGACCGACGTGGTCATCAACTACCTTCCGGTCGGGAGCGAGGAAGCCACGAAGTGGTACGTCGAGCAGATCCTCGAAGCGGGCTGCGGCTTCGTGAACGCGATTCCGGTCTTCATTGCGCGCGAGAAGTACTGGCAGCGCCGGTTCGAGCAGAAGAAGCTTCCCGTGGTCGGGGACGACATCAAGTCGCAGGTCGGCGCCACCATCATCCACCGCGTGCTGACGCGGCTCTTCCGGGAGCGGGGAGTTCGTCTCGAGCGGACCAGCCAGCTCAACGTGGGAGGGAACACCGACTTCCTGAACATGCTCGAGCGCTCGCGCCTCGAATCGAAGAAGATCTC
>JBGPHU010000198.1:0-3056 GCA_041484545.1 Candidatus Eiseniibacteriota bacterium | reverse complement strand
GCCGGGGCCGTCGCCGCGGCACGTGTATACGAGGACGGGTCCTTACCCGGTTTCATTGGTCGTGACGGACGGTCTCCTCGCGGCGGGCGACCAGACGCTGGCCACGATTCTGGAGCCGGACTCTTCGCAGGCCTTCGCGGTTCGATCCGCCGGTAGCTTGAGCCAGCCGATTCAGCTCGTTGCCGGGAGCGGGCGCTTCTGTATCGCGATCGAGATCCCCGACGCGCCGAACCGCGTCGTGGAGATCAATCCGCTCTCGGTTCGAATGGAAGTCAAGGGACTGGGTAGCACCGACGCGATTCCGGCCGATCCGGCATCGTTCGTCCTGGGAGACGCAAACGGAAACGGAGTTCCCGATGTGACCGCGTGCTTTGGTAGCGAGACGTTGCGTCCACTCTTCAGCAACGTGAGCGGATCCCTCCACGTCCTCACGACGATCGAGTTCTTTCTACATGACGGGCACGGCTTCCGCGCGTCGCTTCCGGTTGACGTCATCGGACCCGACGGAAGGCTGCGCCCTCTCATGGCTCCCAACCCCCTTCGTGTCTCGGGAATGTTCTCCTTCGTGACGACAGTGGAGGGAGCCGCCCGTCTCACGCTCTTTGACAGTCACGGGCGACGCGTCCGGACCCTGCTCGACGTCGAGTCGCTTCCGACGGGATACCACGACCTGGCGGTTGACTCTCGCGGGGAGACCGGTCGCGGGCTTCCGTCGGGGGTCTATTTCTATCGGTTGGAAACGAAGGAAGGGATCAGGACGGGACGGCTGGCGATCATTCGGTGAGCTGAGCCTCTGGATGCTCCACGACAGCGCAGGATCTACTCGATCAGTACTTCGGCACCTCGGGGTCGATGACCTCGGACCATAGCTCGATGCCGCCGGTGAGGCTCCGCACCTTTCGGAAACCCAGGTCCCAGAGCTTGAGGCAGCCGTCCACGCTCCGGTCGCCGACATGGCAATAGACGACGGTCCATTGCTCGCGGTCCAGCTCCTCGACGCGGGTGGACAGCTCGGAGAGCGGAATGTGGATCGCGCCCTCGATGTGGGCCTTCTCCCATTCCCAGTCCTCGCGGATGTCCACGAGCACGACCTCCTCCCCGTTCTCCATCATCTCGTTCACGATCTCGGGAGAGATCTCGAATTCCTGGAAATGGTCTCTCATGGCCGCACGACCGGGCTCCGCTGCGCGACCTGCTCCACCGGAGCGCGCTGCTTGAGCCGCGCCGCGCGGGCGCGCAGCGAGAGCAGGTAGCCCACCCAGATCACGGCCGCCAGCACGTACGCCGTCACCATGTAGGTCATCGCGGCCCTCCTCCGCCGTCGGCCATCTCGGCGTCGTGGCGGAGCGACTCGAGCCTCAGCCGCTCCTGAAATGCCGCGAGGAAGAAGACGAGCCAGGCGGCCATCGACAGGAGCAGCGCCTGCCGCATCTCGCCGGTCATCGTGACCGCCCGCGGATGGAGCGAGCCGCGCCACCATTCGACCGATTTCCAGACGACGGGAAGATTGACGAACAGGATGATTCCGAGCACCGCCGAGATCGTCCGCTTGGAGCCGGCGCCCACCGACGCGCGGACCACGTGGTATCCGCCGTACAAGATCCACAAAATCAGGAACGTCGTGAGCCGCGGCTCCCAGGTCCACCAGGTGTTCCAGGCCGAGCGCGCCCACAACGGCCCGCTCACGAGCACGATCGTGGCGAACACCATCCCGACCTCGCAGGCCGAGGCTGCGATCGCGTCCCAGATCCAGGCGCGCGTCGCGAGATAGGCGATGCTCGCGGCGAACGTGAGGCCGAACGCGACGAGCGTCGCGATGGCGCTCGGCACGTGGATGTAGACGATCTTCTGCACGATGCCCATCTGCGCCTCGATGGGGGCGCGCTTGAATGCGGCCCACAGGGACGCCGCGACCATCAAGGTCGCCAGGGCCCACACGAAGGGCCGGGCCTTCGACCACCAGCCTGACATCATTCCTCCGCCTCCTGGATCGCTTCGTAGAGCCACGCCGCGAGCGCCACGGCCAGCACATCGACGACGACCATGATCTTCACCCAGTCGCGAACCGCGTCGATCGATCCGTCCGCCCAGAGCGATCGGGTCAGCTTGACGGCGCCGATCCACAGTGGAATCAATGTGGGGAAGAGCAGGATCGAGAGCAGAAGCTCGCGCGCCTTGAGCCCCCGTGCGAGCGCGGCGAAGAGCGTTCCCCAGGCAGCATAACCGATGAGGGCCAGCGCGGCAACGCCGGCCACCCCCGGCAGCGCCTCGAGGCTCCCCACGTCGAAGAACACCGCGGCGCAGGGCAGCACGAGCACGAAGAGCGCCGCCATGAGGAGGAAGTTGGCCGCGGCCTTCCCCGCGTAGACCGAGAACGGATCGGCGCCCGTGAGGCGGAGCGCTTCCCCGCCTCCCGACTCCGACTCGAGATCCAGCGCCCGCGTTAGCCCCAGCACGCCCGCGAAGAAGAGGGCGGCCCAGAGCGTGGCGCTGGCCTCCCGGGCGGGATCGCGAAAGATAGGCCCGAACGCCACGCTCAGGATGAGCACGAGCGAGAGGCTGAAGAGGGCGAGCGTGGCGAGAAAGCGCGCGTCGCGGGCGTGGAGCCTCAGGTCCTTGGCGAAGACCCGGAGCGCGATCACGCCGAGGGTCCGATCACGCCGTTCTGGAGCGCGAGGGTGCGCGTGACTCCGGAAACCATGTGCTCGCGGTCGTGCGAGACGAGAAGGGCCGTAGTTCCCCGCTCCCGCGCCTCGAGGAGGAGCGCGTTCAGGGTCGTGGCGCCCTCGTCGTCCAGGCCCGCGTAGGGCTCATCGAGGATCAGAACGCGGGGCTCGGGGAGGAGCGCCCGGCTGAGCGCGACCCGCTGCAGCATGCCGCGCGAGAACCGTTCGGTCGTGACGCCCGAGAATTCCTCGAGCCCGAAGCGCGCGAGGAGTCGCGCGGCGCGGGCGCGCGCGTCCGGGACGCCGGCGAGCCGCCCGAAGAACTCCAGATTTTCGAGCGGCGTCAGCCCCAGGTAGAGGAGCGGGCGGTGGCTCAGGAACCCGATCGCG
>JBGPHU010000197.1:0-3057 GCA_041484545.1 Candidatus Eiseniibacteriota bacterium | reverse complement strand
CTGACCGCGTCCTCGACAGCTCCGCCGCTTCCGCTCGGATCGCGCGCGGTCGCGCCACAGGCCGCGACTCCGCGCGCACCAATCGCCACTCCCAAGCCGGTCGCGCTCGGGTCGCGCCCTTCCGGGGCGCAGGAGGAACGGGTAGCATCGGAGCTGCCGAAGCCCTCGCCTCGCTCCACGGTCCACGCGCCCGATCCAGCAGGGCCGGGGGAAAGCCATGGGCGCGCCGCGAGCCCGGTGACTCAAGCGCCGCATCCCGCGCCGGAGTCGCCGCGCACCGCGCAGGAATCCTCGCGCCCCGCGCCGGAATCGCCGCGGCCTGGCCAGGAGTCATCCTCGGACGACGCGCCGCCGACACAGGCGCCTCCCTTGCACGAGACGCCGAAGCCCGAGCCCGCCGTCGATTCGCAATCGAGCGCGCCCGCCCCGAAACCCGGAGCCGCGAAAACTCCGGCGCAGACGACGCCGTCGCCGGCCGGGACGACGTCGCGACGGACCCCTTCGATGTGGCGGACGACAACGCCCAAGACGCCCCAGGTCGAAAAGCCTGCCGAAGCGCCGGACCAGACGGCCACGGTCGAGGCGTCCTCTCCGATCGAGCGTCTCCATCTCGCGACCGTCGCCGCCGAGGAGCGCGGCGACGTGGACACGTTGCGCCGGCTCCGCGCGACGTGGAAATCATTCATGGTCAAGATCATCGGGCCGGACCGCGCGCGGGCGAAGCGCGAGTACGCCGATTGTCTCTGGGCCATCCAGAACATCACGGGACGCCGCTCCGACCAGAAGGACACGCTGGCCGCGTACCGGGAATACCTTCTCGGCGCGCCCGCGGGCGGCGCCGACAGCCGCTCCGTCTCGAGACTCCGCCAGCTCGAGGATGCCTTCGCAGAGCACCGCTAGCGCGCTCGAATCCCGCCGCTCTCTCTCGGAGGCGGGCCATCTCCCCTCCTTACACTCCCCTCCCACGAGTTGACGACCGGCGCGATGGGCCGTAGGCTCACCCACCGTGAATCCGATTCCCACCCCGGCGGGGAAGATGCCGGAACTCCGGCTTCCCGAGGGCATCCGCCGGAGGTTCGGCTCGTTGTCCAGGAGCAGGATCGGCTGGGCGCTGGTCGTGCTCGCCTTCGTCCTCGCGGTTCTCGGGTACGATTGGTTCCGCCTCTCCGCGCTTTCCTCGTATCGCTATTCCGGCCAGGGTTGGAAATTCCCTACGAACGTCTACGCCGATTGGCTCGAGCTGCGAGCGGGGATGCCGCTCGAGGTCTCGGACCTTCGCCAGGCCCTGGACGCGGCGCGTTACCGCCATACCACCGGCAAGCCATACGCGCCCGGGCAGTACCGAATGCGCGGGTCCATCTTCGAGATCTACCTGCGCCCCTTTGTCTACCCTGATCGGGCCGAACCGGGCATGCCGACCCTGGTCGAGATCCGCGACGGAGCCGTCGCCTCGATCGGGAACGGTTTCGCGCAACCGACCCCGCGCGGTCTCCTCCGCGTCGATCCCTTGCTTCTGGCCCAGTTCTCCGACCAGGACCGCGAGCGCCGCTCCTTCACGCCGCTCGCCGCGATCCCGCGCCACGTGGCGCTCGCCGCGGTCGCGAGCGAGGACCGCCGCTTCTTCCGCCACATGGGGCTCGACCTCCTCGGCATCGGGCGCGCCACCGCGCGAAACATGCGCGCGGGATCGCTCGTCGAAGGGGGCAGCACCATCAGCCAGCAGCTCGCGAAGAACATCTTTCTCTCGCGGCAGAGGACCTTCACCCGGAAGCTCCACGAGGCGCTCCTCGCGATCCTCATCGAGTTCCGCTACTCCAAGGAGCGGATTCTCGAGTTCTACCTGAACCAGATCTACCTGGGGCAGCGCGGGAGCTGGAGCATCTGCGGCGTGGAGGAGGGCGCGCTCTACTATTTCAACAAGCACGCGAGCGAGCTCACGCTCGGCGAAGGGGCGCTCCTGGCCGGGATCATCCCGTCGCCGAATCGGATGTCGCCCTACCGGGACCCCGACTTGGCGATCGGGAGGCGGAACGAGGTGCTGGACGATATGGTGGCGTGCGGATTCATCTCGAAAGCCGAGGACCAGCGCGCGCGGAGGACCCCACTCCGCTTCGCGTCGAATCCGATGCCGCTGACCCGGGCGCCCTACTTCGTGGACTTCGTGCGCGAGGTCCTCTCCAAGGATATCTCGGAGGGGGACCTGAGCACCCGGGGGCTCTCGGTGTTCACCACGCTGGATCCCAGGATGGAAGAGGCGGCCGAGCGCTGCGTGCGCGACGGGGCCCGCGAAGCGGACGCGCGATCCCCGACGTCCGGCGCGGGCCGCAATCCAGCCCAGGCCGCGCTGATCGCGATCGAGCCCCAGAACGGAGCCGTCCGCGCGATGGTGGGTGGGCGCGACTACCGCGCGAGCCCCTTCAACCGCGCCGTGGAATCTCGCCGCCAGCCGGGTTCGGCCTTCAAGCCCTTCGTCTACATCGCGGCGCTGGACACCCCGTTTTCCGGCCGGCGGCCGCCGCTGACCGCGGCCACGCTTCTCGATGACGTGCCCGACTCCATCCACACGGCGCAGGGCGCCTACGCGCCGCACAACTACGAGAACGCCTATCTGGGACGCGTGACGGTGGCCCGCGCGCTCGCGCGCTCGCTCAACATGGCGACGGTGCGGCTCGAGCTCATGGTCGGGCTCCCCAAGGTGACCGAGATGGCGCACGCCCTGGGCGTGGAGAGCCGGCTGCGCGAGGTCGCGTCGCTCGCGCTCGGAACGAACGAGGTGACGCCGCTGGAGCTGACAACCGCCTACGCCACGCTCGCGAACGGCGGCGTGATGGTGAAGCCGATCTCGGTGCGCGCGGTGCTGGATCGCGGAGGCAACCTGATCTGGACGCCGCGGCGCGAGTCGCGGCGCGTGATCCGCCCCGAGACGGCCTACATGGCGACCACCCTTCTCGAGGGCCCTGTGATCTATGGGACCGCGGCCTCGATCCGAAGCGAGTACGGCTTCACGCGTCCCGCGGCGGGGAAGACCGGAACGACCGACGACGAGAACGATGCCTG
>JBGPHU010000196.1:0-3098 GCA_041484545.1 Candidatus Eiseniibacteriota bacterium | reverse complement strand
CGGGACCCGCACGCCCTGGTTCGCGTACACACCGTAGGCGGAGGTCAGCTCGAGCAGGTTCACCTCGGAGGTGCCGAGCGCTAGCGAGAGGTCGGGGGAGAGGCGGCTCTTGATCCCCATGCGCTTGGCGTAAGAGGTCACGACCGAGGTCCCGAGCTTCTGGAGCAATTTGGCCGCGGGAACGTTCACCGAATTCGCAAGCGCGTTGCGGAGGGTCACGGGCCCGCGGAACTTCTTGTCATAGTTCTGCGGAGACCAGTCCTGCCCGTTCCCGGCCCGGAAGGAGACCGGCGTGTCGAGGATGATGTCGGTCGGCGAAAACCCGTTGTCGATAGCCGCCGTGTAGATGAAGGGCTTGAACGCCGAGCCAGGCTGACGCGCCGCCTGCACCGCTCTGTTGAAGTTCGAGTCGTTGAAGTCGCGTCCGCCCACGAGCGCCAGGACCTGCCCGCTCGAGGGCTCGATCGAGACCACCGCGCCCTGGAGATAGTCGGTCTGGTTCTTGTCGCGCGCGGGCACTCCGCCCGCCTTGGCCAGGGCCGCGCGCGTCTTCTTGTACTGGTTCCGCTGCTCCAGGGCCATGAGCCGCCTCTCGAGCGACTCCTCGGCCGCGTGCTGAAGGTCGATGTCGAGCGAGGTGTGGATCCTGAGCCCGCCCTCGTAGAGCTGGTTCGAACCATAGCGCTCGTCCAGGTACTGGCGGACCATTTCCATGAAGTAGGGCGCTTCCTGCGCGTTGTAGCGCGTCTTCGTGACGCCCAGCGGGGCCTCGCTCGCCTGCTCGTAGGCTCCCCGGTTGATGAAATGCGCCGCGAGCATCTGCGAGAGCACGAGATTCCGGCGCCTGAGCGCGCGATCCGGGTCCCGGCGCGGCGAGTAGTCGCGCGGGTTCCGGGGCAGCCCGGCTAAGAGGGCGCACTCGGGGAGCGTCAGCTCCTGGACGCGCTTGCCGAAATAGACCTTGGCGGCGGCGTCGACGCCGTAGGCGCCCTCGCCGAAGTAGATCTGGTTGAAGTACATCTCCAAGATCTCGTCCTTCGTGTAAGCCTGCTCGATCCGGATGGCGAGGACGATCTCCTTGAGCTTCCGGGTCATGGTCTTCTCGTGCGTGAGGAAGAGATTCCGCGCGAGCTGCTGCGTGATGGTGCTGCCGCCCTGCTCGGGACGGCGCGCCACGATATCGGTCAGGAGCGCGCGGGCCAGCCGGATCGGGTCGATGCCCCAGTGGGAGTAGAAGCGCCGGTCCTCGATCGCCAGGATCGCCTGAATGAGGGGGCGTGGGATCTCGCGGAGGGGCACGATCGAGCGGTTCTCTTTGAAGAACTCGTGCACGAGCTTCTCATTGCGGTCGTAGACCAGGGTCTTGACCGGAGGGGCGATGGTCTGGAGGTTGGCCGGCGACGGGAGATCCTTCCGGAGCCAGTTCGCGACCCCGATGCCGACTCCGACCACGCCGCAAAGAACGACGACGAGCACTGCAAAGGCGACCTTCGTGACACGTCCCCAGCCTGGACTCACGATCGAGACCTCGTAGTAGGTGCGATTCTCCCCGATGAGGCTACGCTAGGTAACGCCTCCAGGTGGGTCAAGTGGCAATTGCTCGGCGCGAGCCGAAGGCCGGCGCACTTCCGCGAAGGCTCCAAACTTGGTAGGCTGCCCGGCGATGTCCGACAAGACCCGAAACGCCGAGATCGTGCGCCAACTCGAGGTGATCCGCTCGGGAATCGAGGAACTGATCCCCGAGGAGGATCTCGTCCGCAAGCTCGAGCGCTCGCTCGCGACCAAGACTCCGCTCCGCGTCAAACAAGGATTCGACCCCACGGCGCCCGACATTCACCTCGGACACACGATCGGCCTCCGAAAGCTCCGTCAGTTCCAGGACCTGGGCCACCAGGTCGTGCTCATCGTGGGCAGCTACACCGCGCTCGTCGGCGACCCGAGCGGCCGCTCGCAGACGCGGCCCACGCTCACCGAGGAGGCGGTAAACGCCAACGCCCAGACCTACCTCGACCAGTTCTTCAAGGTCGTGGACAAGGCGAAGACCGAGGTGCGCTGGAACGGCGAATGGTTCAAGACCATGAGCTTCGTGGACGTCCTGAAACTCGCGTCGCGGTTCACCGTCGCGCGGATCCTCGAGCGCGACGATTTCAGCATCCGGTTCAAGTCGGGCGAGCCGATCAGCGTCCATGAGCTCCTCTACCCCCTGATGCAGGCGTACGACTCCGTGGTGATCCGCGCCGATATCGAAATCGGCGCGACCGAGCAGAAATTCAACCTCCTCGCCGGGCGCGACATCCAGGGCGCCTACGACATGGAACCCCAGGTCATCCTGACGCTTCCCGTGCTCGAGGGCACGGATGGCGTGCGGCGCATGAGCAAGAGCCTCGGCAACTACATCGGAATCGCCGAGCCGCCCAGGGAGATCTATGGAAAAGTGATGAGCGTTCCCGACAAGCTCATCGAGCGCTACTTCCGGCTGGCGACCGATGCCACGCCGGACGAGGTGGAGGAAGTCGCGCGATCCCTGCGCGGCGGCAGCGCCAATCCCATGACGTGGAAGAAGGCGCTCGCGCACCGCATCGCCCGCATGTATCACGGCGCGCAAGCCGCGGACTTTGCCCAGAGTGAATTCGAGAAGCAGTTTTCGCGCCGGGAGCTGCCTAGCGATTTGCCCACGATCGAGGTATCGGCCGGTGCGTTTCGCGCGCGCGATCTCATGATGCTTGCATTTCCCAATCAATACACCGGGAGCAGCGCGGGGAACCTCTTTAAACAGGGGGCTGTATACATGGGAGGGGAGCGCGTGACCGACGTGGGCATGGAGATCACGCTGGGCCGCGGCCCCGGAGGGCAAAAAGAGATCATCATCAAGGTAGGTCGCAAGATCGCCCGGGTCGTGCCCAGGGGCTGAATCCGGCCACCCCTCAGGACGGCTGCAGAAAGGACGGCTGCAGAAAGATTTCAGGGGGCCTTGACAGGCCCAAGTTCTTGATATATCGTAGCCTTCTGGTGTCGGTAGGGAACAACACCGCAGCGCCTGCCGGCTGAACTGCAACGGCCAGCCCGCGACTCTATGCGGCCTCGGGCCCACTGTTCTG
>JBGPHU010000195.1:0-3292 GCA_041484545.1 Candidatus Eiseniibacteriota bacterium | reverse complement strand
CGCAAACCCGCATTCCCCGTCACGGAGCCAACTTGGGTAAGAAGAAGAGTCTCGGCGCCCATGTCGTCAAGCACGCGGTGCCGGCCGCCAAATACTTGCTCCGCAGCAAGCTCCTCATGATCTTGCTCGCCCTGGCTGCGTTCGGCTTCTGGGCGGGGAAGCACTCGATCCACGATTCCACGGCGATCCCCTTCGAGGAGCTCTTCGAGAACCTGAGCGTCCTGTCGTACCGAGAGTCGCCCTCCGACACGACGGCGCGATTCGTCGTCGAGCTCTCGTCGCGCGGCCGCGCATTCAGCCAGTACGATATCGACACGCACCGGTTCCTGCCTCCGGTCCGCGGACATGACTACGGACGTTCGATCAGCGGTACACGTTACGGCGCTCTGAGGATCCGCGGCCATGTGGATCGCGGCTTCTGGCTCGAGCTTCCGGACTCCTCCGCGCACGCCCTGCTCCCCGACCAGTTCGACGAGCTGTATCGCACGACCCTCGACTTCGTGAAACCGGTCAACGCGGTGAGCGCCATCCTCGGAACGCTCTCGGGTTACTCGGTAGGCTACCGAGCCGCGACCTGGACCACTTCGCTCGCCAATCCCGCGGTGCAACAGCACGTGCTCGCCATTCCGGGGATCGGGCACATGATCGCGCGAGAGGCGTGGCGAAGGGTGCTGCTCGAGCCTGTGATCATGGCGCGTGAGAGCGACGCGGACCGGTTCGCTTCGGTGCGCGGCATGCAGCGGGTCTACGCGAACTTCTTCCGGCTCGCGCTGAGCGATAGCGACCGGTTCATCCCCCAGGAAGCGGCGCGCCTGGACTCGATCGGACGGGGACGCGACGCCCGGACGATGCTCGCGTTCGCGGAAGCCGCGCGGCGCGCGGCCCAGGACACCTGCGATCTCTCGAGCGCCGACTTCCGCGCGATCGAGGACTGGGCCAGTCTCCTCGACCGGCGCGGCCATTGGGCCTCCGGAGCGACCCCTTCCGACCGCGAAGACCGGATGCGTTATCTGGGGACGCTCACCTGGTACGGGCTGGCCCCCGCGCCACCCAGCGAGCGAAGGATCTGGATGGGACCCCGTCTGCTCGTGCGCGAAGGCGACATGGAAGGGTTCGTGGCCGACGACATCCCGCTGACGGGCGTGGGTTGCCCGCTCGCGTGGCGCGAGTGGCTGCGGCGCAGCAACGGGACGATGAGCGCGAGCACCTGGACCGCGCAGTGGATGCGCGAGTCGCGTGAGTTCTCGCAGGCGGTGGATTTCGGCCGCGACGTCGCGCGGAGGCTCCAGGGAGGGCCGTAGAAGCCCCGCGCTCCCCGCTCTAGGGCGCCGCGATTAGGGCGCCGCGATCGTGAAGTCCTTCGTGCTCACCACCTGGCCGTCCACGAGAACGTCAACCCGGTAATTCCCCGGCGGCAGACCCGCCGGCTTCACCATGTGAAATTGCGCCACCTCTTCCGCGTCGCTCGCCGCCACCGTCTGGGTATCTTCCGCCACGACCGTCCCGTCCGAAGCCGTCCAGCGCGCCGTTACCTGGGACGCGGGCACCGGGCCGGTCAGGACCACGGCCGCATAGACCGTATCCCCGGGCGTGAACGGCTGGTCCGTCGTGATGACCCTTCGATCCGACGACAAGCCGCGCCCGAGGTCGATATGGCTGACCTTGACCGTGCGCGTCACCGTGGTCGTCGAGTCCGTCGTGGTCTGGCTCTCGGGAACGGTCTTCGAGCGCGAGCAGGAAACGAGTGAGATCGCCGAGGCGGCGATCAGGAACGCCATTAGCAACGAGAGGCGGTTGGCTGGAGCGGACGTGATTCCGGCATATCGGTTCATTGCGGTCCTCATGAGGTGCGTGAACGGGGACTCGTGTTGCCGCCCATGATCGTCCCCTTTCGGCCAGGCAAGGTCAAGAAGCCCGGCAGGCAGGCCGATGAAACCCAAGGACGGTCCTGCATCTTCCGGAGGGTTCATGAAGCTCGTCGCGTGCCCCAACTGTCACGCGCAGTACGACGTGTCCGGCTCGGCCTCGGGGACCGTGGTCTGCCGCTGCGGCACGTCCTTTCCCGCGCGGCCGCCGGCCCCGAGAGATTCCGCCGTGAGGCGGTGCGCCTCGTGCGGGGCGCTCCTGCGCGGCGCCGAGCGGTCCTGCTCCTACTGCAAGGCCGAGATCATGCGCAGCCCGGAACCGTCGGGCCCGGTCTGCCCCGAGTGCTACTCGCGCAACCCGAAAGGGGCCCGTCACTGCACCGCGTGCGGGATCGCGTTTCTCCCCCAGCCCATGCGCGCGAGCGCGAAGGCGCTTGTGTGCCCGGTCTGTCCTAGTGCGCAGATGGCTTCGCGGAACATCGGCGGGCTCTGGTTGGACGAGTGCCCCCAGTGCCTCGGACTCTGGGCGCCCGGTGACGTGATGGACCGGCTGGTCGATCGATTACAAGATAAGCGCCGTCGGGACGGTAGTCCGCTGGCGGCGCGCGTATCACGGGAACGGCAGTCAGCCTGGCAGTCCGAGGTCGTGTACCGCCACTGCCCCGAGTGCGGCGGACGGATGCAGCGGAAGAACTTCGCGGGCCATTCCGGCGTGGTCGTCGACTGGTGCGGGAGCCACGGGACCTGGCTCGATTCGCACGAGGTGGAAGATATCGCGGCGTTCGTGATGGAGGGCGGCCTCGAGCGCACGCCCGCTGGAGCGGCGGATGCGGCAAGCGGGAGGGGTCTTCCGGCCGATCCCGCGCGGACCGCGGCGGTCCTGGCCGCGGAGCAGCTCCTCATCGACGAACGCGCGCGGTCGCGGGAGCGGACGCGCGTGTTCACGACGCCGCTCGGCTACGGACGGGCGTTGAAGGGAATCGGAGATTTCTTCGAGCAGCTCCTGAAATGACGGCGGGGCGGCACCGCCCCGCGCGCGAATATCGAGCGAGGAGGATCGAATGGGGTTCGTGAACAAGCTACGCGCCGAGTTCGTGGACATCGTCGAGTGGGTCGACGACAACCGGAACACGCTCGTCTGGCGTTTTCCGCGCTACCAGAACGAGATCAAGAACGGAGCCCGCCTCATCGTGCGTCCCGGCCAGATGGCGGTATTCGTCGATCGGGGCCGCCTGGCGGACGTATTCCAGCCCGGGACCTACGAGCTGGCCACCAAGAACCTCCCCGTGCTGACCTCGCTTCGCGGATGGCAGTACGGGTTCAACAGCCCCTTCAAGGCCGAGATCTATTTCGTCACCACGCGCCAGATTACGGAGCTCAAGTGGGGAACGCCTCATCCAGTGCTTCTTCGCGATCCGTCGATCGGG
>JBGPHU010000194.1:0-3396 GCA_041484545.1 Candidatus Eiseniibacteriota bacterium | reverse complement strand
GACCTCATCATGGCGGGCCTCGACTGGCAGCCCTACAAGGACATCCACGTCATGCCCAACGTGGAGGCCACCCAATATCATGCACAGGGCGCCGCGGTGGGCCCGGCGCATCACGACACGCAGGCGCGGGTAACGTTCTACTACAAGTTCAGCAAACCCTGATTCTCAACGTGACAACAACAAGGAGGCTTCCTTTGAAGAAGCGCACGAGATCATTCACGCGAGCGATCCCCATGCTTCTCTGCATGGCGCTCCTGGCGGCGCTCGCGCCGGCCGCGCTCGCCAGCTCGGGAACCACCTCCCTGACCGGAGCGGGAGCGACGTTCCCCTATCCCATCTACTCCAAGTGGTTCGACATGTATCACGAGAAGACCGGTATCGAGATCAACTACCAGTCGATCGGAAGCGGGGGCGGTATCCAGCAGGTCAAGGCGGGCACCGTCGATTTCGGCGCGAGCGACGCCGCGCTCTCCGACGTGAGGCTCAAGGAAATGCCGCGCCGGATCCTCCACTTCCCCACGGTGGGGGGAGCCGTGGTCCTCGCGTACAACCTGCCCTCGCTGAGGCTTCCGCTCCATCTCACGTCGCAGCTCATCGCCGGCATCTACCGGGGCAAGATCACGACCTGGAACGACAAGCGGATCGCGGCGGCCAACCCGGGGATGGCGTTGCCCGCGGCTCCCATTCTCCCCGTGCACCGCTCCGACGGCAGTGGAACGACCAACATCTTCACCACCTATCTATCGGCCGTGGACGGATCCTGGAAGGAAATGGTCGGCGCCAACACGTCCGTGAGCTGGCCGGTCGGCATCGGGGGGAAAGGGAACGAGGGGGTCTCGGGGCTCATCCGACAGTCGCAAGGGGCGATCGGCTACGTCGAGCTGGCCTACGCCAAGCAGAACAAGCTCCCGGTGGCGCACGTCCAGAACCGGAGCGGCAAGTTCATCGAGCCCACGCTCGCTTCGACCACGGCCGCGGCCGAGGGCGCGGCGCCCATGCTCGCCAAGGACGTCCGCTTCCCGATCGTGAATTCGCCGGCGCCTGACGCCTACCCGATTTGCGGGCTCACGTTCCTGCTCGTGTACCAGGATCAGAAGGATCCGGGCAAGGCGCACGCGCTCGCGGGATTCATCGAATGGGCGATCCACGAAGGCCAGTCGGTCGCCCCGTCCTTGGATTACGCCCCGCTGCCCGACGCGGTCGTGAAGGTGAACGAGGCCTCGCTTCGCAAGCTCACGATCGCAGGGAAGCCTCTGCTCGCGGACCGGTGAAAGCGGCTCGCATCTCGGGAGACGGGGTCTACCGCGTAGTACTGGGGGGCGCGGCGGCCTTCGTCTTTCTCATCGTTGCCCTGATCGTCTACGAGACGACCCGGGGCTCCTTGCTCTCGCTCCGTACGTTCGGCCTCGGGTTCCTCACCGGCACGACGTGGGACCCGGTCGCCGAACGCTTCGGCGCGCTTCCCTACATCTACGGCACCCTCGTCTCCTCGGGACTCGCGCTCCTGCTCGCGGTCCCGCTCGGCGTCGGCACCGCGGTCTACCTGGCCGAAATCGCGAACCGCCGCGTCGGCGCGATCGTCTCGTTCGTGATCGAGATGCTCGCGGCCATTCCGAGCATCGTGTACGGCATCTGGGGCTTCTTCGTCCTCGCGCCCTGGCTGCGCGCCACGGTCGAGCCCTGGCTCACGGCGCATTTCGGGTTCCTTCCCCTCTTCCGCGGGTATCCCTTCGGGATCGGCATGCTGAACGCGGGGATCGTGCTGGCGATCATGGTGGTGCCGACCATCGTCTCGATCTCGCGTGAGGTGCTCCTCGGGACGTCGCGGTCCTTGCGGGAGGCGGCGTTCGCTTTGGGCGCGACCCAGGCCGAGTCGATCGGCGTGGCGCTCGGCGCCGCCAGGTCCGGAATCCTGGGCTCCGTGATCTTAGCCCTCGGACGCGCGCTGGGCGAGACGATGGCGGTCACGATGGTGATCGGGAACACGAACAGGATCTCGGCCTCGCTCCTCGATCCGGGCGCCACGATGGCGAGCATCATCGCGAACGAGTTCACGGAGGCCACGAGCCCGCTCTACCTCTCCGCGCTGATCGAGGTCGCGCTGGTGCTCTTCGTCATCACGATCGTGGTGAACGGGCTCGCGCGTCTTCTGGTTCTATGGGCCACGGGGGGGCGGCGGTCCGCCATGGCGACATGAGCGCAGCGGGAGCCGCCACGGAGCGGCCAGGAGGCGGTGAACGGGCGCGGGCGAAGACCGCGGGACACATCGGCCGGCGCGCGCTCTGGAGCCGGATCGTGATCGCCGCCTGTTACGCGGCCGGCGCGCTCGTGGTGTTGCCGCTGGCGCTCATCGTGTGGCATCTCGTCGCGAAGGGATGGCCCGCGCTCTCGATCGGGTTCTTCACGGACCTCCCGAAGCCGGTCGGCGAGGCGGGCGGAGGAATGGCGAACGCCATCGTCGGGACCTTGATCCTGGTCGGGCTGGGCGCGCTCTTTGCGGTGCCGGTCGGCGTCGCCGCCGGCGTGTATCTCGCGGAGTTCGGCCGGGGGCGATTTTCCGCCGTGGTCCGCTACACGGCGGATCTCCTCGGCGGGGTGCCCTCGATCGTGATCGGCGTCGCGGCCTACGGCCTCGTCGTGATTCCCATGGGGGGGTTCTCGGCGCTGGCGGGGGGCGTGGCGCTGTCAATCCTCATGCTGCCCACGATCATTCGGTCCACCGAGGAGGTCGTGCGCCTGGTGCCGCAGTCGTACCGCGAGGCGGCGCTCGCGCTCGGAGCGCCGCGCTGGAAGGTCACGCAGCAGGTCGTGATCCCCGCGGCGGGGGCCGGGATCGTCACGGCGAGCATGCTCGCCGTCGCGCGGGCGGCGGGGGAGACCGCGCCCCTTCTCTTCACGGCGCTGGGGAACCGGTTCTGGTCCATCTCGCTCACCAAGCCCATCGCCTCGCTCCCGGTGATGGTCTTCGATTACGCCCGGGCGCCCTACGACGATTGGAACCGGCAGGCGTGGACGGGCGCGCTCGTCCTGGTGATGATCGTGACGGCGATCTCAGCGTTGCTGCGGCTCACCGTGAAGCGCGTCCTGCCGCGCTAGAGCCCACCGGACCGGGGCGCGGGTCCCGGCGCTCCCCGAACCGACGCGCCCGCGTGATGCTTGATCACGCGGGCCTCGGCCACGAAAACCGCCTCCTCCGCGATGTTGGTCGCGAGGTCGGCCACCCGCTCGAGATTCCGCGACACGAGGAGCAGCTCCAGACCGCGAGGCACCGATTCCGGGGTCTGGGTCATGCCGCCCGAAAGCTTCGCGAAGATCTTGGCCTTCAGGCCGTCGATCTCCACGTCCCTCACGCAGATCCGCTTGGCGGTGTCCGCGTCGCCGTTCAGCCATGCGGTG
>JBGPHU010000193.1:0-3410 GCA_041484545.1 Candidatus Eiseniibacteriota bacterium | reverse complement strand
TGATCCTCTTCTTCATGGTGAGGGTCGTGTCGCGCGGAGGCGCCACGAGCGAGACGTTCCGCTATATCTTCATCGGGAACACCTTCTTTCTCTACGTCACCGAAGTTCTGATCGGGATATCCTGGACCGTGTTTCGGGACCGGGAGGACTACGAGACGCTGAAGTACATCTACGTCGCGCCGCTCAGGCTCCTCCCGTACCTCATGGGCCGAGCCTCCACGCGCGTGGCGACCGCGACCGTCGGCGTCGTGGTGGCGCTCGTGTTCGGGCGGCTGGTCCTGGGCCTCACGATCGGGGTCCCCGGCACCGACTGGCTCCTGGTCACGGCGGCGGTGGCGCTGGGTATCGTCGGCGTGCTATGGCTGGGGATCATCCTCGCGGGGACCTCGCTCGTCGTGGCGCGACACAGCATGAACCTGAACGAAGGATTGAGCGGGCTCTTCTTCCTGCTCTGCGGGGCGGTGTTTCCGTTGGACGTCCTGCCTCGCTGGGCCCGGGCGATCTCGCTCGTTCTTCCGTTCACCTACTGGCTCGAGCTCCTGAGGCGAATGCTCACGGGCAAGGGATTCGCGACGAGCCTCGCCGGAATGGGGAATGGAGATCTCTGGAGAGTCATCGCGTTTTCGACGGTCGGGCTCTGCGGGCTTGCGCTCGCGTGGTTCTCGTGGTGCGAGCGGGTCGCGCGGGATCGAGGGCTGATCGACTGGAAGACAAACTACTAGACTCTCTTGGGCGGCGAACTTTCTCGGTCAGGTCCGCACGGCGCGGTGCTTGCGTCCGCCGCGGAGCGCTTTCCCGAGCATGACGTTGATCGGATGGCTGCGGGGGAGGGCCGGCACGACTGGCGGCTTGCGGACCCCGAGCCTTCTCAGGCAATCGCTCGAGGCTTCGAAGTTCGGATTCCATGAGAGCGCCTGGTTGAAGGCCTTTACCGCGTCGGCGCGCCGATTCGCGAGGAGAAACACCTCGCCGAGGTTGTGGTAGTGCTCCGGCCGGTGGTATTCGGTTTCGATCGCCCGGCGGCAGAGCTGCTCGCCGTCGCTGAACTTGCGATCGGCGTGCGCGAGGGCGAGCCCGAGATAGCTCAGGTAGCCTCTCGCACCGGGCTCCAGCATCACCGCTTCCTGGAAGTGATTCACCGCGTCACGATAGCGGCACGCGTAGAGCATGCGTACACCAGCCATGAAATGCTCGTGACCGATGGCGCCGGTCACCGCCAGTTGATGCTGTCGTCTCTGCCGAGGAGTTGCCACCGTTTGATCCTCCGAGGTGCCGGAGAGGAAGAAGGCAAGCGTCGTGCCGATTGGATCGTGCGTATTGGGCGACGGGCACGGGGCGGGCCACCATGCGCTGCAAGTACTTAGCGATGGATCGGCCAAACCCTTGCCGGTGACCTTACTGAATCCTTCGTGCGATCCGCCCGCCCCATACAAGGAACTTGCGATAAACGATAAAGATCTGTAGGGTAAGGCATCGGGTGTCAGACCCGAATGCTTCCAACCTGAACGCAGGTCCCTAGGAGGCAATGCCTACCGCAGCATCGGTTGAACGCAGAAGCGAGACCCACCTCGAATTATATCTCCGTCCGGCTCTCTTCATCCCCGAGCTCAGAACCAAGAAGAAATCATCCGTTCTCGAGGAGATGGTCGCCCATCTCGCCCAACACCAGATCGCGCGTCAGGCGGACGCCGTGCTCGAGGTGCTGCGGCAAAGGGAAGCGCTGGGGAGCACGGGAATCGGCAAAGGCGTCGCCATCCCGCACGCGCGCTCGACGATGGTGGCCGAGCGGGCGGTCCTCCTGGCCCGGTCCTCCAAGGGAGTGGATTTCGACGCCATGGACGAGAACCCGGTCCATCTGATCTTCATGATCGTCGCGCCGCCGACCGAGAGGGATCCGATCTATCTCCAGATGCTCGCGCAGATCGTGAAGGCGGTTCGGCTCGCGCCCGTGCGCCGGAGGATTCTCGAGGCTCCGGATTTCGCCGCTATCCGGACTCTGATCGGGGCCCAGCTCGGCGATGAATAGCAAGCTCCAGGCGCTTGTCGCGTTACAAGACCTGGACCTCATGATCCGCGAGGCCAAGGACCCCGAGTGCGCGACGCAGGAAGAGGACCTGGGATTTCCGCTGAACGGCGTGGACAAGCTCGAGCGCACCCGCGATCGGCTCGCCAAGCAGATCGACGAGCGCCTGCTGCAGACCTACGAGCGCATGAGCCGCCGCTTCACGCGGGTCGTCGTGCCGGTGGAGGGAAGGGTGTGTCTCGGATGTTTCATGGGACTCCCGACCGCCGGGAGGCGAAACATCGAGCCCGGAACCGTCGAAAATTGCGAGAATTGCGGCCGCATCCTATACCGACCTTAGAACCTCCCGCCTCTTTCGAACCACCCCCGTTTCGCGGTATAATAGTGGCCTGAATCGCTCCCCCGGTTGCGCGTCCGCGCGCCCGCCGCGGAGCCCCATCCGGAGGTCACTGAAGCCATGTCTCGACACCTTGCTCTGCTCCTGGGCGCCGTCGCGCTCCTCGCGCTCGGGGGGCCGGTCCGCGCCTTCGCCGACGCGACCACGTACCTGGGCCCCACGCGCATTTTCCTCGTCGATGCCGACACGGTGTTCACGCTGGTCAGCCGGGAGTGCTCTCGGGGAGCGTGCGGCATCAGGAGAAGCTCCTGCGCCAATCCGTCCGCATGGCCTACTGGCGGGATCACATTCCGGCCGACATGAGGATGGTGTTCGACGCGCTCGGCTATCCGACGAGTCGAGTCCTTCGCACGCCGGTCGGCCACACCGAGGAATGGTGGTACTACGGCATCCTCGAGCCGCCTCTTCGCTTCCTCGACGGCGAGCTGATCGACACCGACCGCTTCGAGAGCCTGCTCGGCCGCTGAGCGGCGCTTTGCCGCCGGGTTCCGCCTTGTCCGGACACCGGCCCGATGGTAGATTCCGTCGGGGTCTTCACCGGGGAGGGTTCTTGCCGAGTCGTGACGCCGCGGGTCCATCCACTCGATCCGTTCATGCCGGCCGGGCGCGTGACCCCGAGCACGGCCACATCGCCACGCCCATCCAGCTGAGCTCGACCTTCTTCGCCCGCAGCACCGCGGAGCTGGTCGAGTACCTGGAAGGCCGCCGCTCCGCGAACTTCTACGCGCGATACTCCAATCCCACCGTCGAGGCCGCGGAGCAGAAGATCGCGGAACTGGAAGGCGGAGAGCGCGCCCTGTGCTTCGGGTCCGGCATGGCGGCCATCTCCTCGCTCCTTCTCTCGCAGCTCCGGCACGGGGACAACGTGGTCGCGACGCGCGAGCTCTACGGCGGAACGTTCGAGTTCCTCGAGCGGATGCTCCCGCGGTGGGGTATTTCGACGACGTTCGTTCCGCCCACCGACGCCAAGGCGCTGGAAGCGGCGGTCGG
>JBGPHU010000192.1:0-3478 GCA_041484545.1 Candidatus Eiseniibacteriota bacterium | reverse complement strand
CGCGCGAGGAAGAAGATCGGCGCCTCGAGTTCTCACCGTATACGCAGGTGCTCTACCGGGAGGACCGAACGCGCCGGCCGGTCGTGAACCGCGACTATCGTGTCGGCGCGAGCGCGAGCGCGCGCGCGGCGAGCCGGCTCCTGATCTTCGGCGATCTCTACGCGGGAACCGCCTCTCAAGGCGGACACGGCACCCCGAACTTCGGCACTCAGTTCGCACTGGCCGAAGGCATCGATTTCAATACGTGGCTGGACCGCGCCTACGTCGCGCTGGAAGGGTCCGACACGCCCCACCGCATCCGCGTGACCCTCGCGCACTCCTGGGTGAGATGGGGACCCGGGGCGACGGGAACGCTCGGCGTATCCGATGCCGCACCGGCTCTCGACCGGCTTGGGTTCGATGTGGGCCTCTTGCGCGGGCTCCAGATCTCCTGGTTCGTCGCCAGCCTGGATCCGATCGAGCAGCGCTACTACGCGGCCTCTCGAATGAGCGTCCGCCTGGGCGACCGGCTGGAGCTTGGGTTCGCGGAGGAGGCCCGTTTCGATGGGACCGATCAGCTCTTCTACTACTTCGTCCCCGTATTCCCGTACACCTTCATCGAGAAACGTGTGGACGCCTTCGCGGCGCGTCCCGACAGCACGAACAAGATCGCGAAGAACAACGTCATGACTTCGGTGGATTTCAGTCTGGATCTCACGCGAGGGCTGCGCTGGTACGGAGAGTTTCTCCTCGACGACTACTCCCTATCCTCCACCTTCAAGCCGAAGCAGATCGGCTGGCAGACGGGACTGCATACCGCGCGCGCGCTCGATGCGCGGCGCATCCTGACGGCGCGCGCCGAGTACACGCGTATCTACAACTTCGTCTATACCGTGTGGCACGGGCATGATTTCCAGCTGGCCGGGTACCCACTCGGGTACGTGCTGGGGCCCGATGCGGAGCAGACATGGGCACAGCTCAAGCTTGACTGGGGCGTGCCCTGGACCGCCTCGCTCGAGGCCGCGCGCGTGCGCAAAGGCGAAGGGACGATCGGCGTGCCCTGGGACCCCGCATCCGGGAAGGTCGACAATGTGCCGCTGTCCGGCGTCGTGGAGCGGACAGCGAGCGCGACGGTGGGGCTCGCGTACAGGCCGAAGGCGGGGCTATCGCTGGAGGGGACTCTGGGCTACTCGGACGTGAAGAACGCGGATCACGTGGCGGGCGTGAGCCGAAGCCATGTCACCGAGTCGATGGCCCTGCGCGCGAGGTGGTGAGCGGGTGGCGCAGCTTCCCTTGCGCCACGTCCGCCTGGGCGCGCTCGTAGAGTTCCGGCGTATCGAGTCCGGTCAGATATCCCTCCATCTCCAACCCGTAAACCGGTGCCTCGCTCGCAACCAGTCGTGGAAGCACGTCTCTGCCGAAGTCGCTCGGGCCTGACTCCGGAATGAACTCGAAGACCCTAGGCTCCATGACATAGATCCCCGCGCTCACCAGATCGCTGAATACCTCACCCGGACCCGGCTTCTCGAGAAACCGCTCGACGCGCCCGGAAGGCGCGAGCCCGACAATTCCTCCCGCTCTCGGATTCTCGCCGCGGAATAGCCCCAGAGTCGCGACGGAGCCCTGCCGAGAATGTAGGTCGAGAAGCGGACTCAGGTCGTAATCGAAGAGATTGTCGCCGTAGATCACGAGGAAGGTTCCCTCTCCGAGGAAGTCTCGGAGGCGGCGAACAGCGCCTGCCGTGCCCAGGAGCTGATCTTCCAGGGAGTAGCGAATCGAGACGTCCCAGAGAGATCCGTCGCCGAAGTGATTCATGACGACGTGGGGTTGGTGGTGCAGGTTGATGGCTAGTTCGCGAATGCCGAGATCGCGCAGGAGGGTCACGTGGTATTCGAGCACAGGCCGCCCGGCGACCAGGACCATGGTCTTCGGGCGATCGTCGGTGAGCGGGCGGAGGCGCTCCCCCCGTCCCGCCGAGAGGATGAGCGCGCGGCGAGGAATCATCCGACCGTCTGAACCACCTGCATCTCCCGCATGACCCGCTCGCTCTCGGCGTAGTAGTCGCGCGCGTCCGCCTTCCCGCGGACCCACTCCACGTAGCGTTCTACGACCTGCTCCGTGGAGAGTGTCGGGTTCCAGCCGAGCGAGCGTAGCGCGGAGATGTCCGAAAAGGTGTGGCGGGTGTCTCCGTATCGGAAGTCGCCGCGTACGAGCGGCTGAAGTGCGCGTGACGGGTCGGCGACCTTGAGAACGACGTTCGCGAAGTCGAGCACCGAAATCGCCCTGCCGCCGCCGACATTGAAGGCTCGGTAGTCCGCCTCGGAACTCTCCATGCAGAGCACGTTCGCCGCGGCGACGTCTCCCACCCAGACGTAATCCCGGAGCTGCTTGCCATCCTCGTAGGCGACGGGTTGGGCGCCGTTCAGGACCCGGAGGGTGAATATTCGGCATATGCCGGAGTAGGCGTTGTAGAAGGAGTTCCGGGGCCCCTGCACGTACGTGTACCGCATGGCGGTCGCGGGGACGCCGTAGCGCCGTCCCAGGTTGAACGCCAGCAGCTCGAGCGCGTACTTGGAAATTCCGTAGGCGGTGAACGGCTTGACGTGATCCTCCGTGATCCAGACGGGCTTGAGATCGAGGCCGCACCGGGGGCACTTCAGCTCCCAGTCTCCCCGGCGCAACTGCTCCAGGGGCCGCGAATCGGGATAGACGATGCCGTGCCGCTCACATTCGTGCTTCCCCTCGCCGTAGATCGCCTGGGACGATGCGACGACGACTTTCCGGATCGGAAGCCTCTTCTCGACGATCAACTCGTAGATGAGCGCGGTGCTCTCGGCGTTGGTGTGGATGAAGGTGCTGAAATCGAGCAGGTAATCCTGGTAGGCGGCGAGATGGATCACGTAGTCCATCCCCTCGAGCGCCCGAGCCATGTCTCGATGGCTCGCGACGTCGCCGATCACGAATTCCGCCTCGCGTGGGATGTAATCCGGCTTCCCATGCGGGTGGACCCGCTGCTGCAAGTTGTCCAGGATTCGGACCGCGTAACCCTTCGACAGAAGCAGATCCACCGTGTGCGATCCGATGAACCCCGCTCCCCCGGTGACGAGGACTCTTCCCCGGGCGGCGCTCATGAGACCGGAACCGCTTCCGCCGGCGTCAGGCTCTCGCGCGTGCCGCTTCGCGCCGAGCGGTAGAGCGCCTCCACGACCTCCATGGCGGCAACACCATCCGCCCCCCGCGCGATCGGAGCGGAGCCAGGCAGCGGCGCGCGGCCCGTCACGACGTCGAGAAAAGCGCGCCACTCCCTCCGCCAAGAGCCGAGGGTGTCGTCGAATTCGAACAACTGCTCGAGCGGGGGGCCGGATTCGGGTCTGCGGCCATGCCATGTCACGCGCTCTTTCCCGTAGCTCCCGCCGAGGCCTTCCACCATCACGGCACCCCGGTCGCCGCACATCTCGAAGGAAAAGAGGTTCCTCCATTGGGTCATGCTCGCGTGGAT
>JBGPHU010000191.1:0-3927 GCA_041484545.1 Candidatus Eiseniibacteriota bacterium | reverse complement strand
CTCCGCCAGGCGAGCGAGGAGTACGGCCGCGCCCGAGCGAAGCTCGACGAGGTGCTCGCGCGATGGGTGGAGAGCGCGGAGTGAGCGCCCCTGCAGCCGCCGCGGCGGAGACCTCGACCACGGAGCCACGGCGCTGGCTCAACCGCAACGTCTGGGCGCTCGCGGTCACCAGCCTTCTCTCCGATCTCGGGCACGAGACCGCGACCGCGGCGCTCCCTTCCTTCCTGGCCGTGATGGGCGCGCCCCCGATCACGCTGGGCGCGATCGAGGGCATCGCCGACGCGGCATCCAGTTCGGTGAAGCTCGTCACGGGCTATATCTCCGATCGCGTGGGCAAGAGGAAGCCCTTCGTCGTCGCCGGATACATCATCACGGGGCTCAGCACCGGTGCATATGCGCTCGCGCATTCCTGGACCGCCATCCTCGGGGCCCGCACCGTGGGCTGGATCTCCCGAGGCGCGCGCGGCCCGCTCCGCGACGTCATCCTCACGCAGTCGGTGCCCGCCGAGGCGCGCGGCCGCGCGTTCGGATTCCACCGCGCGGGGGACACGGTCGGCGCGGTCCTGGGACCGCTCCTTGCCGCCGCCGCGCTCCCCTGGCTCGCGACGAGATTCGCGGGCGATCCAACCGCCCCGTTTCGCTGGGTGTTTCTGTTCTCCGTGATCCCCGGCGTCCTGTCGGGTCTCGTGGTCTGGGCGTTCGTGATGGAGCTGAAGGGCCCGAAGCCCCAGGTGCCGCGATTCCTCGCGACGCTCCGAGGTCTCCCGAGCGGATTCCGGCGCTATCTCGTCGGGGTCGGGGTCTTCGGCGCCGGGGATTTCGCCCACACGCTCCTCATCATGGGCGCGGCGCACGTGCTCGCTCCGGCGCACGGGATGCTGAAGGCCGCGGCGCTCGGGTCCTTGCTCTTCGTGGTGCACAACGTCTTCTACGCGATGACCCCCTTTCCGGTGGGATGGCTGAGCGACCGCGTAGGGCGCAGGGGACTCCTGAGCGCTGGATATGCGCTCGGCGCGGTGATGGCGCTGGCGGCGGGAATCGTCGTCTCGGCTCACATCGCGGACCTCCGTGTCCTCGCGGCCGTCTTCGCGCTCGCGGGCATCGTTTCGGGCGTGGAGGACACGCTCGAGGGAGCAACCACCGCGGATTACGCCTCGCCTGAAACCCGCGGCACCGCGTTCGGTGTTCTGGGCCTCGTGAACGGCGCGGGCGATCTCGTCTCGAGCTTAGTCGTCGGCGCGCTCTGGCTCGCGAATCCCATGCTCGGGTTTGGATACGCCGCGTTCATGATGGCTGTGGGCGCAGCGCTCGTCTCCCGCGCTCGCTGACGCCCGCGCTCGCCGCCGCGCCGCGGCGCTGACCCCTGCGCTCGTTGTTCGCCCCGCTCCAACCTGATAGGCTCCGCCGCCATGACGCTTCCGCTCGATCGTCACTGGAAAAACGTCGGCTGGTCCCTCTGCGTCGAGGCGTTCTGGGGCATTTCGCTTTCACTCATCTCGGTTGTCGCCATCATCCCCGTCTTCCTCTCGCACCTGGGCGCCTCGAACACCGTTCTGGGCGCGCTCCCGGCGATCTGGACGCTGATGGTCTGTCTCCCGGGCGCCTTCGGCTCGCACTTCACGAGCCATCTACCGCTTCGAAAACAGGCGGTCTTCATCTTCCACGCGCTCTCCGGAATCCCCTGGGTGCTCATGGCGGGATGGTTCGCCCTGGGCGGCCGGCACACGTCCGCGCTCGATATCGGCATGTTTCTGCTCCTCTGGGGCGGCTCCTGGGGTTTCATGGGGCTCTTCATCCCGGTCTGGATCAACTTCATCGGGAAGGTCACGCGTCCCGAGCTTCGCGCGACCTCCTTCGGAGTCATCTTTTTCTTCCAGACGCTGATGGGCGTGATCGGAGGCTGGATCGCGAACCGGATCCTCGCGAGCCCGCTTCCATTTCCACAGAACTACGCGCTCGGTTTCCTCGTCGCGGGCATCTGCATGAGCGTCGGGTCGTTCTTCTTTCTCCCCGTCGTCGAGGACCCCGGCGCAACGGCGCCCCAGGGCCAGGCGGTGAAGATGGTGATCGCGCACATGCGCGAGGTCCTGACGGACCGGGGCGGCGTGCGGGTGTATCTCGCGATGGCCGTGCTCACGGTCGGAGGGTGGCTCCTCATCTCCTACTACCCGGTGTTCGCGGAGAGGCGCTTCGGGCTCAGGCCGCGGGACTCCGCCGTGTTCACCGCCGTGTGCATGGCGGGGCAGATGCTCGGAAGCCTCGTGACGGGGTTCGTCGGGGACCGTTTCGGCTACGCCAAGGTGGCGCTGGTGTCGGTCGTGGCGCTCACGCTGGGACTCGTGGTCGCGATCTGGGGGACGCACCCTTCGCTCTACTACGTCACCGCGTTTCTGACCGGGCTCTACCTCGTCACCGACCGGCTCGCACAGTTCAACCTGGCGATGGCGTTCTGCCCCCACGAGGACAACACGGCCTGGCTCGGCGCGATCCCCGCGATCACCGCCCCCGTGATCGCCCTCGTGGCGGGATCGGCAGGCACCTTCATCGATGGATTCGGGTTTACGAATGTCGCCAAGGTAGGGCTCCTGCTCGCGGCGGGAGCCGCGTACCTCGCGTTCTTCCGCTTGAAGGAGCCGGCGTACTCACTCGCAGGAAGGAGGAACGCAACGTGACGCTTGCGGTTCGATTCCCCGGTGGATGCCGCGCCGCTCATCTCGCTCTCGCGATGGCCCTGGCGGCCCCGCTCCTGGCACCGTCTCGCGCGGGCGCGCTACCTCTCTACGCTTCGCGCGAGGGCAAGACCTGCGTCTCTTGCCATTACGACCCGAACGGCGGAGGCATGCGGAACGACTTCGGGTTCCTCTACTGCAAGAACCGCCACGGGCTGGACACCGAGAAGAAGTGGGCCAACGTGACCGTGGATCCGCGCCTCAACGATTGGGTCGCGATCGGTCTGGACACTCGGTTCCTCTACATCGCGTCGCACACGAAGGGCGGGCCAGCGTTCTCCACCTCGTCGTTCTTGCCGATGCAGGGACAGCTCAACATCGCGCTCACGCCTCACGACAACCTTACCGTCGTGATGAGCCGCGGGATCTCGATCGACCCGAACGGGTACCTCGCACGCGAGCTGTACGGCCTGATCCACGACCTTCCGCACAACCTTTATGCCAAGCTGGGCCGGTTCCGGCTGCCGTTCGGGTTGAGGCAGGACGATCACACATCCTACGTGCGCGCGGGACTCCCGCCCTATGACTCGCAGAGCGATGACGCGGGGATCGAGATCGGAGCCGCGGGCCCGCGCTATTTCGGCCAGTTCTCCTTCACGAACGGATCCGGGACCATCAGTTCGGAGCAGGCACAGACTTTCGCAGCGAAGGTCGGGAGAGGAGGGAGCCGGCTCGCGGCCGGGATTTCCGGGTTCCATCAGTTTCAGGAGCTGACCGCGATAACGAACGACCGCTGGGCCCTCTACGCCTCGAGCACCTGGGGCAAGGCGACGTTCCTCGGCGAGTACGGCGGCGGGACGAGAGAGGCTCCTGCCCTCCTCGGCGGCACCCAGAACCTTTGGGCCGCGTTCGCCGAGGTGGACTACCGGCTGGCGCGCGGCGTGAACCTGCGCGGGAAGATGGATTATCTGGAGCCGGATAACAACGCCTCGGGGGATCTCTGGAGGCGCTGGCTCGTGGAGGCCGACTTCGCGCCCGTGCCGTTCACGGAATTGAAGCTATCGTTCCGCAATCACAACGAGGAGCCGGTCGGGAAGTACCAGGAGTACCTGGCGGAGTTCTTCTTCCCGTTCTAGCTACTTGTACGCCGCGATCCCGGTGATCGACTCGCCGATGACGAGCGTGTGGATGTCGTGCGTGCCCTCGTAGGTGTAGACCGACTCGAGGTTGCACATGTGGCGGCCGCACTGGTACTCGT
>JBGPHU010000190.1:0-3958 GCA_041484545.1 Candidatus Eiseniibacteriota bacterium | reverse complement strand
GGATTCGGTTACGACCTGGCGCTCGGGGGCTCGGTCAACTATCAGGAAGCGCAGCGCTCCGACGTGGAATCGCTCTGGCTGACGTGGGGAGCCTTCCCGGCGTCGTCGCCGCCGAAGCGCATGGCCGCGCGGCTGGCTTCGCCCGTCACGGCGGCGCCCACCGTCACCGTCGCGACCCACCGCGTTCACTACGAGGAGAACCGGGTCCGCGACTTCAATTCCTTCGCGGCGAACACGAGATGGGAGCGCTGGTTCTACCGGCTCCTCACCCAGCCCTCCCGCCTCGGCTTCCCGCTCACGCTCCCCGGGGCCCAGTCCGGGGGAACGGGATCGCTCTTCCTGCGCATGTGGGGGAAGGGGATTTCCGTGGGCTCCATTCCCGACCACTTCGCGAACCTCTACTGGAACGGCGCCCTGGTCTCAACCGGGTCCTGGGATTTCAGCACGCCGAAGGACTTCCTCGCTTCGGGATTCACCGTGCACGCTTCCGATACGCTTCAAGTGCAGGTGCCCGCGGTCGCGGATACCACCGACAGGAACCGATTCGACCAGAGCGAGCTGGCCTGGTTCGAGGTGACCTATCCGAGACGGCTCTCGGCGATCAACGACACGCTCCAGTTCGCGGCCGACTCGACCCTGGCGGGTCCGGTCCACTACGTCGTGGACGGAATCACCGACACGACCGCGGTGTGGCTCCTGGAGCGGAGCGATCCCGAGAATCCGGTGCGCTACGTGAACGGCGTCTTCTCCGGCGCGGCCGCTCCGTTCACCCTGACCGCGGAGGATTCGCTCGCGCCGGGGCGTCCGAAGCGCTACAGCCTGGTGTCGACCGCGCGGGCCGCTCCTCCCGTCTCCGTCGCCCGGTACGCGCCGGCCTCAAGCGGCCACACCATCGCCGATCTGCTCGACCCGTCCGTGGGCGTCGACTACCTGATCGTGGCCCACCCGTCGCTCCTGGCCGCGGCCGAATCGCTGGCCATCTACCGTTCGGGCGCGCTTGCGGGCTACGCGTCGCCTCGAGTGGGAATCGCGACCACGGACCGTATCGCGGCCCAGTTCGGCGCGGGATATCTGGACCCGGTGGCGATCCGGAATCTCCTCGCGTACGCGCGCCTTCACTGGACGCCACCCGCGCCGGCTTACGCCTGCCTCTTCGGGGACGCCTCGCTCGATCCGAAGAACTACCTCGGCTTCGCCACCCCGGACCTGGTGCCGACGTACGCCAACTACTACGACGTGTCGCTCCTCACCCAGTACGTCTCCGACGATTTCTACGGATTCCTCGACGGCCCCGGCGATCTGCTCCTCGACATCGCGATCGGCCGTCTCCCCGCGAAGTCGGCGCTGGAGGCCTCGACCCTGGTGCGAGGGAAGATCCAGGCCTACGAAGGCTCCACCGAATTCGACGAGTGGCGGGCGCGGGCGCTCCTCTGCGCCGATGATACCTGGAAGCGGGACGTGCCCGATCCGCTGGGGAACATCCACGTCATCGAGATGGAGCGGAAGGATCGCCTCCACATCCCGTACCCGATCGAGCGCTCGAAGGTCTACCTGAACGATTACGCCTTCTCGGACACGCTGCACCAGTCCAAGCCCGCGGCCCGGGACGACTTCGTCGCCCGGATCAACCGGGGCAACTGGTTCGTGGACTACATCGGACACGGCTCGGACCTGGTTCTCGCCGACGAGCAGGTTTTTTCGGTCTCTCGTGGTGACGTCGGACGTCTCACGAACGCCTCGCGTCCGAGCCTGTTCGGCTTCTTCAGCTGCACGGTCGGGAAGTTCGACGCGCTGGGACAGGAGGGGCTGGCGGAGCTTCTGCTCAAGTCGCCGACGGGCGGCGCCGCGGCGGCGATCGCGTCCACGGAGCTCGTGTTTCCCGATCCGAGCACCGAGCTCAACGACGAGTTCATGGACCGGCTCTTTCCGCTGAAGCCGCGGGTGGACTCCACGCTCACGGTGGGGGCCGCGTATCGGCTGGCCAAGAACGCCCATGTGAACCAGGTGGTGCGGAAGTACGTGCTGCTGGGGGATCCGGGCCTCAGCCTGCCGGTCCCACGCGGTCGCGGTGTCTGGGAGAAGGCGCCGCTGGATTCGGTCTTGCGCGGCGACGTGGCCGTGATCCGCGGGCACGCCCTCATGCCGGACTCGAGCGCGGACACGCTCTCGGCCGGCACGGCGAGAATCCAGGTCCAGGGGAAGCCCTTCGTCCGGACGCAGCGGGATTCGTTCAGCATCTTCATTCTCCGGACGACCACCTACACCGTCCCGGGTCCGATTCTCTTCCGCGGCGAGGTCCCGCTCGTCGGGGGCTCCTTCACGGCGCGGTTCGTGGTGCCGCTCGACGCGCGCATCGCGGGGGGCACGGGGCAGCTCCGGGCGCTCCTCAGCGCGGCAGGAGGCCGGGGCGTGGGGCTTGCCGTCGATTCGATCCGGGTCGGGCTGGGCGCCTCCTCCAGGAACGACCTCCTGCCGCCGGCGATCGCGCTGCTCTACACGGCGGGGCAGGACTCCACGTTCAAGCCGGGGGACCGTCTCACGTTCGCGATCGAGGATTCGAGCGGCATCGACCTCATGCGTCTCGACAACGCGCACACGATCTTTGCCATTCTCGACGACCGCGGCGCGCCGGCGGAGTTGACGGCGGGCTTCGCGTACGACTCGGGCAGCTTCACGCGCGGGACGGTGGTCTACACGCTGCCGCAGCTCCCGGAAGGGCTCCACACGATCGAGATCCATGCCTCCGATACGTTCGGCAATATCGCCGTGCGGAGCTTTGTCATCGACGTCCACGCGACGGCCCTGCCCGGCGACCCGATGCAGTTGACCCAGGTCTTCAACTATCCAAATCCGTTCGAGGGAACCACCTACATCCACGCGCGTCTGAACCAGCCCGGCGCGATTCAGGTCCGCATCCTCACGGTGGCCGGCAGGCGCGTGCGTGATCTCAAGACCGATGGGCGCGCGGGCGAGAACTACCTTCCGTGGGACGGGAGGGATTCAGAGGGAGAAAATGTGGCCATCGGCGTGTACCTGATAAGAGTCACCGCCGAATCGTCTGCAGGCAAAAGGGCTTCGGCGATCGGGCGTGCCCTGAGAACCAGGTAAACCCGGGGGGTAAGCTTGACCCGGCCTCCTAAGTTCGCTAAAATGGTGTGCTAGGCCGGGGCGCACGCGCGTCCCTATCTTTATTCTAAGGAGGTTGCAGATGAGTCGTTTTGTCGCCGGCTGCCTTGGAGTGCTGTGCATCCTGGGAGCTTACGCGGGTACCGCGCATGCCCAGGCCGAGGCAGGCGCCCAATCACTCCTGATCGCCCCCGGGGCGCGCGCCGACGGCATGGGTCGCGCCTATGTCGCGGTAGCCAATGACGCGAACGCCGTGTGGTGGAATCCCGGCGGCCTCGCGTTTACGACCGGCCACGATATCAGCTCGACCTACACGAGACTCGTGCCCGATCTGGCCAACGACGTCTTCTTTTCACACACTTCCTACGCGCAGCATGTCGAGGGATGGGGCGGCATCGGCTTCAGCTTCGGATATCTGAGCTACGGCACCAGCATCTCCACGGACAACCAGGGCAACGAGACCGGCACCTTCACGAGCTATGAAGTGGCCCCGACCGTTGCTTACGGCACGGAACTCATGAAGGACATGGGCTTCGGCGTTTCTTTGAAGTTCGTGCGCGTGGATCTCGCCCCCGCGGACAAGACGCTCGATCGCGCCAGGGGCGCGGGATCGACGTTCGGCGCCGATATCGGAGCCCTTTATAAACTGCCGAAGTACAAGAGCTCGATAGGCCTGGCCCTCCAGAACCTGGGTCCCAGCATCTCCTACATCGATGCCGACCAGGCGGATCCCATCGGCCGGAACGCGAAGCTCGGCTTCGCGGTCACCCCCCTGGAGAACGAAACCTACCGCGTGCTCGTGGTGGGCGACGTCAACAAGTCCCTGCTTTCC
>JBGPHU010000189.1:0-3986 GCA_041484545.1 Candidatus Eiseniibacteriota bacterium | reverse complement strand
GCGCTTCACCCAGCTCAACAAGGGCCGCGCCTATTACGCCGACTTGGAGAACTTAGGCTCCTACCTCTTCGTGGACTACAACCAGAACCGCCGCAAGCGGGTGAACTAGCTAGCGCAGCGCATACGCAGAGCGCGTCGCCGACTGGACATAGCCTTCGGGGTCGGCCGGCTTTCCGGGGAACAGGAAGCGCAAGCCCGCGCTCGCCGCTCCGACCTCGTCTCCCCCGTCACCGCCCGACACGGTCTGGTGGTACCGGTAGTCGAGATCCATCAGGGTCCCCTTCCAGAGCGGAATCGATAACCCGGCGCCGAAATGCATTCCGAACACGGCTACGAGAGAGCCATGCCGCATCCGCTCAACATCCACGGAAAGCAAGTTCGGATAAATCTGTCGATGAAAGTACATGCCCGCTCCCGCGGCAATCCTCGGGGCCAGGCGATGTTCCCCTTCCCTGCCGAGCTCGAGCTCGAACGTTACCGGATTCAGCGCCCTTCGCTCCAAACTCCCCTTCGGCAGGGCGAGATCGAGATGGTCGTAGCTCACGGAAAGGAGAACGTCCCGGTTCACCACGACCCCGATCGCTCCCCCTGCCAGCCATCCAGAGTTGATTCCCTGGCTCGCGAACGTGACGCCGCCCCGGAACCGGAGAACGGAGGCGGGAACGCCGTAGCTCGTGGCTGATGCCGCTGATGTGTCGAGGGACAGAATGGTGGAAAGGGCGAGAACGAAGGCGAGTGGACGGTACATGGAGCACCCCCCAGGCTTGAGCGCCTGACTTCGCGGGCTACCTGAGCATGTACCCCGGCCCTGCCTGGGGGTTCAGCGGCGCCGCGTATCCGCCGATTACAGGGGATACGAGAGCCCGGCCTGGAGCGCGAGAAAATCCGTGTCAGGGAAGTTGTTGCCGACGACGTGGTGGAACTTGAACCCCGCCCCGAAGGTGCTCCGGCCCGACGTCGGCGTGGCGACCCCGAATCCGAAGTTGAACCCAAAGTCGTTCTCGCTATCCGAGGTCACCACGAAGGTGCCCGGGGCGACCAGTTCCGAGGTCTTGTCGGCCAGGTGGTAGAGCCCGAGCCCGCCACTGATCCACGGCCGCACGCGCGACCGGCTGGAGAACCCGTAATCCACCGACATGGTGACGGGGGTGACTCCCACGTGGCCGTCGACGGAGCTTCTGCCGAAGCGGTGGTAGGCGACCCCCCAGGACAGGACGGTGTTCCGGCCGACCCCGTAACCCAGCGAGGCGCCCAGCCCCCATCCCGTGTTCACCGCGTTGTCGAAATCGCCCGAGGGAACGGAGAGTCCCCCGTGGAAGCGAAGCATCGTGCGCCCCTCGAAGCCCCCGTTCGAGCCCCGGTCGCTGTAATCGCGCGGGCGCTCACGGTAAGGTCCCCCCAGCGTATCCGCCGAGACTGCGGCCGCCAGGGACATAAGAAGGGCAAGGCTCAGGATGTAGGTCAACGGTCCGCGGCTCATTCTGTTCCTCCGTATCAAGGTTGCGTACTACCCCCCTGGAAGCCATCGAGTGTAGCATCACGCAGCACACCTCCGGTACACTGGCCGGGACACATGCCACGAGGAGCGCCGATGCCATCTTCCTCCGCACCGGCCGAGCCGACGACTACCGACGCCGAGCCGGTTCCACTTCATATTGCCTATCGCGTCTGCCAGGACATCGCGCAGGCGCACTACGAGAATTTCCCGGTCGCGTCCCGCTTCATCCCGGCCGAGCGCCGGATCGCGCTCGCCGCCATCTACGCCTTCGCGCGGCAGGCGGACGACGTCGCGGACGCCGCAGCGCCGAGCGAGGACCGGCTGCGCGCGCTGGACGCCATCGAAGCGGCGCTGCTGCGCGCGCTGGACGGGGTGCCTGAGGGTCCGATATTCACCGCGCTGGCCGACGCCGTGGAGCGCCACAGGCTTCCGGCGGAGCCCTTCCTCGATCTCCTGGGCGCTTTCCGGCAGGACGCGCGCGACGCGACCTTCGCGACGTGGGACGATCTGCTCGGATACTGCCGCGGGTCGGCGAACCCGGTGGGGCGGCTGGTCCTCGCGCTCTACCAGATCGAAGATCCCGAGGCGGTACGCGCGTCCGACGCGGTCTGCACGGCGCTCCAGCTCACGAATTTCTGGCAGGACCTGGCCCAGGATCTCAAGCGCGGCCGGCTCTTCTTCCCGCTCGAGGACTTGAGGCGCTTCGGCCTGGATCCCGAACGCCTGACGCGCGAGTCCTCGCGCGCCGCCCTCACGAACATCCTCACCCACGAATGCCACGCGACGCGGTACCTCTTCGCGCAAGGAACGCCTGTCCTCCGGCTGACTCCGGTGCTTCTCTCGCTCCACCTCCGCGCGACGATCGCGGGAGGGCGAGCGATCCTCCGCGCGGTGGAGCGGCTGGGATGGCGCGTGCTCGAACGGAGACCGACGATCAACGGATTGGCAAGGGTCGGGATCGTGCTCCGCGCGCTGGCGGGGCTGGATGGTTGATCTGCGCGCGCCCTCGCGCGGCACCAACTTCGCGCTCGCGTTCCGCGCGCTCCCTCCCGATCAGCGCGACGCCATCCGCGCCGTGCACGCGTTCAGCCGGGAAATGGACGACAGCGTGGATGAGGAGCCCGACCAGGGACGCGCGCGCGAGGAAATCAGGAGATGGCGTGAGGAGATCGCGGCCTGTTACGAGGGCGAGCCGAAGGAGGCCGCCTCCCGCGCGCTCCGGCCTCATCTCGTGCGCTTCCGCATACCCCGCGTCTACCTGGAAGAGCTTCTCTCGGGCGTGGAGATGGACCTGACCCAGCTCCGCTATGGAACCTTCGAGGACCTCAGGCGCTACTGCTACCGGGTGGCCTCCGTCGTGGGACTCATCTGCCTCCGGATCTTCGGGGACGAGGAGGAGCGCGGGCGGGCGTACGCCGAAAATCTCGGAGTGGCGCTCCAGCTCACGAACATCCTGCGCGACATCGGATCCGACTTGGCGCGCGGGCGCGTCTACATTCCGCTCTCGGACCTCGAGACCTGCGGCTACTCGGTGGAGTCGCTCGCGCGGCAGGAGCGGAACCCGGCGTTCCGCGAGCTCATGCAATTCCAGGCGGCGCGCGCGAGGAGCTTCTTCGAAGCGGCCGAGCGGGAGGCTAAGGCGCTGGACCCGAGACGCATCCTCGCCGCCGAGATCATGGGCCGGATCTATCGAAGGCTGCTCGCGCGGATCGAGGCCTCCGGCTACGACGTGTTCCGCCGCGAGATCCGCGTTCCGTTCCACGAGCGCGCCTGGATCGCCGGGAGCTCCATCCTGGCCGCGCACACGCTGCGATGAGCGGGCGGTTCGACGCGATCGTCGTCGGCGCGGGATTCGCCGGCGTCGCCGCCGCCACCGCGCTCGCGGAGCGCGGCGCGCGTGTGCTGGTGCTCGAGACGAGGCAGCGGCCGGGTGGGCGCGCCTACTCCTGGACCGACCCGGACACAGGAGAGGTCCAGGACAACGGCCAGCACGTGCTGGCCGCCTTCTACGACGAGACGGCCCGCCTTCTTCGCCGGCTCGGAACCGAGGACGCGCTCTCGGTGGATCCGACCTTCCGGCTCGAGATCTGGGAGCGAGGGCGCGGCTCGTTTACGCTCCGGTGCCCCGACTTTCCTTCCCCGCTCCACTGGCTCGCGGCCATCGGCACGTGCTCGCGCCTGGGCGCGCAGGCCCGCCTCCTTGCCCTCGACCTGCCCCGGCGCGTGCGCGCGCTCGCGGAGCGTAACGGGGACGGCTCGAAAGCGACGGTCGAGTCCTGGCTGCGCGAGATCGGCGGGAACGAGGATCTGAAAGCACTCCTCCATCCCATCGCGCTCGCGTCCTTGAACGAAACTCCGGAGGAAGGGGCGGCCGGGCTCTTCGGCGGCGTCCTCGGCCGCATCTTCAAGAGCCCGGCTCGATCGAGCGGTCTCGCCCTCCCGCGGCGCGGGCTCTGGGATCTCCTCGCCGGCTTCGAGGCGTACGTCG
>JBGPHU010000188.1:0-4108 GCA_041484545.1 Candidatus Eiseniibacteriota bacterium | reverse complement strand
CGCACCACGGCCTCACGGCTCTTCGGGGTCGCGCCGGAGGAGGTCACGCAGAGCCAGCGGGCCCAGGCCAAGATCGTGAACTTCGGCATCCTCTACGGGATGGGGCCGGCGCGCCTGGCGCGCGAGTTGAACCTGTCGCGGGCCCTGGCCTCGGCCTTCATCGAGGAATACCGGCGCACGCTCTCGGGCGTGGCGGGCTATCTCGACCGGACGCTGGAGCTGGCGCGGCAGCGAGGCTACGCCGAGACCATCTTGAAGCGGCGCTGGCCGCTCCCGGCGCTCCACGAAGACGGCGCGCGCAAGGCCGAGGCCGAGCGGGTCGCGGTCAACATGCCGATCCAGGGCTCCGCGGCCGATCTCATCAAGGTGGCCATGGTGCGTATCGACGCGCTCCTCCGTGAGCATCCCTCGATGAAGTCGCGGCTCATCTTGCAAGTTCATGACGAGCTTCTGTTCGAGACGACCCAGGAGGAGCTCACGCCGCTCCGGAGTCTCGTCACCGGCGTGATGGAACAGGCCATTCCGCTCCGGGTTCCGCTGGTCGTCCACGTCGGCCACGGGAAGACCTGGGCCGACGCGCACGCATGAGCGCGACGCGCCGGCGCGTAAAGCGCTTGACCCGCCGCTTCCCCGGTCGATAGGTTGGGCGGATGCTCCGCATCGGCGTGACCGGGCTCATGGCTTCGGGCAAGACCGACGTCGCACGGCGTTTCGCGGAGCGCGGAGCCCGCGTGATCGAAGGGGACGCCATGGGATGGGAGGTGCTCCGGGAGCCCGAAGTTTGCGAGCGGATCCAGGCGCTTTTCGGTCCATCGGTGATGGCGCCGGACGGCAGCGTGGACCGGCGCGCCCTCGGGCGCGTCGTATTCGGGGACGCCTCGGAGCTGAATCGTCTGAACGCGCTGGTCCAGCCCCGGCTCGAGCGTCGCGTGCGCGACGCGCTCGGCGCGAGTGGCGGCGGGGCCGCGGCGATCGGCGGTGAGGGCGTCCTCGTGCTGGACGCGGCGCTCCTCGGCGCCTGGAATCTCGTTCCGGAGCTGGACGGCGTTGTGCTGGTCCTGGCGCCGGCGGAAACTCGCGTCGCGCGGCTCTCGGCGCTCAAAGGGTTTCCGGAGGCCGAAGCCCGGGAGCGGGTCCTGGGGCAGAGACTCCCGCCGGTGCGCGGCGCGCGGCGGCAGTGGCGGATCGAGAACACGGGCACCAAGGCCGGGCTCCTGAAACGGGCGGACGAGATTTGGGACGAGATCGAGCGGCTTCAGTCTTAGGCCTGCAGCGGATAGAATCATTCCCGGGAGGATCGTTTCGATGGATTTGCTGACCACGCGAAAACGGCTCGAGGACGGACGCCAGATCCTGGCGGAGCTTCGGAGCTATCTTTGACGTCGAACAATGCGAGCGGCGAGCCGGCGAGCTGGAGGCGAAAATGGCCGCTCCGGAATTCTGGAGCGACAGCGAATCGGCCCAGAAGGTCGTCACCGAGCTCAAGACCTTGCGCCGCGTATACGAGCCCTACCGCGAGCTGGAGCGCGAGGTCAAGGACGCCGAGGGTCTGATCACCCTCGTCGAGCAGGAGCCCGACGAGTCCCTGGCGTCGGAGCTGGACCGCCAGTCCAAAGACCTCCTTCCCAAGATCCAGGCGCTCGAGCTCCAGAGCCTGCTCTCCGAGGAGAGCGACACGCACGGGGCGATCGTGACCATCCATCCCGGCGCGGGCGGGACGGAATCCCAGGACTGGGCGCAGATGCTCTTCCGCATGTACACGCGGTTCCTCGAGCGCCGCGGGTTCCCGTCGCAGGTCCTCGATCTCCAGCCGGGCGAGGAAGCGGGAATCAAGGACGCCACGGTCGAGGTGGACGCGCCCTTCGCGTACGGGTACCTCAAGGCCGAGCGCGGTGTCCACCGGCTCGTGCGCATCTCGCCCTACGACGCGAATCACCGCCGCCACACGTCGTTCGCCTCCGTCTTCGTGTATCCGCTGGCGGAAGGAAACGGCGATCTCGAGGTCCCCGAGTCCGAGCTTCGCATCGACACCTACCGGGCGAGCGGCGCGGGAGGGCAGCACGTCAACAAGACGGAATCGGCGATCCGGATCACCCACGTGCCGAGCGGGATCGTCGTCACGTGCCAGAACGAGCGCTCCCAGCACCGGAATCGGGACTCCGCGATGAAGATCCTCAAGGCGCGCCTGTACTCGCTCAGGATCGAACAGGACAAGAAGAAGCAGGAGGTGCTCACCGGGGGGAAGAAGGACATCTCGTGGGGGAGCCAGATCCGCTCCTACGTCTTCCACCCCTACACCCTGGTGAAAGACCACCGCACCGATCTCGAGATACGCGATGTTCAGCGCGTGATGGACGGGGACCTGGACACGTTCATCGATGCCTACCTGAGACTGAAGGAGACCAAGTGAGCCCGGTGAATCCGCAGATCTTTCGTGAGTACGACATCCGTGGCCTGGCCGATCGCGACCTGACCGACGAAGCCGTCCGCCAGATCGGCCGGGAATTCGCCCGGCGCATGAGCGAGCAGGGCAAGCGCGCGATCGCGGTGGGACGCGACGTCAGGCTCTCCTCCCCGCGCATCCGCGATGCGGTCGTCGAGGGGCTCCTGGATCAGGGCGCGCGCGTGATCGACGTGGGGCAGGTCCCCACGCCCGCCCTCTACTTCGCCATTCTTCACTTCAAGGCGGACGGCGGCGTCATGGTGACCGGGAGCCACAATCCGATCGAGTACAACGGGATCAAGCTCTCGGACGGGGTCAACTCGCTCCACGGCCCCGATATTCTGGACCTGCGCGACCGCACCCCCGCGGCGGGCGTCCTCCCGCAGCGCGGGACCGTCGAGACCAAGACGGTGGACGAGGAATACCTGAGCGACCTGCGCTCGCGGATCAAGCTTGCGCGCCCGCTCAAGGTGGTCGTGGATCCGGGCAACGGCGCCGGGAGCGTCCTGGGTCCCGCGTTCCTGCGCGCGCTCGGCTGCGAGGTCGACGCCATCTTCGCCGAGCCCGACGGCCGGTTCCCGAACCACCTCCCGGACCCGACCGTTCCCGAGCTGATGCGGTCGCTGCAGGAACGGGTCCGCGAAACCCACGCGGACGTCGGAATTGGATTCGACGGCGACGCCGACCGGGTCGGCGCGGTGGACGAGAAGGGGCGCCTGCTCTACGGCGACCAGCTGCTCGCGCTCTACGCCGCGGACGTGCTGGCCTCGCACCCCGGCGCGCCGATCATCTTCGAGGTGAAATGCTCGCAGGGGCTGGTGGAGTGGGTGCGCGCGAAGGGCGGGGAGCCCGTGATGTGGAAGGCGGGGCATTCGCTCATCAAGGCCAAGATGCGCGAGACGAAGGCGCCCCTGGGCGGGGAGATGTCGGGGCACATGT
Source organism: Candidatus Eiseniibacteriota bacterium (assembly GCA_041484545.1). Lineage (GTDB taxonomy): Bacteria > Eisenbacteria > RBG-16-71-46 > SZUA-252 > SZUA-252 > WS-7. Next base: position 726 of record JBGPHU010000188.1, on the reverse strand, counting down.
TCTTCGCGGACGAGTTCTACGGCTACGACGACGCGCTCTACGCCGCGGGACGCCTGCTGCGCATCCTTGCCGCGGCGAAGAGGCCGCTCTCCGCTCTCGTCGACGAGCTGCCGCAGTCCCGCTATGTCTCCACGCCGGAGCTTCGCCTGGACTGTACCGACGAGCGCAAATTTGCTATCGTGGAGGCTGTTCGGAAGCATTTCGCGGCACGTTACGACGTCATCGATATCGACGGCGTCCGGGTCCAGTTCGGAGACGGCTGGGCGTTGGTCCGGGCGTCGAACACGCAGCCCGTGCTGGTGGTCCGCTTCGAGGCCAAGAGCAAGGAGCGGCTGCAGGCGATCGCGCGCGAAGTCTACGACGTGCTCGCCACGTTTCCCGAGGTGACGGTCCCCATTTTACAGGTGTAAGCGCCCCCGCTGGCTGCATCATGGGGTCAACGTGAAGCCGTCCCGACTTCTCCATTTGCGCGGCCTGTTTGTGAGCATCCCGCCCGCATTGGCTGCAGTGATCCTCGCCGCACCGTGTCTTGGGTATTCCTTCCTATACGACGATTACGATTTCCTTTCTTCCGTGCATTCTCACGGTCTCGCCAATCTCTTGCCGGATGCGCGCTCCCTGTTTTATCGCCCACTCTCACGAGAGGCCTGGTTCGGCGCGATCAGCCTGCTCCATCTGGACCGGCCGATGGTGTTCCACACATTAAACGCCCTTCTGCTCGCCCTT
>JBGPHU010000187.1:0-4159 GCA_041484545.1 Candidatus Eiseniibacteriota bacterium | reverse complement strand
GGTCCCAGCATCTCCTACATCGATGCCGACCAGGCGGATCCCATCGGCCGGAACGCGAAGCTCGGCTTCGCGGTCACCCCCCTGGAGAACGAAACCTACCGCGTGCTCGTGGTGGGCGACGTCAACAAGTCCCTGCTTTCCCACGGCGCCTGGATCGAGAACGCCGGCGGGGAATTCGAGTTCAACCGCCTCCTCGCGCTCCGGGTGGGCTACATCTACGACCCGCGCGGCACCGTGAAGGATCTGACCTACGGACTGGGACTCAACTACCACGGCGTCCGGATCGACTACGCCTCGGTCCCTCAATCGACGTTCCTGAACCGGGTGAGCCGCTTCTCGGCGAGCTACCACTTCTAGAAGCGTGCGGATCCCCCGAACTCTCCTCCGTTCGGCGGCGGTCCTAGCGTTCGGGAGCCAGGCCCTCATTCAAGGCCTGGCTCCTTCTGTTTGGGCCGCCCCGGCCCGAGGACTCTCCGTCGCGCGGCCGCCGGCCGCCTCGGCCGGCCGAGAGCCCGGGTCGAACGCACTCGCTGCCCGGCGCGCCCAGGGATGGCGCGCCTTCCCGCACCGGGTCGGCGAAGCGTCCAGCCGCCCGTTCGTCACGGGCCGGCGACAGCCGCTCCTCGCCGTGAAGGAAGGGCGGCTCCAGCGCACGGCCTTCTTTTCCGGCCCTCCCGAAACCCTCCGCGTGCTCGGGCTCAAGATCGATTTCGCCACCGACTCGCTTGGATCGCAGACCACGACCCCGGACGGCAAGTTCGATCTGAGAGACGGCCGCTCCCTCGGGATCGTGATCGACCCGCCGCCCCACGACCGCAAGTTCTTCATGTCCCACCTCGAGGCGCTGCGCCGGTACTGGAAGTTCGCCTCGTACGGACACCTCGTCATCGAGTACGACGTGTATCCGAAGGCGGACTCTTCCGCCTACCGTCTTGCCGACACGGGACGGTACGGACCCTGGACGCTGGGCCAGGAGTCCTTCGCCAGCGCCGAGCGGTTCTTCCACGACGCGGTCACCGCGGCGGACCAGACGGATTCCATTCCCTTCGGCCGGTTCGACGTGATCGCGCTCTTCCACTCCGGATCAGATTTTCAGACGGACCTGAACCGGGACAGCCAGCGCGATTTCCCGACGTTCCAGATCAACCTGAGCGACTCGGTGCCGGTGAACGGCGGCGCCGTCTCCATCCGGGGCGGGCTCGTCATGCCGGAGACCGAGTCCCAGGACGGCTACTACGCCGCGATCAACGGCACCCTGGCCCACGAGTTCGGCCATACCCAGGGGCTTTTCGACCTCTACGACATCGAGACCTTGCTTCCCGGCGTGGGCATCTGGAGCAACATGGACTCCGGCTATCTGCTCGGCACCTCGGTCACGGACGCGAAGACCGGCGCGACGGTGGACGCGAGCGGCATCATGCCCACGAACCTCGACCCATGGTCCAAGTTCCTGCTCTGGCCCGACAACATCCAGTACGTGGATCCGGGGAGGTCGCTCAGCGCCTCGCTCCGCGCGACCGAGCTCTCCGACACCACGCTCTTCGTGCCGCTGGGCGGCGAGGAGTTCTACCTCATCGAAAATCGCGAGACCGACATCAACGGGGACAACACCCTCTTCCTGGATCGTGACGACTCGACCGGCGTGCTCCTGGGGCCCGGCGTGTCGGACAGTCTCGATACGCTCGGCGACAAGGAGTACGACTTCCTCCTCCCGGGACAGGGTGTCTTGATCTGGCACGTGGACAATTCGGTGATCTACGGGCGGCACCTTCCGCCCGATTTTGGAATTAACTCGAATCCGAAGCGCCGCGGCGTTCGCGTCATGGAAGCCGACGGGATCGAGGACCTGGGGGACCCCAATTCGAGCTATCTCTTCGGAAGCCCCTTCGATCCGTACTTCGTGGGGAACCACACGCGCCTCGGGCCGGAGACGACGCCGAACTCCGACACGAACGACGGCGGGAAGAGCCACGTCACGATCGACGTCTTAAGCCCGGCCGGACTCGTCATGAACCTGAGCGTGAGCGCGGACTGGCGCGTGGACGGCTGGCCGGTCTCGACCGGAGCGGGCCAGCGCGGGGCCAAGCCCACGTACGGGCGGCTTCGGCACGACGGCCTGACGCAGGTCGTGACCGCTGTGGACAGCCTGATCTTCGCGTACACGTCCCGCGGCGAGCCCTACTACACGATGGGGGACAGCAGCGTCGTCGCCGCGCTACCGGCGAAGATCGTGGGCCCGGTCCTCTTCGCCGACAGCCTCTTCCATCGCAATCCGCTCGCCCTTCACGACGCGGCGCTGGTCGCGACGGCGGAGGACGGCGGGGTCTATGCCTTCCGCGCCGCCCCTCGGGACTCGGGCGCGTCGTACCCGCTCTTCGGCTGGCCGCCCGCGCTGGACGCAGGATCGCCAACCGTGCTCGCCACGACAGCTCCCGCGCTGGACCCCGGAGGTCAGGTGATCGTGGGCGCGAGCGACGGCCGCGTGTTCGCCATCGTTCCCTCCGACAGCTTCTCGGTGGCGCCGCGCGCGGACGCGGTTTCCGACACGCTGCTGGTCGGGGCTTCCGTCGTCACCTCGCCGGTTTCCGGCAACCTCGCGGTCGGCCGGTTCACGGGCGCGGGCGGGTACCAGGTGGCCTACGCGCTTCATGACGGATGGATCCGCATCGTGGACGCGTTCACCAAGGCTCCAGGAAGCCTCAACGCGCGCTTTCGAGTACAGAGCTCGAATTTTGACCCGTATCTCCTGGGCGTGGACATGGACCGCCTCGCGGACCGCGATCTGGAGCTGGTCGTGAGCGACGCCAGGCAGGACCAGATCCATTGCTTCCGGCTCGACGGAACGGAGCTGCCCGGGTGGCCGGTGGATGTCGCGGGAACCCTCTGGGGTCCTCTCGCGGCCGGGGATCTGGACGGTGACGGCTATCCCGAGATCCTCGCGATGGACAAGGAAGGTCGCGTCCACCGCTACAACCGGAACGGCATCGAGCCGCGAGGCTGGCCGGTCTCGATGGCTGGACGCTTCGGCCCCGAGGCGCTCGGCGGCAAAGGCTCGCCGCTCGTGGCGGACGTGACCGGCGACGGGCGCGTTGAAGCCATCGTGGCGCTGTACAACGGACTTCTCGTCGCCCTCGACAACGACGCGAAGACCATCCCGGGATGGCCGCTCGCAATCCAGGGCGGTGCATCCTCCACTCCCATGCTGCTCAGCCTGAACGACGCCGACCTCTCCCCGGACCCGCCAGGACCCGCCTGGACCCACCTCGTCGTGGGAGGAGATGACGACGGCGCGCTTCATGCATTCCAGCTGCCCGCGAGGGCGGATAGCGCCCTTTTTTCGACGGATGGGGTTTCCGTGCGGACCCCCTGGGCGGAATTCGCCGGCAACCGCCGGCGCACCTCGGTGCTGGAGGACACGTTCCAGGGAGCAGTCGCTCAGGCGCCGCAACTCCAGAACGGGTCGGTCTATTTCTTCCCCAACCCGGCGCACGGCCATGACATCGGCCTCGCGTACACTCTGGGGCAGGGAGCCACCTCCGTGGTCATCCGCGTCCTGGACCCTATGGGGACCGAGGTCAAGCGGCTGACCGGAACATCAGCCCCCGCGCAAAATGTTGTGAGAATCCCGGTTCGGGACCTGGCGAGCGGGGTATATCTCGTGCGTATCGAAGTCCAGGGCTCGGGGGCGGACAACGTAGTCTTCGGCAAATTCGCAGTTGTCAAGTAACGTGGACGGGGCTATAATTCCTTGTAGTGAAAGCAGCTTCAGCCCGGTTCTGAGGACCTGAATACTGATCACGCGGCGATTCGCGCTTATCTTCTCGGCCGCTCTGGCCGTTTTCTGGTGTCATCCCCGTATCAGCCAAGGTGCGTCCGCCCTCGATTTTGACCCGGCGATGCCTCAAGAGATTCTACTCGCGCAGCGGTCCATTGCCGATTCCGTGACAACCCCCCCGATGACTCCACCGACGGCTCCCGCGAATACCACCGCGGCGGAAGAAGTGAACCCAAGATTACACAAGTCCATAGGCAAAGCCTTTCTCCTCGACCTCGCCATACCAGGGGCGGGGCATCTCTATGCGGGAGAAAAGCGCGGGTTCGTTCACATGGGGATGGAGGGCGTGGCGTGGGCCGCGTACCTCTACTATCACGACCGGGG
>JBGPHU010000186.1:0-4206 GCA_041484545.1 Candidatus Eiseniibacteriota bacterium | reverse complement strand
TTCACGTCCGTGACGCGCGCCACCAGGGAGGCGCCCCCCGCGACGAGAAAACGGCCGGGCTCCACCTCGATCCGGATCGACCGGCCGGCCTTGGCGCTCAGCGATCCGGCCGCCCGGCTCAGGAGCGCGCGCAGCGATCCCAGATCGTACGCGGCTTCCCCGGGGCGATACGGATGCGGGATCCCTCCGCCCAGGCTCACGGCCTCGACGTCGGGGAAATCCGGCAGCAGCGATCCGAAGAACTCGACCAGGCGCATCACGTTGGTGTCGAACTCGAGCAGCGCCGGGCCGGTCCCCACGTGCGCGTGGAGGAGTGCCACGGTGAGCCCCGCGTCGGCAGCCTCTCGCCTGACCTCCGCGAGCCGGTCGGGCCAGATGCCGTGCTTCGAGGACGGGCCCCCGGTGTCGCACGCCTCGACGTGGCCCTGCCCGAAGCCCGGGTTCACGCGGACCGCGACGGGCCCGCGGAAGGCCGCCTCGCGCAGCTCGCGCAGCATTCCGGGAGAGCCGAGATTCGGAGTGACGCGTTCGCCGAGCAGAGCCTCGAGGGCGTTGTCGCGGAACACGTCGGACGTCAAGAGAATCACGGGAGGCTTGAAGCCGCCCGCGAATCCCGCGCGACGGGCGCGGAGCACTTCGTTTCCGCTCACCGCGTCGATCCACATTCCGGCGTCGCGCATCACGTCGAGGATCTTGCGGCAGGAATTCGCCTTCATGGCGTAGCGCCCCCGGGCGCCCTGCCCGCTCACCGCATCGGCGAACCGCGCCGCGGACGCCCGCAACACTTCGCCGTCGTAGAAATAGAACGGCGTTCCTACGCGAGAGGCGACCTTCTCCAGGGGGTATTGGGCGAGATCGAGCATGGAATTGGAGAGAGTAAGCTGCACATTGTCGGGCCGTCGCCACATTTCTGCCACAGCGGCGGCGGTCTAACGGGACAGGTGAGGGCAAGGGGGCCCGCGCCCGGCGACTCCGGGGCATCGAAGTCCGGAGGGCCATCCAGGACCCCGCGGGCATGGCCCGGAGGAAACATCCATGAAACGATTGGCCGCGTCTCTTGTAGCCGCCGCCGCGCTGCTCGGCTCCCTGGCCGGGACGGCACTGGCGCAGGGCACCAACTCGCAGAACGCGTTCGGCGCGGGTCCAGGCATGAACGCGCAATACGACCGAAATCATCAGAACGATCCGGGCGATCACAGCGGGCAGGGCTGGGGGTCGGATCGAGGCCGGTTCGACCGCGCCGACCTGGGAGGCCGCTGGGCCGCCGATAACGGTTCCGCGGACTCGCGCGGGAATCGCGGAGATTTCCGCGGGCGGGGGCCGATGCGGGAAATGATGCTCCCTGATTTCATCCGCATTGATCAGAGACCGAGCATGATCCGCATCGCCGACGCTCGGAACCGGCCGCTCAAGACGATCATGCTCGGCGGCAAGTTCGACTCACGCGGCGGCGACAGTCCCGACTACGTGCTGGGCCGGTGGCACGGGTCCACGCTCGTGGTCGAGAGCACCGGACCGCGCGGCGGCACGATCACGCAGTCGTTCGCGCTTCAGGACCGTGGGCGCACCCTCGTTGTCCGCACGCGCCGTGAGGGCTTCGGCCCGAGGACGATGGAAATGACGAGCACCTACCACCGCGCGTAGGCGCCTCGGGAGCCAGCGAGCCGCGTACGAAACGGCCGCAAATGAAAACGGCGCCGCCCCGCGGAGGGTGGCGCCGTCCTTCGTTGGGTACCGGCTGTCTAGCGCCGGACCCGGCTCCGATGGGGGGGCGGAGGCGCGTCCGCGTGCGGCGAGCCGCCCAGGTCGAAGGAAACGCCGGCCTTCAGCGACAAATGCCCCACGTCCGAGACGGCCGTGTACCAGAGATCGAGGCAGAAATCGGTCTTCTCGCTCAGCGGCGTCGTGAAGCCTCCGCCCATGTCCAGGCCGAGCTTCGTCGAGGAGTCCGACACCTCCATCGCGGGAATGATGAACCCCCCGCCCAGGTCTTGCGCGGCCGTCTCCACCTTGGCGTGAACCATGTGGAAGCCCAACCCCGCTCCGACATAGGGACGGAATTTCGGCGAGGACATGTGAAACATGTAGAGACCGCGGGTCGAGAGCGAGATGTCGCTGATCGAGACCTTGTCCCCTCCGAAGCTGTTCGACTTGGACCAATAGCCCAGATGCGGCGCCAGTCGAATATCGGGCGAGAGATTCCCGAGGTTCATGAATGCGCCCAGCCCCAGCGTGCCGTCGATGTTGTCCGGATCCACGAATCCGACGTCGGCCCCGATGCTTCTTGCGCCGAGATCGGTCCGCGCCCATGCATTTTGCGATATCGCGCTGCAAAACAGAAGTACCGCCCACACCACGAATCGTTTCTGCATTGCCCCTCCCGGAAAGCCATGCGACATGGCCACAATGCGCTGCGGCTCTTGGATCAGGAATGATCCCCCGCCGAAGCGCATGTGGAGCGCAAGATATGTACCCATGCGGTCCCTTGCCGCCGCCATGACCGCCGGCCGCCGGCCGCCCTCCGGCCGGGGTCGCCTCGGCCTGCTAGAACTGCACCCCCAGGCCGACCCGGATCGAGCGACCGGGCTGAAAGACGCGCGGATCGTGAACGGGGACCCAGTCCTCGATTCCGTCGCCGTTCTGGTCCTGGGTCAGGAACGCGCCGCCAGCGCGATTCGTCTCGGAGTAATAGATGACGTACGACAGCGGGTTGATCGCGCCCTGCGGCCAGACGTCGGGCTGCAGGGCGACGATGCCCCGCGCGTCGAGGAGATTCGTCGCCTGCACGTAGAGCGTGAGGTTCTGCCCCCACGCGGCGAAGTTTCGCTCCCCCTGCATGGAAAGCGTAGACGTGGAGGGCAGCCGTTTCGAGTTCACGAGCTGCGGATCTTGCTGGCGCTCCGACCGCTCGTGGGGCGTGTATGGAAAACCCGACCCGAACTGGTAGACGAACGAGGTGCGCCAGTTCTTCTCGTTCCCCAGACTCAGCGTCGCCGAGAGCGTGTGGCGCTGATCCCACCGGAGCGGCTGTTCCGAGGTCGGCTTGAACTGGTCGCGGAGATTCCCCTGATCTTGTAATGCGCGGTTCGGATCGGACGCGGTCCCCGTCACGTGACCATAGCTGTAGTTCAGCTCCCAGCCGAACCCATGGCTGAACCGCTTGATGAACGTGAAGTCCAGCCCCCGCGCCGAGGCATAGTCTCCGTTCACGTAGGTTTCCACGGTATTCGCGATGCCGGGGACATCCACGGGCACCGTCGTCAACAGTCCGAAGATGTCCTTGAAGTACACGCCGAACTGCCCGAAGACGCTGTTCGAGAGCATGTGCTGCACTCCGAGCTGATAGCTGATCGTGGTCTGTGGCTCGAGGTTGGGGTTTCCTCGGACCTGGGACGACGGGAGGCGCCCCTGGTAGATGACCTCGCGGTCGGGCACCTGGAAGAGGCGGCCATAGTGAAAGCTCATGACGTCCCGATCGGTGATCGGATAGGCCACTCCGATGCGCGGACTGATCTGAGTCTTGACCCGGTCGATCACCTCGGACGAGGGAATTTGCTTCCCCACGGAGAAGTTGTCGTAGCGCACGCCGGCATTCAGCACCAGGCCCTGGTACTTCCACCGGTCCTGCACGAAGACCGATCCCTCGGGATTGAAGAAACGAAATTCGTCCCGATCGAATCCGTAGAGTCCGGTGCCGGTCACCACGTTCGGGAACGTCGTCTTCAGAAATCCCAGCTCGTTGTAGTTGATGTCGCCGCCTGCCATGAAGTCGTGGGCGCCGGCCCGTTTCGAGATGTCGCCGTTCAGGGTGTACGTGACCGTCCGTTTCCTCTCGTAGGCCGGGTAGTCGCCGTTCGTCACGTAGTACGCGCCGTCGATGCGATTCCCCGTGTCATAGTATCGGTTGGGCTGCTGCTGGTACTCCCACGGCTCGCGGTCGAGGACGTCGCTCGAGGAGATCCACTGCTGGCGGGAAAGCCGGATGTTGTAAAGCGTGTTCAGGGACGGGGTGTGCTTCCAGGCGAGCGCGGTCTGGAGGTAGTCCTCCTGCGAGACCGGCAGATGGTCGGCGGTATCCATGGGCACGTAGCTCGAATCGATCTGGTACCAGGCCCACTCGCCGTACCGCGTTGTCACCGATCCGTCCGTCGGCGGGGTCGAGTCCTGGAGCACCTGGACGAATCCCTTCCGGTTCCAGCGGTTGTT
>JBGPHU010000185.1:0-4296 GCA_041484545.1 Candidatus Eiseniibacteriota bacterium | reverse complement strand
GGGGCAAGTCCAAGGAAAAGGAATTCGAGGGTTACGCGGATGGGCACTGGGACTACGCGAAATGGGATTCCGTGGACAACGCCAACAATCCGGCGGAGCATCAGTCCAACAAGGCGCTGATCGATGGCTTCGCGGCGAACAACCGTCAGCAGTTTTACGAAGACATTGGAAAGATCGACACGTACTGGTCGGGCTGGGATACGCAGGACAACCGGAATTACTATCGCGGAATCCGGGCACACAGTAATAATCTCCTGAAGAACGCACACACCGCAGTCGCGGGCGCCTTCGTGAACCGCATCGTGAGCGCGGTGGACGTGCTGAGGCTGATGAAGCAAAGGACTCACGCAACGCTCGGAAACGATACGAAGATCCGGTTCAAGATGCGCACCAAGCCCTTCTCGAGGGACAATGCCGTCGGGTTCGTCGTCACGAGACGCCTCGATTAGAACCGCCATCTCCTTTGCGCTCGGCATGACGGCCGCCTTCGCGGTCGCCGCGCCCGCGTTCGCCCGATCCGATCTGGATCTCGGCCGCACGGACCTCTCGATGGCGCAGCTCCCGGCCGCCGCGCAGCTGGGCGCCGATTCGGCATCCGCCGTTTCTCCGCCCCCGCCGCCCGCCGCGCGGAAGCACGGCGCGGCCAATCCGAGAAAGGCGCTCATGCTCTCGCTGCTCCTTCCGGGCGCCGGGGAGCTATATTCGGGCCACAAAGGCCGCGCGACGGGGTTCTTCATCTCGGAGGGGGCGGTCTGGGCCAACTTCGTGGCCTGGGAGATCTCGGGGCGTCTCAGGCGAAACAACTACATCGAACAGGCGCAGCTCAACGCCGGAGTCGGAACGGACTCGGGGTCGGACGACTATTGGAGACTGGTCGGCACCTACACGCGCTCGAGCGGATCGGGCGTCGATTCCTACGAGGACGCGCTGCGGCGCGACGCGCGGAACGAGTTCCCCTCGGACCCCGCGGCGCAGGACGCCTACGTGGCGGAACGCCTCCCGACGGGGAGCCGTGCCTGGGACTGGACGAGCGCCTCGGGGCAAGAGAGCTTTCGCGTCACCCGGCGGAATTCGACGCGCGCCTTCAATCGGGCCAAGTTCTCCTTCGCTCTCGCGATCCTGAACCGGCTCGCCAGCGCGATCGACACGCAGATGCTCCATCGCGGCGACGCCAAGGACGGGCAATCGTCCATCGACGGGAGCGAGCTTCGCATTCTCACCGACATGACCGCCGACGGCGGGGGAAGGCTGCTTCTCCGACAGACGTTCTGATCGTTCGCGCCACCCTGCCTTCGACCGCGGCGAGGTCTCTCCTCCCCGGATACTCATGAGCGGTCCCGTACGAATCAGATTCCATTCGACCCTGCCCGCGCTCCTGTTTCTCATGGGGTGCGCCGGTTCGTGCCTCGCGGCCGAGCCCGCGCCGCCGCCGGACTCGGTCTCCTCGGCTCCTCCCTACGTGCTGCGCACGGAGTGGATCCTGGATCGCGACGCCCTCGAGGCCGCCGGGATCAGGCGGCCTTCCAGGCTCGCATACGACTCCGACGGAAACCTGCTCGTGCTCGACGCCGAGACCCGGCGCGTCACCAAGCTGGATCCGCGCGGCCACGTTCTCTGGGAGGTCGGCGGCTACGGCTCCGACGAGACCTCGCTCCAGCTTCCGGTCGATATCGCGGTCGATCGCGATCAGTCGCTTCTGGTGCTGGACCGCGGCCCGGGAGCGCTCCTGGCGTTCGACCGGGCCGGGCGATTTCTCGGCCAGAGGTTGTTCCAGGGCGCCGCGGCCGAGGAGGCGCGCGACGCGGGCGCCCGCATCCTTCTGGACCGGTTCGGGAGGCTCTGGCTTCTCTCTCCTCGCGCGCGCGACCTCGTCCCGCTCGACGACAGGCTGGAACCCGCCCGCTCCACGCGGTTCCTCGTGCCCGAGGACTCGCTCCGGGCGCCCGTCGTGGTTGCCGGTTCACCTGGGGGCGACGTTTGGATCTACGACGCCGCGCGGATCGCTCTGCTCCGGTTCGGCGCGAGCGGCAGGCTCACGCTCACGATCCCCTTGAGCCGCACCGCCGCGCCCATCTCCATCTCGGATCTGGCGGTCGATCGCGCCGGCTTTCTCTACGTCGCGAACGGGGCGGCGCAGAGCATCCACGCCTTCGGGGAAGGAATCGACGGACTGTTCATCACCGTCCGGGTTTTCGGAGGCGACAAGATTCCGTGGCGGCCCGGCACTCTTGCGATCGGCCCGCGGCGTCAGATCGCGGTGGCGGATCCCGGACGCGATGAGATCCAGATCCTCGTGCCGGAGTCCAGACCGCTGATCCGGAGGAACGATTGATCGGAGCGCGCTCTCTCCGGGCCGCCCTCCTCGTCGCGCTGGCCGTGCTCGCCGCGCTGGCCGGATCGCACGCGCCGGTCTCAGCACTTCCGATCGACGTGGTCCATCCGGGCGGGGTCGAGTCCGCGAGCGACACCCTCGTCTTCGACTATCCCGTTCTCCGGTCGCCCTCGCTCCTCTCGCTCCGGGCGGCCTCGGTGTTCGCGGCGCCCTCCGCCTCCGAGTCGCCCACCGATTCCTCGTCTCGCGCTTCCAACACGTGGATGCGCCGCGCGGATCCCTCCTCGACGGCATCGGCGTCGGGCGCCGACGTGACGGGCGGGGCCGGCGTGGGCGCCGGCTCGCAGGCGTCGCTCCTCTTCTCGGGCTCCAAGTCGCTGAGTGTCGAGATGGGGCGCGGACGAGACGCGTCGCTCCATCAGACGCTAGACCTGACCGTCCGAGGCCGCGTGGCGGGCGACGTCGAGTTGGCGGCGACCCTGAGCGACCAGGCCCTTCCGTTCGAGCCGGACGGAACCACGCGCGAGCTGCAGGACCTCGATCGGCTCTTCCTCTCCGTGCGATCCCCGCAGGGTGAGGTCACGATGGGGGACTTCCGGCTCGACGGCGGCACCGGCGAGTTCGCGCGCGTGAGCCGGCAGCTCCAGGGCGTCCGGGGACAGGCCCGCGTGCTGGGCTCCCGGTGGGACGTCGCCGCGGCGAGCGCCAAGGGCCAGCGCGGCACGATCGAGACGAAGGGCGAGGAAGGGAAGCAGGGCCCGTACCAGCTGATCCCCAGCGTGCCCGGCGTGATTCCGGCCGGCGTCGTGGCCGGTTCGGAGACGGTCTGGCTCGACGGCGTGAAACAGAAGCGCGGCGCCGATCAGGATTATGTGATCGACTATGGGGTCGGCGCCGTCACGTTCACCACGCATCATCCAATCACCGCCGAGAGCAGGCTCGCGTTCGATTTCGAGCGGGCGAGCACCAATTTCCGCCGCAGTCTCTACGCGGCGTTCACGCAGGGAACCATTTCCACGTCGGGGCGCTGGTACGCGACGTATCTGAAAGACGGCGACGATCCCAAGAGCCCCATCGACGCTTCGCTCACGCCGGAGAACCTGCGCGAGCTGGGAAGCCTCGGCGACTCGGCGGCCACCTCTTCCGGCGCGCGCTTCGTGGGCGCGGGGAACGGCGATTATGCGTGGGACCAGTCCGATCCGGCCAACCCGCACTGGATCCATCTCGGATTGGGAAGGGGCGACTATCTAGTCGAGTTCGCTTCCGTCGGCGCGGGACGAGGGGCCTATGCCGACACGCTCGCCGCGGATGGCGCCCACTTCTACAACTACATGGGCCGAACCCTGGGTTCCTACACGCCCGGGCGATCCATTCCCTCGCCCGCGGTGCAGAGGCTCCTCGATCTCGGCGGCTCGGCCCACCTCTTTCGCGCGGTGAATCTCGAGGCCGAGGCGGCGCGCTCGGGACTGGACCGGAACGCGCTCTCCTCGCTGGATGACGGGGACAACGCCGGGAGCGCGCTCCGCTTCGGCGCGCAGATGGATCCCAGGCCGCTTTCGGTCCTGGGCCGCGGCCTGGGTATTCTGCGCGCGTCGGGGACGTTCCGCTCGCGGGACAGCCGCTTCACCACGATGGATCGCCTCGACAACGTGTTCGAGAACGACCGCTGGAACCAGGCCGCTGGAGACGGCGGCGAAACGCGCGGAGAGGTGGCGCTCCAGTACGACCCGGTCGCCTCCCTCTCGCTGCGCGGCGAGGGGGGCACGCGGGCCCTGAGCGGCGGATCGCGATCCCAGCGCCGGGCCTTCGCGGCCGACATGCGTGGACTTCTGGTGGGCGGGCTCCGCTGGGAGGGTTCCCGGAACACGCTCGGCGCCGAGTCGGGCTCGCGCGCGCGGCTGAACCTCGACCTGGCGCGGCAGCGCGGGATCGTGATGCCCAAGGTTCACTTCGCGGACGAGCGC
>JBGPHU010000184.1:0-4307 GCA_041484545.1 Candidatus Eiseniibacteriota bacterium | reverse complement strand
TTCTATCAGGACGCAATCAGAGAATTGCTCGAGGCGGTGAAGCTCAATCCGAATTTTCCCGATCTCCATAATCAGCTCGGGCTCGCCATGAGCATGAACGGAGACCGGCGTGATGCGGCCGAGGAGTTCCGGCGCGCCCTCGAGCTGAACCCGAATTACGTGGAGGCGAGGCTGAATCTGGCGATCGTGTTCAACGAGATGGGCCAGTACGAAGACGCCATGCGCGAATTCAACGTGGAGCGAATGCGCGACCACGAGCAGGAGAACCTGTCGCCGGAGGTTCGGTCCTACCTGGCGGAGTCTCACATGATGCTGGGGGACACCTACCGGAACGTCGGCGTGCTGGTGGACGCGTCCCAGGAGTACCGGAAGGCGCTCAAACTTTCCCCGCAGTACCTCGACATCAAGAACAAGCTCGGCGCCACCTACTGCGAAATGGGCCTCCTTCAGGACGCGGAAACGGAGCTGGAGGAAGCCCTGGCGCAAAACCCGAAGTACGTGGCGGCGCGGGTGACGCTCGGCGTGGTGCTCTTGAGCTCGGGCCGGAAGACCCGGGCGCGCGAGGAATGGGAGAAGTGCCTGGCCCTGGACCCCGAGAACGTCCGGGCGCGGGCTTATCTGGAACTCCTCGAGCGGGAGCTCCCGGCCGAGGGGTCGCGCGCCCGATGAAGCGATGGCTCACGCGGAGCCTGATCCTTATTCCGCTCCTCTCCTGGCTGGGCTGCGGCGGCACCCTCAAAGAGGGAAGACGCGAGGGGACGCCCGATTTCCCGGGCGCCAAGGCCGCCTTCGACCGGGGCGACTACATGGACGCGATCCCGGACTTCAAGGCCTACATCGAGCAGTTCCCAGGGACCGACCGCACGGACGACGCGCTCTACTATCTGGGCGAGAGCTACATCCACGAGCGGGACTACGCGCTCGCTTCGGCGCAGTTCGACCGCCTGCTCCGCGACTTTCCCACTTCGCCGCTACAGGCCGACGCGCTTCTCGATCAGGCCCGATGCGATGATCTGCAGAGCCACCCGGCGGCCCTGGACCAGACCGAGACCGTACGGGCGCTGACCCGCTACAACCAGTTCGTGGACCAGTATCCGGACCACGCTCGTGTCGGAGAGGCGAAGGGCAGGATCCGGGTCCTGCGCGACCGTCTCGCGGAAAAGCTCATCCGGAGCGGCCGCCTCTACACCAAGCTTCGAAAGGAGAAGGCGGCGGAGTTCTATCTTCGCAAGCTGCTCGCGGAGTATCCCGACTCCAAGTGGGCGTCGGAGGCGACGACGCTCCTGGCGACGGTGCTCGAGCGCCGGGGACGAAAGCCGGAATCCACGGAAAATCGTAGGAATAGCGATCCGGTCGTTCCGGAGACCCCGAAGCGGAAGACGGACGAGCGGCTGCGCGGACTGCAGGCGTCGGAGGCGCCCGGGTGAGCCGCGTCGGTATCTTCGGAGGTACGTTCGATCCCGTGCACCACGGACATCTGATGATGGCTCAGGAAGCGGTGGCCCGGCTGAAGCTCGACCGCATGCTGTTCGTGCCCGCCAACCGGCCCTCCCACAAGCGCGCGCCCGACCTGGCCGACGTGGAGCACCGGATCGCCATGCTCCGTCTGGCCGTGAAAGGGAACCGCTCCTTCGAGGTGTCGCGCCTGGAAGCCGACCTCGGCGGGTGCTCCTACACCGTGAACACGCTCGAGGCGCTCCACCGATCCACCGATGGGGATCTCTTCTTCCTCATGGGGCAGGACAGCCTGGAGGAGTTCGGCCGCTGGGTGAAGCCCGACCGGATCCTCGAGCTGGCGCGCCTCATCGTGGTGCCGCGCGGCGACGGCGACATGCCCTCGCTGCCTCAGTCGCTCCGTCGCCGCGTCGTCTACGTGAAGCCTCCCCGCATCGGGATCTGCTCGAGCGAGGTCCGCCGGCGGCTCAAGCGCGGGCTTCCCGTGCGCTACTGGATTCCCGACCTCGTTCTCCGCTATCTGACCCGCCATGGCCTCTACGGCACCGGAAGCCGGCGGCGCTAAGGAGCTGCTCCTGGTCGACGGATCGGCGCTCCTCTACCGGTCCCATTTCGCCTTCGCCAGGAACCCGCTCCGGAACTCGAGAGGCGAGGTGACGAGCGCCGTGTTCGGGTACCTGAACACGCTGCTCCCCCTGCTGGACCAGCGCCATCCGGACCACGTCGCCGTCGTCTTTGACACCGCGGGTCCCACCTTCCGTCATCGCGAGTACGCGGAGTACAAGGCCCACAGACCGCCCATGCCCGAGGACCTGGTGCATCAGCTGCCCAAGATCCGCGAGGTGCTCCGGCTCCTCGGCATCCCGATCGTGGAGCAGAACGGAGTCGAGGCGGACGACATCGTGGGCACGCTGGCGGTGGAGGCCGCGCGGGCGGGCCGGGACGTCTGGATTCTGACGAGCGACAAGGATTTCTACCAGATCGTGTCCGAGAGGATCCGTCTCCTCTCTCCGCGCGGACGCGGCGAATCGGTCGAGACCATCGACGCCGCGGCCGTGCGGGCGCGCTTCGGAGTGGATCCCGCGCAGATGGTCGACCTCCTGGCGCTGATGGGGGACGCGGTGGACAACGTGCCCGGCGTCCCCGGTGTCGGCGAGAAGACGGCGGCCTCGCTCATCGCGACGCACGGCTCGCTGGAGGGCCTCTATCGCTCCCTGGACTGCGTCGCGCGCCCCGCGTTGCGGGAGAAAATCCGTGAGAACGAAGGCAAGGCCCGCCTCTCGCAGAAGCTCGTGACGATCCGGACCGATCTGCCGCTCGACGTCCGCTGGCAGGATCTCGAGCGCACCTCCCCCGACCTTCCGGAGCTGGTGCGCGCCCTGGAGGACCTGGAATTTCGCGGGATCAAGAAACGGTTCGAGACGGAGCTTCGGGCCGAGGAGCCGGCGGAGCTCTTTCCGGATCTCGTGGCGCCTGCGGAGCCGCGCGCGCCGGCCGCCGCCCCAAGCGCGCCGGAGCGGCCTCCGCTCGGGGACTACACGGTCGTCCGCACGTCCGAGGCGCTCCGGGCGCTCGCCGAGGCGCTCGCCGCCGCGACCGACTACGTCGCGTTCGACACCGAGACCACGAAGCTCAATCCGATGGAGGCCGGCCTCGTCGGCATCTCGGTCGCGCTCACGCCCGGCCGGGCGTTCTACCTCCCGATCGGCCATCACGAGGGCGGGAATCTCGACGCGCCCAAGGTCCGGGAGGCGCTCCGGCCCTTCTTCGCCGACCCGTCGAAGAAGCGGGTGGCGCAGAACGCGAAATTCGACTGGCATGTGCTCCATCGCTTCGGAATCCCCGTCCAGGACATAACACTCGACACGATGCTCGCAGCCTTCCTCGTGGATCCCGATCAGCCCAAGAACATCGACCACCTGGCGCGCGCCCGTCTCGGGATCGAGAAGATCCCCACGCAGTCTCTGCTCGGAGTGGGGCGGGACCAGATCACGATGGCCGCGGTCCCTGTCGAGCGCGTTGCCGAGTATTGCTGCGAGGATTCCGACGTGTGCCTGAGGCTCACGCCGCTCCTCGCGCTGGAGCTGGACCGCTCGGGACTCTTGCCTTTGTTCCGCGACGTCGAGATGCCGCTCGTGGGGGTGCTGGTGCGGATGGAGCGGGTAGGCATGAAGATCGACGTGCCGGCATTGAACGCCATGTCGCTCTCGCTGGGAGCGGAGTGCGCGCGGCTCGAATCCGAGATCCAGACTGCCGCGGGAGTTCCCTTCAACGTGAGCTCTCCGCGTCAGGTCGCCGAGATTCTCTTCGAGCGTCTCAATCTCCCGAAAGGGCGCCGGACCAAGGACGGCTACTCCACCGACGTCGAGGTGCTCGAGAGCCTGGCCCCGCTTCATCCGCTGCCGGGCCTCCTCCTCCAGCACCGCCAGTACCAGAAGCTCAAGAGCACCTACGTCGACGCGCTCCCGAGATTCGTCAACCGCGAGACGGGACGCGTCCACGCCACCTTCCACCAGGCCGTGGCTTCCACCGGCCGGTTGAGCGCGAGCGATCCGAGCCTCCAGAACATTCCGATCCGCACCGAGGAGGGGCGGGCGATCCGGAGAGCGTTCATCGCGGAAGGGGATGACGGACTTCTGGTCTCGTTCGATTATTCGCAGATCGAGTTGCGCCTGATGGCGCACCTTTCCGGCGATCCGGTTCTTACCGAAGCGTTCCGCTCCGGCGGGGACGTGCACCGCACCACGGCCTCACGGCTCTTCGGGGTCGCGCCGGAGGAGGTCACGCAGAGCCAGCGGGCCCAGGCCAAGATCGTGAACTTCGGCATCCTCTACGGGATGGGGCCGGCGCGC
>JBGPHU010000183.1:0-4330 GCA_041484545.1 Candidatus Eiseniibacteriota bacterium | reverse complement strand
CCGATCGCGTTCGAGCCGCCGCCGATGCAAGCGATCGCGTAGTCCGGCAACCGCCCTTCGATGGCGAGTATCTGCTCGCGCGCTTCGGCGCCGATCACCGACTGGAACTCGCGCACCATGAACGGATACGGATGCGGCCCGAGCACCGAGCCCAGGAGGTAATGGGTCGTCCGGATCGACGCGGACCAGTCGCGCATGGCCTCGTTGATCGCGTCCTTGAGCGTGCGGCTGCCCGAGCCGACGGGGACGACCTCGGCGCCGAGGAGCCGCATGCGCTCCACGTTGGGCCGCTGGCGCTCCATGTCGACTTTGCCCATGTAGACCACGCACGTGAGGCCCACGCGCGCGCACGCGGTCGCGCTCGCGACACCGTGCTGTCCCGCCCCGGTCTCGGCGACGATCCTCGTCTTTCCCATTCGCCGGGCGAGCAGCGCCTGGCCGAGCGCGTTGTTCAGCTTGTGCGCGCCGGTGTGGAGGAGATCCTCGCGCTTCAAGTAGACGCGCGCGAGCCCGAGCGCCTCGCCGAGGCGCGGACCGTGGGTGAGCGGCGTGGGGCGGCCGGCGAAGGTGCGGAGCTCCCGGGTCAGCTCGGCCTGGAACGTGGGATCCGTCCGTGCTTCCTCGTAGGCGCGCGCCAATTCCTGGATTGGAGTGAACAGGATCTCGGGGACGTAAACGCCGCCGAATTCGCCGAAGCGGCCGCCTTCCCCGCTCACGAGCGCTTCGGCCGGGACCGATCCGCCTCGCGGATCCGCTCGATGAACGCCTGCACCTTCGCGGGATCCTTCCGGCCCGGCTCGATCTCGAGTCCGCTCGAGGCGTCCACGCCGAAGGGTCGGACCTCCAAGATCAGCTCGGCGACGTTCTCGGGGGTCAGCCCTCCGGCCACGATGAGCCGCAATCCCGCGTTCACCCCGCGTCGGGCCCAGCCCCAGTCGGCGCGCGTTCCGGTGCCCCCGGGCCGGTTCTCGTCCGCGGCGTCGAGCAGGTAGGTTCGAAGAGGGACCATGGGGAGCGTGGCCGGATCCGGCGCGTCGCCCCGGAGCACGCGCCACACCTCGAAGGCCGCTCCGGCGGCGTCGTCCCACCCGTGCACCTGGACGGCGTGCACCGGAAGGTCCTCCAGGCGGCGCGCGACGACCGCGTGGGACTCGTCCGCGAAGACGGCCACGAGGAGCGTTTCGGCCGGGAGCGCGATCGCGATCTCACGCGCTCGCTCCGTCGTGACGCGGCGCGGGCTCTCCGTGAGCACCACGCCCACGTAGTCCGCGCCGGCGCGCGCCGCCATCGCCGCGTCGTCGGGGGTGGTGATGCCGCACACCTTGATCCGGGTGCGCATCAGCCCGGCTTCTTCTCGGCGGGCTTCTTGACCACGGTCCCGAAGAGGGAGGCGAAGGCCTCCTCGATCGACTCCGCCTTGAGGAGCGTCTCCCCGATCAGGACGCCGTCCGCGCCGACGCGCTCCAGCTCCCGCATCTCCTCCCGGGCGCTGTAGCCGCTCTCGGCGATGCGCACCCGGTCGGCGGGGACCATCGGGAGAATCCCCGAGGCGTGGTTGCGCCGCATCTCCAGCGTGCGCAGATTCCGGTTGTTGACCCCGATCGCGCCCTCCAGGGCCAGCGCCCGCTCCACCTCGTTCTTCTCGTGCACCTCGATCAGGAGCTCGAGCCCGATTTCGCGAGCGATAGCCGCGTAGTCCCGGAGCTGGCCCGGTCCGAGCAGCGACACGATGAGGAGCGCCGCATCCGCGCCGTAGGCTCGAGCCTCGAAGAGCTGCCGCTCGTGGACCACGAAGTCCTTGAGGAGCACGGGGACCGATACCGCCTCGCGAACCACTCTGAGATGTTCCACCGACCCCTGAAACCTGAGCGGCTCGGTGAGGACCGAGATCGCCGCGGCGCCGACCCGCTCGTATTCCTTTCCGATGGCGGCGGGATCGAACTCCCGCTTCAACAGTCCGGCGGACGGTGACGCGCGCTTGATCTCCGCGATGACCCGGAGCGGCTCGCCCGAGGGCCGCCGCAGCGATGCGATGAACGCGCGCGTGTCTCGGCGGCGGGCCTCGGCCTGGCGCCGAAGCTCGACCGTCGAGATGTGAACGGCTTCGCGTTCCAGCCGCTCGCGCCGCTCGCGGGCGATCGTCGTGAGAAAATCGGCCATCATTCCTCTCCGAGCTTTTGGGAAACGTCCACGAAGCGCTCGAGCACCTGAAGCGCCCGGCGCGATTCGATCTGTTCCGCCGCGAGGGCCACGCCCGCAGCGAGGGTCGGTGCCGCGTCCGCGATCCAGAGCGCGGCCGCCGCGTTCAGGAGCAGCGCGTCGCGCCGGGGACCGCGCTCCCCGGAGAGCACCGCGCGGATGATCCCCGCGTTCACTCCGGGGTCGCCTCCCCTCAACGCCTCGATGCCCGCGGGGGCAAGGCCGAGCGCACCTGCCTCCACGGTGCGCCGCTTTCCCGCGCCGTTCCCGCCCGCCTCGTAGGCCACATTCCCCTCCTCCAGCGAGAGCTCGTCCAGCCCGCCCGTCCCGTGCACGACGAGCGCCCGCGCGATCCTGAGCTTCGAGAGCACCTCGGCCACCATCGCGACCCGGCTCCCGTCCGCCACACCTACGAGCTGGTGGGTGGCGTGCGCGGGGTTGGAGAGCGGCCCCAGCCAGTTGAACAGGGTCCGGATGCCCAGATCGGTCCGGGCGCGCGCCACGTGACGCATGGCCGGGTGGAACCCTCTCGCGTTCAGGAACGTGAACCCAGTCTCTTCCAGCGCCCGCGCGGCCCCCTGAGGGCCGAGGTCGACGTTGGCGCCCAGCGCCTCGAGCACGTCGGCGCTCCCGGATCGGCTCGACACCGAGCGGTTGCCGTGTTTCGCCACGGGTACGCCCGCGGCAGCCGCGATCAGGGCGGCCGCGGTGGAGATGTTGTACGTGTGCGAGCCGTCCCCTCCGGTGCCGCAGGTGTCGAGGAGAAGCTCGCGCGCCGATGGAAACGGGATCGCCTCCGCGCGCAGCGCCTCGGCGCCTCCCAGCAATTCCTCCGCGGTCTCCCCCCGCTGCGCCAGAGCGTAGAGAAACGCTGCGATCTGCGCGTCCCCCACTTCGCCGCGCATCATCGCCCGCACGGCCGCGCCGGTCTCCTCGCGCGAAAGGCGCTCGCCGCGGAGCAGACGCGGCAGAAACGCGCGGATCATCGCTTCTTCGTCTGCAGAGCGTCCGGCACGAGGCGGAGGAAATTCCGAAGCAGATCCTTGCCGCACGTCGTGAGAATCGACTCCGGGTGGAACTGGACGCCCCAGGTCTCGTGGTCCTTGTGACGGAACGCCATGATCTCGTTTTCCGGCGTCCACGCCACGACTTGCAAAGTCTCGGGCAGCCCCTCGCGGGATACCAAGAGTGAATGGTATCGCGTGGCCTGGAAGGGATTGTCCACGTCGAGAAAAAGTCCGCGTCCCGTGTGGATGATGGCGGACGTCTTTCCGTGGACCAAGCGCTCGGCGCGGACCACCTTCCCGCCGAAGACCTCGCCGATGCACTGGTGTCCCAGGCACACGCCCAGGATGGGGACTTTGCCTGAGAGCTTCTCGATCACGGCCCGGCTGATCCCGGCGTCGCCGGGCCTGCCCGGGCCGGGCGAGATCACCACGGCGGACGGGCTCCGACGTACCGCTTCGTCGGCGGTGATCTCGTCGTTCCGGACGACCTCGGGAGTCGAGCCCAGCTCGCCCAGGTACTGGACCAGGTTCCAGGTGAACGAGTCGTAGTTGTCGATCATGAGGATCACGGTTGGAATCCCCGGGCGGCGAGCCTCACCGCCTCCTCGACCGCCCGTCCCTTGTTGCGGGTCTCGATCCACTCTGCCTCGGGATCGGAGTCGGCCACGATTCCGGCGCCGACGCCGCAGTGGATCCGGCCGCGCTCGAAGGTGGCGGTCCGGATGGCGATGCAGAAGTCCGCGTTGCCGTGGAAGTCGAAGTAGCCCACGGCGCCCGCGTAGGCGCCGCGCCGGGCGCGCTCCATCTTCTCGATCAGCTCCATCGCGCGCTTCTTGGGCGCGCCGCTCACGGTCCCGGCCGGGAAGCAGGCGCGGACCACGTCGAAGGCGGACAGGCCGTCCCGCACCTCCCCTTCGACCTGGCTCACGAGATGCATCACGTGCGAGTAGCGCTCCACCTCCATGAAGCTGGTGGCGCGGACGCTCCCGATACGCGCGATACGCCCCACGTCGTTTCGGCCGAGGTCGACGAGCATCACGTGTTCGGCGCGATCCTTCTCGCTCGCGCGAAGCTCGCGCTCGAGTGCTAAGTCCTCCGCTCGGGTCGCCCCGCGAGGGCGGGTT
>JBGPHU010000182.1:0-4401 GCA_041484545.1 Candidatus Eiseniibacteriota bacterium | reverse complement strand
GCCGAAAGATCCTGGGCGTCGAGGAGATCGTGGGCATGGAAGGCTCGGTGGTGACCATGCAGGAGATCTTCCGCTTCACACGCACGGGCACGGGACCCGGCGGGAAGATCCTGGGCCGCTACGAGGCTACCGGCGTCGTACCCCACTTCTCGGACCGGGTGGAGCAGGCGGGAACCGACCTGGCCGGGATCTTCGCGAGGACGGCGCTCCGGTGATCTTCCTCATTGTCGCCCTGCTGATTTTCCTCGGGACCATCACCTTCTACTTCTCGCTTCTCCTCCGGAGACGCGAGCGGAGCACCCAGCTTCTGCGCGAGCGGATCGGGATGCCGCGGGAGCGCCAGGAAGCCTGGGTTCCTCTGGAGGTGGAGCGCGACGAGCGCCTGAGCGCGATTCCCTTCGTGGATCGCATCCTGCGCGGACTCTCCATCGCGCGCCGCCTGGAACTCATGCTCTATCAGGCCGGCATGGGCATCCGGGTCGGCTCCTTCATCCTTCTTCTGGCCGTCTTCGGTGCGGTGGGCTATGTCGTGGGAACCGGGGTGTTCCACCATGTGCTCCACGGTCTGGTGCTCATGGTTTTCCTCGGCTTCATGCCGTTCCTCTTCGTGAACTACAAGAAGTCCATCCGGCAGCGGCAGTTCGCCGAAGAGTTCCCCGACGCGCTCGACCTGCTCGTGAGCGCGCTTCGCGCCGGGATCTCCTTTTCGGCCGCGCTCCAGATCGTCGCCGACGAGTCCCCGGAGCCGGTCCGGTCCGAGTTCGCGATCGTGGTGGAGGAGCAGGCGCTCGGCGTCGACCTGCGCGAGGCGCTGACCAACATGGCGAACCGGGTGGGGTCGCTGGACCTCAAGTTCTTCGCCACCGCGGTCGTGCTCCAGCGCGCCGCGGGCGGCAACCTGACCGAAGTATTGGATAACACGGGGCGCCTCATCCGGGACCGCTTCCGGATCCTGGGCGACATCAAGACGTTCACGTCCGCCGGCCGCTTCACGGGGATCGTCCTGAGCGCCCTGCCTGCCGGAATGTGCGTGTTCATGCTGATGGTGGCGCCCGATTACTTTCACAAGATGTGGGACCATCCCATGGGCCGGACCATTCTCGGAATGGCCTTCATGCTCCAACTTCTCGGATGGCTGACCATCCGGAAAATCGTCAACATCAAGGTCTGACGCCATGCTCGTAATCTCGACCATTCTCTTCGCCATCGCCTTAGGAACCGGCCTCCTCGCGCTCTACCAGATTCTCGTGCGCGACCGCGATCCGGTCGTCACCCGGCTCCGGGACCTGCGCGCTCGCGCTCTCGCTTCGCGTCCCGAAGCAACCATGGAGAAGCCGAATTTCATCGTGGAGATCCTCGCCACGATCGGCGGGTTCCTTCCGACGGGCGAGAGCACCGAGAGCCTTCGCTCGGGGCTGGAGCGCGCCGGCATCCGGGCGCCCCGCGCCGGGGTCGTCTTCCTGGGCACCAAGGTGGCGCTGGCGGTCCTGTTCGGCATCGGCTGGGTCTCGGTCAATTACGCCCTCGCGCGCCCCATCGGTTCCAGCGTGCTCCAGGGCGGGATCGCGGCGGCTGTCGGGTTCTATCTCCCTACGTTCTGGCTCTACTCGAAGGGCGAGAACCGGAAGACGCAGATCCAGACCGCCCTCCCGGACGCGCTGGATCTCCTTGTCGTATGCATGGAGGCCGGTCTCGGCCTGAACGCCGGGCTCGAGCGCGTGGGGCAGGAGGTCTCGATCGCGAGCCCCGCGCTGAGCGACGAGCTTCTCCTCTCGAACCAGGAAATCCGCACCGGAGTTTCCCGCTCCGACGCGCTTCGTCGGTTCGCCCGCCGCACGGGCGTCGACGACATCTACGCGCTGACCGCCATGCTCATCCAGGCGGACAAGCTCGGGACGAGCATCGCTCAATCGCTCCGCTCGCACGCCGAATCCATGCGGACCAAGCGGCGCCAGCGGGCCGAGCAGGCCGCGCGCAAGGCCGGCATCAAGCTCGCCTTCCCGCTCGTGTTCATGATCTTTCCAGCCCTCTTGATCGTCATCCTGGGCCCAGCCGTCATCCAGCTCATGCAGGCCATCGCCGCCCAGAACTCATCGCACTAGAGGATGCAGCACATTCGAGGGGAGGTGACCATTCATGCTGTTAAACATCGTTCTTTGGGCCTTCGTAGTGGCGCTGGGCTTGCTGTGGCTGAGCCGTCGGTCCGCGAACAAGCGAAATCGTAAGTAGTAGTTGGTCTTGGGGTCAGGGCCCTGGGGCGGAGCGATTCGTCGCTCCGCCCTTTTGTTTGGAATACACCCCGTCCTGGCGGCGTAGTACAGTGCGCGTCGCATGGGTGAGAAGAAGCCCGACCGCTCCGCGGTTCCCGATGCCGAGATCGTGCAGCTCGTGCTGGGCGGCGAGATTGACGCCTTCGACGAGCTCGTGCGCCGCACGCGGCGCCCCGCCTATCGCCTGGCACGAAGGATCACGCGCAATCACGAGGATGCCGACGACGTGGTGCAGGAGAGCTACGTCAAGGCGTACCGGGCTCTCGCCCGATTCGACGCAACCCGGGCGTTCGGACCCTGGTTTCTCACCATCGTCGCCAGGTCCGCGCTGAGCCAACTCCGGGAGCGCGCGCGGCGCGCCACGGTGCCCCTCGACGAGCCGGGAGCCGAGGGGACGACCCTCGCGGAGCGCATCCCGGATGCCCCCGCGGACATGGCCACGAAGCAGCGCCTGATGGACGCGGAGGAAGCCCTGGCCAAGCTCTCGGACGAGCAGCGCGCCGTCCTGGCGCTCCGCGTGGATGGAGATCTCCCGTACGGGGAGATCGCGAACGCCCTCGACATTCCGGTGGGCACGGTCATGTCCCGTCTCGCCCGGGCGCGCGAGACCCTCCTCGAGGAAGTGGAGAAACGCAGAGCCGCGAGGTTCCGCCGAGAATCATGAAAAACGATTCCACACATCCGCCATCCGAGGATCTCTTCGCCTACCGGGACGGAGAGCTGGTTCCCGAGAAGCGCTCGTACATCGAGGCCCACGTCATGGGCTGCAGCGTGTGCCGTTCCTTCATCGACCAGGTTTCCTCCCTCGAGGCGGAGCTTCGCCAGTCGCCCGACCGCGCCCCCGCCGGCTACCTCGAGCGGTTGCACGAGACGGTTCGCGCGCGGATCGCGGTCGCGCCCGCGGAGGTCCCGGCGGCAGAGGGAGTGCGCGGGGGCGGTCTCGCCGACCGGCGCAAATCGAGGGGCGGCGCGGTCGGATCGCGCGAGCGGCGGCATGCCGATCGCGACCGCGATTCCCGTCGCGAACGAGGGCGCGTCAAGGAAGCGCCGAGTCTCCCCTGGGCCGCCATCGTCGCCACCGCGAGCGCCGCCGCGGCGGTCCTGGTGGTCGTCGTGATCCTCATCAAGCAGGGGCCTTATCAGCGCATGATCACGCCGCAGTCGAAGGGCGTGGCCGCGCGTCAGAAGTCCGAGGAGCAGCCGATGGGGACGACGGGCGCCGCCGGGACGGAGCAGCCGATGGGGACGGGCGCCGCCGGAGGCCGCCTCGAGGAGGCCAAGAAGGACCGGCTCGGGAAGCGGGCGGAGAAGACCGCGATGAAGGCAGAGCCTTCTCCGGCGACGGCTCCCGCTCCGGAGACGGCCCAGCTCGAGTCGCCCTCCGCCGCGGCGAATGCCCCGCGCGCGATGGCGGACCAGTCGCGGACGTCGGCGCCGTCCGTCGCGTACGCCCCGTCCGTCGCGTACGCGGCCATCCTCACACGCTTCGGGCTGCCGCCGCTCTGGGACGGCGCGCGCGTATCGCCCGAGGCGCTCGCCAACGCCGAGCCGGACCTTCGCTCGCTCTATGTCTCGGGGACCGCGGGAGGCGATTCCGCCCGCGTGCGGCTCTATATCGCGGAGGCCGTGCGGCTGCGCTACGCCCCGGGGGATTCGGCCCTCTACGACGAGATCCTGCACCACTACCGGCGCGCGATCGATCTGGCGCGCTCCGACCCCGAAACCGCGCGCGTCGCCGAGGAGAGGCTCCGCACGCTCGAGCGGTAGACGCGGCCTACTGGATCAGCCTCCGCTTCATCAGCCTGAGGGCGAACGCCGAGAGCGCCGCCGCGAGCGCCACGACGTAGAGCACGCTCACGACGATCGGGCCGCGCGTCCACCCGAGAACCGCCGCGCGCACCAGATAGGAGACGTGCGTCAAGGGGAGGCACCACGCGATCGCGAGCGCCCACCTGGGTAGGATGCTCACCGGGAAGAAAGTCCCGCTGAACATGAACATCGGCATGATCATGAGGAACATCGGCAGGTTGAAGGCGGAGATGTTCTTCGTGACCGACGTGATCACGAGCCCCAGGGCCGAGAACAGGATCCCGGCGACGATGGAGAGCGGGATCACCCACAGACCCGCGGG
>JBGPHU010000181.1:0-4547 GCA_041484545.1 Candidatus Eiseniibacteriota bacterium | reverse complement strand
GAAAGGCACTCGCCAGTTTGGACGACTCATTCCCATCGTCGACCCCTCATACCGCAGACGTCGCCGGCGCCGCTATGGAAGCTAAAGAGTGTCACCCATGTGCCCGGTCTGCTCTGTCACCTATCTTCCCGGTTGCAACCTTGGGGCTACCTGGGCAAATCGTAACAATTCAGCAGAGCGGAGGCGTCACACTACGCCTTCCCCGTCGCGTCGCCGCGAATCCATCCACGTCTTCCCCAGCGTTCCCGCGAGAATGATCGCTCCGCCCAGGAGAGACCACGCCCGCGGCCTCTCGCCATGGATGAGCCAGGACCACACGGGATTCAGCACCGGCTCGAGAAGGAGAAGCATCGAGGCTTCGAGCGCCCGCACGTGGCGCATTCCCTCCGTGAGAAAGACGTACGCGATTCCGATCTGGATCGTGCCGAGGCCAATCACGATGGCCCAGTCCAGTGGCCGCGCCGCCTGCACCGGCAGCGCGAAGGGAAGCACCGCGAAGAATGCGAGGAGGTTTCCGATCACCACCGCGGGAGCGGCGGATCCGGGGGCGCCGGAGCCGGTGGCGGCGGAGCCTCCCTCGTGCCGCCCCATCCAGCGCAAACCCATCAGCGTGAGCGCCCAGCAAAGCCCGCTCAGCGTCGCGAGAATATTCCCGCGAGCCGGATCCGGTGCGGTCGCATAGGGATGCTCGGTGCCCACGAAAAGGAGCCCCATCCCCAGCGCCACCACTGCCATCACGCCCACGTCGCGCGCACGGATGTGCTCGCGCAAGAGCCACGGCGAGAGGAGCAGGATGTAAAGCGGTGCGGTGGACTGAAGAAAGATCGTGTTTGCCGAAGTGGTGAGCTTGTTCGCGAGCACGAAGAGTGTGACCGTGGCGGCGTAGGCCACGCCCACCAGCGCCGCGCGCGCATTCCATCGCCGGCGCGCCTCGGGGAGGAGGAGAAGAAGGGTAACCGCCGCAATCCCGGATCGGAAGCTCGCCACCTGCCAGCTCGTGAGCTGGCACGCTTTGATCCCGGCGCCGCCGATCGAAAAGGTCAGGGCTGCCGCGAGCACCCGCAGTCGCGCGCCGCTCATTCGCGGACGCGCGCGTAAAGGAAGCAGTCGGCCGTCCGCCCCTCCTTCGTGACCTTCTTCCGGAGCCTCGCCTCGCGCGTGTAGCCCGCCTTCTCGAGCACACGCGTGGAAGGGAGATTCCACTCGAACACGTAGGCTTCGAGGCGCTCGAAATCGAAGTTCGCGAAGGCGTGCTCGGTCACCGCGCGCAGCGCCGCGGCCGCGATCCCGCGGCCCCAGTACGCCTCTCCCAGCCAGTATCCGATGGTGGCCGTTTGGCGATGGACGTCGGCGCCCCTGTGGAACCCGATCCCCCCGATCGCCTTCCCGTCCACGGCAATGGCGAAGACGGTGTCCGCGTGCTCGGTCGAGGTCCTCTTGATCCAGCTCTCGGCGTCGGCCTTCGTGTATGGGTGTGGGAACGCGTCGTGGAGGTTCCGCCAGACCTTGATGTTGTTCGCGTGCGCCACGAGCGAATCCACGTCGGAGGGCCGCCACTCGCGCACGATGCACGTCGGCAGTTTGAACTCGATGGTCTTGGGTCCGCTGGAGGCCACGGAATCTCCGATTGCCCTTGAACGCGCCGCGCGATGCCGCCTAGCATCGAGGTTCCCAATGAAAGCGAGGTTTTGAGTGCGAGACCATATCAGGAAACCTGGCTTATGTGGCAGTGCGCGGCTACTAGCATTCCTCGTGCTGGCGGCAGGCGCGTTCGTGCAAGGCCCCGCTGCGGCCCTGGCCCAGACGGCTGCCACGCCCGCCAAGTGCCGCATCATCCAGGCAACGCTCGTCGAAGCCGGTCAGCCGACTCTGGAAATCTCGACCGAGCAGATGGAGGTCGCGGTGGCCAGAGAGGGGAAGGGAGTCCTGATTCTGGACGCGCGACCCTACGAAGAGTTCGCGATGAGCCACATTCCCGGGGCGATCGACCTCGCCCCCAAACCCGGACTTCCGATCTCGCAGTACACCTCCGACGTCGCCGAGATCACGAAGCTCGTCCAGGGCAAGATCGATACGCCGCTCGTCCTCTACTGCAACGGCCCCTTCTGCGGGAAGTCCAGGAGGGTGGCCGGGGACCTGCTCGCGGCGGGTTACACAAACGTCGTTCGCTATCAGGTTGGCATTCCGGTCTGGCGCGCGCTCGGACACCCGACGCAGGCCGAGGGGGATGCCATCTGGTCCACGCTCTCCAGGGACCAGACCGCGGTCGTGATCGACGCGCGCGAGGCCGACGCGTTCCGGAGGGGCAGCATCCCCGGCGCGCGCAACGTGCGCTTCGAGGACGTGGCCAAGGCGAAGGACGACGGCCGCCTGCCCATGCTGGATCACAACACGAGAATGTTCGTGGTGGGGAAGGACGCGGCTCAGGCGCTTGCCGCGGCGCAGGAGATCGCGAGGAACGCGTTCGACAACGTCGCTTTCTACGCCGGCCCCATGGATGACCTGATGAAGGACCGCTGGCGTGCCCAGAAGCCGGCGGGACGATGAGCGCCTACTCCGCCGGCCCCGCCACGCCCACCGCCGCGGCCGCATCCCCCGCCAGGCCTCTGCTCGAGACGGATCTCCACGATCTTGGCTTCGGGGCGGTCGTCGCGCGGGAGAGCCGCGAGCGGCTCCTGAACCGGGACGGCACATTCAACGTGGACCGTCGCGGGCGCGGCTTTTTCGCCTCGATCAGCCCATACCACGCGCTCCTCACCATGCCCTGGCGGGCCTACTTCGGGCTGGTCGTCAGCGCCTATGTCGTGGTGAACCTTCTCTTCGCCTGGGCGTACGAGATGTGCGGCCCTGGGGCCCTGGAAGTCTCGGGAATCCGGCACGCCTCCTTCATCGAGGCGTTCTTCTTCAGCGTGCAGACCCTGGCGACCATCGGCTACGGACGGATCGCTCCCGTGGGTATGGCGGCGAACACCATCGTGACGGTGGAGTCGCTCGTGGGGCTCCTGGGCTTCGCCCTGGCGGCCGGGATCCTCTTCGCACGGTTCTCGCGACCGATGGCCGACATCGTCTTCAGCAGCCATGCCATCGTCGCTCCCTATGGCGACATGCAGGCCTTCGAGTTTCGGATCGCGAACCGGCGCACGAACGAGGTGTTAGAACTGGAGGCCCAGGTCCTCTTCAGCCGTCTGGAAGGCGCGGAGCGAATCCGGCGGTTCTACGCCATGTCACTGGAACGTCCCAAGGTCGTATTCTTTCCGCTGGCCTGGACGGTGGTGCATCCCATCGATGGATCAAGCCCGCTTCGCGCCCTCACGCACCGGGACCTGGTCGATTCCGACGCGGAAGTCCTGATCCTCCTCACGGGAATCGACGAGACGTTCTCCCAGACGGTGCAGGCGCGTTCGTCGTACAAGGCGCACGAGGTCGTGTGGAACGCGCGGTTCAAGGACATCTACCGGAGGCCGCGCGACGGTGGCTCGCTCTCGGTGGACGTTGGGCGGATCCACGAGATCGAGCAGATCGGATCCACGGAGGCATCGTGAAACGAAGCATCGCGTTTCTGGCTCTCATCACAATCATCGCGAGCGCCCCGGCGTCCTACGCCGCCGCCGCGCGTCAGATCAAAGTCTTTTCGGCTGCCAAAGGAGCCTACGTCATGACGGACTTGGTGAAGAAGTCGGACGAGGAGTGGAAGAAGAGCCTCACGCCGGAGCAGTACGCCGTCGCGCGGCAGAAGGGGACCGAGCGGGCCTTCACGGGCGCCTACTGGAATACCCACGACAAGGGCCTCTACAAGTGCGTCTGCTGCGGGACCGACCTGTTCACGTCGGACACCAAGTACGACTCGGGGACGGGATGGCCCAGCTTCACCAAGCCGATCGCGAAGGAAAACGTCGGGAGCGAAGGCGAGACCAACATGTTCCTGGGGACCGAAGTGGTCTGCTCGCGCTGCGGCGCGCATCTGGGGCACGTCTTCGACGACGGTCCGAAGCCGGCCGGCCTCCGCTACTGCATCAATTCGGCGTCGCTCAAGTTCGAGAAGGGGAAGTAGGGGGCTGATTTCCCGATGAGTCGAGGCCGGGGCTGCAGGGCGTTGGTTCTCGCGCTCTTCCTGCCCGGCCTTCTCGGCTCGGCTTCGTCGCGAAGAAGCGAAGTGTCCCTTACGAGCAAGTCCACGATCATCCCTGCGGACTCCATCCCGAGCAGCTGGACCGGACGTCAGGCTGTGACCATCGTGGTGAAATCCTCGGCGGCGCCCGGCCCCATGAAAGGCTTCTACACCTATACCTACCAGGTCACGAGTTCACCCAGCAGCACTCGAGGAGTCTCGGACTTCGGAATCTCGCCCGTGCCGCCGCCCGACTCGATGACGGCCCCACCGCAGTGGATCACAGGATATGGGTATCAAGAAGAATCGAGCGCCGCCGTATGGGCATGCGCGGACACGATCACGGAACCGCCCGAGGGTGCATTCGACTGGTCCAGCCCATATGAGATCCAGCCCGGCCAGACCAAGGTATTCACACTTGTGTCGCGGTACGCCCCGG
>JBGPHU010000180.1:0-4601 GCA_041484545.1 Candidatus Eiseniibacteriota bacterium | reverse complement strand
GTGGCACGGGCGGGAGCTTCGTCTACAACGCCTCCATGAATTCCACCGAAGTAGCCACGGACGTGCAGAGCACGACGTGGGGGAAGATGAAGATGCTCTACCGCTGAGCCGCGACCGGCGCGCCCGCTCCGGCGCCGGCGAACTTCCGCTCCACCCACCGAAGCTGATCCAGTCCGAACTCTGCGTCTTCCGCGACCTCCTTGTCCTTCGGACTCTTCAAGGTGTCCGCGAACGCAGCGCATGCCAGCTCGAACTGGCGCGTGCCCGACTCGTCTCCGAGGAGGTGGCGGGCGATGCCCGCGTAGCCGTAGTAGAGGATGACGCCGAAGTCGCCGTTCGGTTTCACGTAGGCCTCCGGCTTGGAGTCGTCGCCGCCGTCGGCGGCCACGGCGAAATCCAGCGCCAGGCCGAACGCCGCCTCGAAGGCGCAGAGCGCCTCGACGAGATTTCCCAGCGAGAGCTGATGCATGCCCGCCGCCCAATGCGCCATGGCGCGCCGGTCGGGCGGCTTGCCCAGCTCCTGCCGCCAGACCACGCAGTCGTACGCCGCGCGTAGACCGGCCTCGAAGTGGCGCCGCTCGCGAGGCGCCTCGTCACCGGGCCAGCACTCGGCCAAGTCCGCGGCCAGGTTGTAGGAGAGCCGGTTCGCCGAGTCGATGCACTCGCGCGCCTCCTCGGCCACCCCGCGCGCCCGCGCCAGCTCCGCCTCTCTCAGCCCCTCGGCGATCCCGGCCCGAGCGATACGGATCACGTCGTCGAAGCGCCGATCGCCCGCTTGGCGGCCCGGGAGGACCTGCCGCGCCAGCGTGTAGAGCTTCCGGCGCAGGGCCGGATCGGGCGTTCCCTGGATGAAGGCGACCACCTTGTCGGCGCCGCCCTCTTTGAAGACGGCGCGGAGGGTGTCGCGGTGCGGCTGATCGGAATCCTCGGCGGCCATAAACCCCCCGTTGTGCCTAACGCGTCCCGCTCATATGGGCGCGGATACGGTCCATGATGCGATCGACTTCGGAATCCGTGAGGTCGGGGTAGATGGGCAGCGAAAGCGTCTCCTGGAAACAACGTTCTGCCACCGGGAACTGCCCTGACCGAACTCCCACCCGCTCCTGATAATACTGGAAAAGGTGCAGCGGCTTGAAGTGGACGCTGGTGCCGATGCCGTCCTCGCGGAGCGCCAGTGCGAGGGCGGTGCGGTCCAGCCGGCCATCCGGGACCGCTCGCCCCGGCCCGTCGCCGCCCGTGGCGACCGCGATCTGGTAGAGGTGCCAGGCGTGGCGCACGCCCGGCGCCTGGGCGGGGGTCGAGAGTCCGCGCACGCCGCGCAGCCCCTCGGTGTACCGGCGCGCGATGGCTTCCCGCCGCGAGCGCATCTCCTCGGCCCGCCCCATCTGGGTCAGGGCCAGCGCGGCCTGGATGTCGGTCAGGTTGTACTTGTAGCCCAGCTCGGTCACGTCGTATTCCCACCAGCCGCCCTTCCCATAGCGCGACCACGCCGCGTCCGAGAGTCCGTGCAGGCAGAGCCGCCGGATGCGGTCCGCCCAGTCCTGGCGCGCCGTCACCGCCATGCCCCCTTCGCCCGCGGTTACGCCTTTCGTCGCGTAGAAGGAGAAGCAGGTGATGTCGGCCTGCGTGCCCACCGGAGCGTCCCAGATGCGCGCCGTGAGGGAGTGCGCCGCGTCCTCGATGACCGGGATGTTATGGCCGCGCGCGATCGCGGCGATCTCGGCCGCGCGGCAAGGATGCCCGGCGATCGAGATCGAGACGATCGCCTTGGTCTTCTTCGTCAGGGCGGAGTGGACCTTGGAGGGGTCGATATTTTTCGTCGAAGGTTCGACGTCGACGAAAATCGGCTTGGCGCCGAGGTAGAGAATCGTCTCGCCGGTGCTTACGAAGGTGTACGGAGAGGTGACGACCTCATCGCCAGGGCCGACCCCGGCCGCGATGAGCGACAGATGGAGCGCCGCGGTGCAGGAGGAGAGGGCGACGCCGTGGAGGGCATGCGCGCCGGCTGTCGCGCCGGCGCCGGGGGCGCTGCCGTCAACGTATTTCGTTACTGCGGCCTCCAGCTCGCGGACCTTTGGCCCCGTGGTCAGCCAGCCGGAGCGAAGCACCGCCGAGACCGCGTCGATCTCGGCCTGCGTGATAGATGGTCTGTGGAAGGGAATCGGAGCCGACACATGGCGGAAGGTAGCACAGGTGGCCGGGCCGGGGCGACGCGCGGTCGCAGTCGGATGCGCCCATCGGGGGAAGTACGCAAAGGTGGCCAAATTCATGCCGGATCGGTTGACCTCCACGCGGGCCCGTGCTATCACTTTTCCGACGAAACTTACCTCTCCGGCGATTCTGCAGCTTGCGCGAGCACAAGGGATCTGTGGACGTGGTGGGACTAGGGACGGAGCGTAAGACGAAGCAAGAATCCAGAAGCCTTCCGGGTTACCTCCGCGTCAGTCTCTCGCTACTTGCTCTATCTTGCCTTTGTTCCTCGGCGTCGGCCCAGTCCGAAGCCGACGTTCGCAACAAAGTTCAAGCCAGCGGCTACAGCGACTCCGGGGTCACCGAGAAGATCCAGGACTCCGGACTCACGCCGGAGCAGGTTCGGCAGAAGCTAAAGGATTCGGGCTACAATCCTGATGCCCTCGATCAATACATGCCCGGGGGAACGGCGGGCAAGCCGACTACGCCCGCGACCTCTCAGCCCGTCCCGACCGAAGGGCCACAAGAGCCCGAAATCGCGCGGCCGCCCGCTCCCGGCCAGTCACCCGCTCCCCGTCCCGAGCTGACGCCCGCAAGCTTTCCCGAATTCACCAAGGAGATCCTGAAGCGCGTTCCCGCGACAGCGCCGGTCCTCCCATTCGGTTACGAGATTTTCCACTACGCGCCGTCCACGTTCGAGCCGCTCGCGACGGGCCCGGTGGATCCCGATTATCCCATTGGCCCCGGGGACGAGGTCGTCGTCACCGTATGGGGCGACAACCAGTACACGCACGCCGCTGTCGTAAGCCGCGAGGCCACGATCTCGGTCCCGGACATCGGGCAGATCGTCCTGAACGGGCTCACGCTCGAGCAAGCCAAGCGCCTCATCACCGACAGACTCGCCATGGTGTATTCCGGCATCCGCGCGCGCCGGCCTTCGACCTTCGTGGACGTGGCGCTGGGGAAGCTACGCACCATCCAGGTCTTCATCCTTGGGGACGTCGACCGTCCCGGCGGCTATACGATTTCCTCGGTCTCGACCGTGTTGAACGCGCTTTACAACGCAGGCGGCCCGACGGCGCGCGGCTCGATGCGCGACGTGCGGATCATCCGGCACAACCAGCTCTTCCGCCGCGTGGATCTCTATGGGTACATCCTCACCGGGAGCCGAGCGGAGGACGTGAGACTCCAGAGCGGCGACGTGGTGTTCATCCCGCCGATCGGCAAGACGATCGCCATCCTGGGCGAGGTGCACCGCCCCGCGATCTACGAAGTCAGGCCCGAAGAGCGCTTCCACGAACTCCTGCGACTGAGCGGCGGCGTGCTCACGACCGCGTTGCTGGACCGCATGCAGATCGACCGCATCATTCCATTCTCCGAGCGCGATTCGCTCCGCGGGATGGACCGCGTGGCGCTCGACATGCCTCTCCGCGCCATTCTGGCGGATAGCACCCAGGATCCAGAGCTTCTGGACCGCGACATCATCCAGATCTTCCGCATCGGGGACGTCCGAAAGAACACGGTCACCATCTCCGGCGCGGTGATCTTTCACCCGGGCACGTTCCAGATCAAACGGGGAATGAGGGTGTCGGACCTCGTGGAAGCAGCGGGAGGGTTCACCTCCGACTCGTACATGGACCGCGCGGTCCTCGTCCGCACCGCTCCCGACCTTTCCCAGAGCATCCACCGCTTCAATCTCGCGAAGGCGGTCGCAAAGGACCCCGAACACGATCTCGAGCTGGAAGAACTCGACGCGGTGTACGTCGCCTCCGTTTGGGACATTCGCGATCGGCACTCGGTGCAGATCAGCGGAAACGTTCGGAAGCCCGGGACCTACGATTACCTCGACGGCATGACCATCATGGACCTGATCTTCGCGTCCGGAGGGCTCAAGGAGTCCGCCTCCAAGCTCGAGGCAGAGGTTTCGCGCGTGGACTCGGCGACGATCGCCACCACCAAGGGAGCGCGGATATACAAGGCCCCGATATCCGAGGACTACGGGATCCATTCGCAGGATTCGAGCTTTGTCCTCCAGGAGTACGACCAGGTGTTCGTGCGTGAGATCCCCGACTGGGAACTCCAGCGCAACGTGACGATCACCGGAGAGGTCAAGTACCCCGGGGTCTACTCTCTCAACTCGAAAGACGAGCGGCTTTCGTCGTTGCTCACGCGGGCGGGCGGATTGAAAGCGGAGGCTTATCCGCGCGCGGCGACGTTCACGCGGGCTAAGGGGGACGCGGGAAGGCTTGCGGTCGATATCGAGAGCGTGGCGAAGCACCACAACCACCGAAACGACCTGACTCTCGAAGCGGGAGATCTGATCTCCATCCCGAAGGAGCCCAAGACCGTCAAGGTGACGGGGGAAGTAGGGTCCCCGTCGAGCGTGCTCTACGAGCGCGGCCAGGCGATCG
>JBGPHU010000179.1:0-4684 GCA_041484545.1 Candidatus Eiseniibacteriota bacterium | reverse complement strand
AGGGGAGTTCGTCTACTATGAGGACGAGCCGACGCCGGTGACGCAGGTGCAGCCCGCTTATCCCGAATTTGCCCGGGAAGCGCAGATCCAGGGCAAGGTGGTCCTCCACGTCCTCGTGGGAAAAGACGGCCGCGTCAAGAACGTGAAGGTGATCAGGGGCGTGACCGGTCTCAACGAGGCCGCCGTCGACGCGATCAAGAAATGGGTGTTCAAGCCGGCGCTGAGCAACAACAAACCGGTCGCGGTCTGGGTCGAGGTCCCGATGGACTTCCACTTCTAGCGCGATCGGGCGGGCGGTTTTCCGCCGCGCGCCGTTCTCCGTATCGAGGCCTGTCCCCCCCGGACAGGCCTTTTTTGCTTCGATCCGCCGGGATGGAGCAACATCATGGCATCCGCGCTCGCGTCGCCGCCTCCGCCTTTTTCTGGTGACACCTCCGACCTCAAGGCAAACGCCCGGAAATTCCTGGAGCGGGCCCTCGTGATCTCCGCGCTGGTGCATCTCGCGGCGGTCGGCGTGTTCCGGGCGGCGCTGGAGCGCTTCGCGGCCCCGGAGGAGGAGATTTCCACGCTGCTCCCGCACTGGTCCGACCCGACGAGCATTATCCCGCTCTCTCCAGTCCCGAGAATCTCGAGACCGCCCGCGGGCGCCACGTCCGACAACGGCGTCTTCGATCCCGTGGACCGGAAGGATATCCTTGCCACCATCGATCGCGGGCGGCAGGGGGCTGAGATCGACCCCGTCGCGGCTGATCCACGTGGCAGCCCGAGCCCGGGTCCGGAACCGCCGGCCCCGCCTCGCGAGGAACCGGGCTTCACCTACGCGGACACGCCTCCGGTGCCGATCGTGGCGCCTCACCCCGCGTATCCGCCATGGGCGAGGGAAGCGGGGATCGAAGGGAAGGTCCTGGTCCGCGTCCTCGTGGGCACGGACGGCGTTCCCAAGAAGGCTGCCATCGTCAGCGGTCCGAAAGGACTTACCGAGGGAGTGGAGAGCGCCGTGCTGCGCTGGAGATTTCGGCCGGGACTGGCGAACGGACAGCCCGTCGAGGTCTGGGTCGAGATACCCATTTCGTTCCAGCTCGGGGGGTAGTCGGCGGAGGGTCGGAGGCCCAGCGGGGCGCGTTGCGTCGCCTTCGCCAAGGCGGGACTTTCCTTTTGACACCCTAAGGGGCTGGGGCTAGTCTCCCCGGACATGGCTACCCGCCTCAAGTTCCGATTCCCCAAGCGGTTCCGGATTACGCTCGTGGTCCTCGCAGGGCTCCTCTTGGCCGCTGCCGCCTGGGCCAAGAGCGGAGTCGGCGGGCGCATCCCGAATGAAAGCGGGCTGATCGAGCTCTACGTCACGGGCGGGGTCTTCATGCACCCGATCCTCCTCTGCTCGGTTCTCGGGCTCGCGATCATCCTCGAAAGACTCTATTTCTTCGCCAAGGCGCGCACCGACACCAGGCGTCTGATGGGGGAGCTGCTCCAGGTATTGCAAGACCAGGGCTTCGAGGCCGCGCAGCGGATGCTGCACTCGAAGCGCGGGCCGATCGCCGCGGTTCTCCACTCGGGCCTGCTCCGCGCGAAGAAGGGGCCCGAGGCCGTCGAGAAGGCGATCGAGACCGCGGCTTCCATCCACACGGCGGGACTGGAGCGCGGCCTGATCTGGCTCGCGACCGTCGCGAACATCGCGCCCCTGCTCGGATTCTTGGGCACCGTGTCGGGAATGATCCACGCCTTCGAGGCGATCGCCGGCGCCGAGGAGGTTTCCGCGAAGCTCGTGGCCACCGGGATCTACGAGGCGCTGATCACCACCGCCGCGGGGCTGATCGTGGCGATCCCGGTCCAGACGGCGCACAACTACTTCGTCTCGCGGATCGACAAGTTCGTGATCGACATGGAGGAGTCGGGAGCCGAGCTGATCGACGCCCTCGCCACCTACTCCAGGCAATGGGAGACCTTTCTCTCGACGTTGAAGCCCCCGGGCACTCCCACTCCACGATGAAGATCCTCAAACGGCGCCATCCTCATCCCGAGATTCCGCTCGTATCCACCGCGGACGTCTCGTTCCTGCTCCTGATCTTCTTCCTGTCCACGACCATTTTCGCGACCCAGCGCGGAATTTCGCTGGAGCTGCCGCGTCCCGGCGAGCCGCCGCTCGTGCTCGCGTCCGCGAAGACGTCGCGCGTGATCGTATCCGCGGACGAATCGGTGGCGCTCGACGGGGTGGCCGTGCCGATGGGCGCGCTCGGAGGCGCGATCCGGATGAAGCTCCAGGGAACGCCGGACCTGCTCCTGATCCTATCGGTGGACGAGAGGGCGCCCTACGCCTCGCTCGTGGCGGCTCTCGACCAGGTCAAGCTGGCCGGCGTGCGTCAGATCTCGATTCAGACGGCGGGGGCGCCATGAAGATCCGGCGCCGGGCGCGACATCACAACGTGATCCCGACCGCGTCCATGGCCGACATCGCCATGCTTCTCCTCATCTTTTTCCTGAGCACGACGATCTTCAAGGCGCGGGAAGCTCTTTCGGTACAGCTCCCGGGCGCCACGACGGGGGAGCACTTCCAGCGGGAGCGCGTGATCCGCGTCTGGGTCGGTCCGCGCGGAGAGGTGGCGTTCAACGACGCGTCGGTGCCGATGGAGCGCGTGGGCGACACGCTCGCGGCGAAGCTGGCCGCGAACCCCTCGCTCTCGATCGCTCTCTACGCGGACGCCCGCGTGCCCTACGGCACGGTGGCCCGCGTCCTGGACGAGGTGGAGCGGGCGCACGCCGCTCGCGTCATGCTCACGACCGAGCGGTCCCGCGCGCGATGACCTTCTCGGGGCACGATTCGAGCAGGCTGGAGCGCGGGTACAACCTGAGGCTTGAGATCGCAGTCCTGGTCGCGCTGGCGCTTCACGCGGCCGTTCTCGCGCTGGCGCCCCCTTACGTCCCGCGCCCGTACCGCCTCGACGCTTCGCCGCTCCGGCTCGTGGCGGCGGGCGGCGCGGGGGCCGGGGGCGCCTCGGTCGCGCCGAGCACGGCCGCGGAGGCGGAGCATCCGGTCGTCACGCCGGCGGCGCGTCGCCCTCCGGCGATCGTCACCGAGCAGCTTCGTCTCGCGACGCAGGCGGCTCCGGAGAAGTCCATCGCCGATACGGAACGCCGCGGAAACGCTGCCCGGGGCGCCGACTCCCAGCCCGAGGGCGGATTGGGCGGCGGGTCAGGCGCGGGTGGCGCAGGGTCGGAGGACGGGAACGCGCCGCCGGTCTTCTACGCGTTCGACTCGCCACCTGAGATCGTCGCGGGCGTCGTGCCCGAGTACCCGGCCGCGGCCAAATCGCAGGTCGCTGAAGGCACGGTCGTTCTGAACGCGAACGTGGACGAGCGCGGACGCGTGGTTCGCGTGTGGGTGGCGCAGGCGACCGCGCCGGAGACCTTGGTTCAGTCCGCGATCGACGCGATGTACCGCTTCCGCTTCAGCCCCGGCTCCCAGCAGGGAATTCCGATCATGTGCACCGTGGCGGTTCCGTTCAACTTTCGCTTGAATATTCATCTATAATGCATTGGGGGACAATATGAACGCAGATGTAGCGCAGATCGAGCCTCGGGCAGCGGGCCTGCCCGGTCCGGAGGCGCCGCCGATGTCTGCCCTGGGAAGGATCATCGGCGTCTTCACAAAGCCCAAGGCGACTTTCGAGTCGCTCGTGGCCAGGCCGAGCTTACTTGCCCCGATCCTGGTCGTCGTGGTCTTTCAGCTCGTCTTCGGCGTGGTGCTCGCGCAGTCGGGAATCATGAAGAACGACACCATCGCGCGGCTCGAGGCAAAGAACTCGGCGCCCGAGCAGATCGACGCGATCACCAAAGTCATGGACGGGCCGGTGAAGTACGCGTTCGCGGTCGCCGGGCCGATCGTGCTCGTGTTCTCGCTCCTCATCTCGGCGGCGCTCATCTACTTCATGGCGAATCTCATGCTCGGCGCCCGGCTACGGTACCCGCACTACCTCTGCATCGTTTCCTACGCGGCCGTGGTCGGCACCGTGGACCAGCTCGTCCGCATGGGGCTCGCGCTCGGGCGCGGGACGCTCCTGGTTCATATGGGTGTCGGAGCCTTTCTCGGGGAGGACCTCAATACTTTCATGCGCATTCTCGACACCTCCACCGACCCGCTTCTACTCTGGGCGACCGCGGTTCAGGCGATCGGCGTGGCGGCCATGGCGCGCAAGGGTTTCGGGTTCGGTCTGCTGGCGGTGCTTCCCGGCTACCTGATCTTGGTCTCCCTCTCGGGGCTTCAGCGTTGAGCGCGGCCACGTTGCGGAAACTCGGCCGGAGCGCGCGACGTAAGGATGGAGTGACCGAACCCACGGGAGGTGCAGCAATGGTCGAGGGAATAGGGCCCCCGCGCGCGCGCGGGGCGTCCAAGCTCATGTGGCTCGCGATGGCGCTGACGGCCCTTCTCCTGGCGGCCGGACCGGCGGCGGCCCAGACAGGGGCGCCGGAATCGCCCGCTCCGGCAATGGCTCCGGACAGTCTTGGCGGCGGCGCCGCGCCGGACCACGGCGTGGATCTGGCGGAGCCGTCGGTTCCCCCTGGAGAGCGCTGGAGCCTGGCCAGGGTGGTCGCGGCCGCGCTGGAAGGGAACGTGGATGCGAAGGCGGCGCATGCCCGCACGGTGCAGGCTCAAGGGTCGGCGCTCTCGGCCTGGAGCGGTATCCTGCCT
>JBGPHU010000178.1:0-4699 GCA_041484545.1 Candidatus Eiseniibacteriota bacterium | reverse complement strand
CGATCGCCGGCGCATGATTCCCTCCAGGGGCTACCGTGACGGAGAATGTCGCCTGGTCCGATGCGGAGCCGTCGCTCACACTGACGGCCCCCGTGCTCGTGCCGATGTCCGAGCGGAATGGCGCCAATCGGATCTCACCGTGCGCGAGGCCGGTTCCCCGGTCCATGTTCGCCACGAACATGAAGGGTGGCCCGGCGGTCTTCGCGAACGTGAGGGCCTGGCCCTCTGCGTCAGTTGCCGTGATCGCCTGGGTCTGCACATCTCCAACCGGAGCGGTCATGTCTGCCGGAGTGGACAGGACGGGTGCTTGATCTTGGCTGCCCCCGGCGCTGTAGGAGAGGCCGTCCGCGTCGAGCCAATCTTCCCCATAGATCATGGTATTGGGAGCCTCGAGTCCGAAATCGCAGTGCGTACCGAAGTCAGTCGGATCGAAAAAACCCGGCTCCGCGAACGTCGCAAAGCGCACCGAAGGCGTGCCCGAGGCCGCCGCAATCGTGAGCGTGCCAAGGAGGTAACGGCCGGCCGGCAGAGAGGTATTGGCCACGAAGAATCCGGTGGAGAAACGGATCCCATCTGAAGGCGGCGGAGCGCCAAACGGACTCATTGGCGACAGTCGATTCGTATAGGCCGAGTAGGTGACCGTGCCATCCGAGGCGATCAGGTCGGCGACATACGAGAACATGTCGAGCGGCGTCGGAGGGGTGCTCTTGCAAAACGTCTCCGTGGCGTCCCGGTTGTGCCCTATGTCCAGCCAGATATCCGCAACCGTGGGTCCGACCGCGTGAAGCACGTCCGCGGCCGTATGGATCCCGTCGCCGTTGGAGTCGAGATAGATGTATTGGGCTGATGCGGTTGAGGCGAGAAGCAGGAGCGCGAGCACGGGAACGAGAGCGAAAGCACCGAGAGCGAACGCGGGCGTCTTCATCGCGAACCGCCTTCTTCGATTGTCCGAGACGCGGAGGATTTGCCTCGGCCGGCACCTGGGGTCGGGGGTGCTGCTGCCCCCCGATCCTACACCCGTGGTTCTGCCGGCCACACTATGAGTTTTCAGGCCGGCGCAGCCGGCAGCGGCTCACTCCGGGCTGCGCTTGGACGCCTCCGCGGCGCTCCGGACCACGATCGCCTCCATCGCGAAGTATTCCGGGAGCCCGAGCTGGTCCACCAGGTGCGCGGTCGCCTTGTTCCGCTCCTCGATGCGCTGCCAGAACTCGCGCTCGTCCACGCCGGGGAAGGGCGCCCGGTCCTTCTGGCTCTGGTGCTTGAAGATCGCGCTGATCTTCCGGCGCAGCTCCTCCTCGGAGAGCGGGATCAGGATGTCGGCCTCGGCGATCGACCATTCCTGCCAGGCGCCCCGGTAGTACCAGATCTCGGGCGGCTCTCCCTTGTAGCGCTCGAGCGCCCGGGCCACGGCGTCGTGGCACATGCGGTGCGTGCCGTGCGGATCGGAGAGATCGCCCGCGACGAGCGCGATGTGCGGCCGGACGTCCTCGAGGAGCGTCAGGATGATCTCGACGTCGCGCGGCCCGATGGGATCCTTCCGCACCTGTCCGGTCTGGTAGAAGGGGAGGTTCAGGAAGTGGGCCTGGTCGGGCCCTAGGTCCAGCGCCTGGATCGCCGAGAGCGCCTCCACTTCGCGGATGCGGCGCTTCAACATCAGCACCGACTCGCTGTCCACCTGCCCGGGCTCCTTGCGCGCGAGAAACTCCTCGACCTCCTGAAGCAGGGGAGCCAGCCGCTCGTTCCCGTAGTCGAAGTCGCCCGCGCTCCGCCGGAGGAAATCGAGGTAGCGGCGCACCTCGTGGTCGAAGACGGCGATGTTTCCCGAGGTTTGATACGCCACCACGACCTCGTTCTGGTTTGAGTTCAACTTCCGTAGAATTCCTCCCGCGGAGATCACGTCGTCGTCGGGATGCGGCGAGAAGACGAGGATGCGCTTCCCCTGCGGGAGCTTGCTCCGCCCGCGGACCTTGGCGCTCAGCGCGTTGAACACGATTCCGTTCAGCTCTCCCGAGTATCCGTGCCGGGCCAAGAGCGAGCCCAGGTGATGCTCCCGGTAGTCAACGTCGTCCAGCTTGAGCACCGACTTCGCGGTGACGCGGCTGAGCCAGACGACCGCCTCGATCTCGAGGGCGCGGTCCCACGCGATGTCGCCCAGGAGCCAGGGGGTCTTCCTGCGGGTCAGCTCCGCCGCCGCGGCCGCGTCCAGATACACCGTGGCGTTGGGATGCTGCTGCAGATACGTGGCCGCCACGGCGCGGTCGATATCTCCCTCGACGGCGCGCCGCACGATGTCGGCCTTGTGCTCGCCGGTCGCGATGAGCGCGATCTCCCGCGACTCCATGATGGTGCCTACGCCCATCGTGATCGCCTCGGCGGGGACGTTCTCGGCGCCGAAGAAATCCGCGGCGGCCACGCGCCGCGTGATCGTGTCGAGCATGACGAGCCGTGTCCGCGACGTGGCGCTGGAGCCCGGCTCGTTGAAGCCGATGTGTCCTGTCTGCCCGATGCCCAGGATCTGGAAGTCGATGCCGCCCGCTTCCGCGATCGCGCGCTCGTACTCCTCGGCGTGCGCCTCGATCTTTCCGCGGGGTAGATCGCCGCGCGGAATGTGCACGTTCTTGGGCTCGATGTTGACCTGCTCGAAAAGGTTCTCCCACATGAAGCGGTGGTAGCTGTGAAGGCTCTGGGGGGCCATCGGGTAGTATTCGTCGAGGTTGAAGGTCACGACCCCCGAGAA
Organism: Candidatus Eiseniibacteriota bacterium; assembly: GCA_041484545.1. Classification (GTDB taxonomy): domain Bacteria; phylum Eisenbacteria; class RBG-16-71-46; order SZUA-252; family SZUA-252; genus WS-7. The sequence goes on along the minus strand of JBGPHU010000178.1, from coordinate 1,962 downwards.
GTCGAGACCCTCCTTGCGGTGCAGGCGGATCAACTCCCGATAGATCCCGATCGGTGTCGAGCCCGTGGCCAGCCCAAGGACCGTCTTCTTCCCGGCCTCGCGGCGGGAAGGGATGAGGTCCGCGATGCGCCGGGCCACGCGTCGCGCGATCTCGTCGTAGGTCTCCCCGACCTGAACGGGTATCCGCTCGGGGTTTTCCTGCATATCGCCTCCTGTGAATCGTTCGCGGATCTCTCCGCGCGCGGCTACGGCCTAGCTCCTGGTCGGGCCGCATGATAGCGGAACCCCGCAGATTTTGCTTGGCAGCGCCCTGCCATGGTTCTGTATCGTTTATACGTCTTGGCCGGACCGGTGACCGGCCCTGACGGCCTCGTTCGCTTCGGAGACCATCGTCGAGAGCCCCGCATACGGCCGATCCGGCCAACTCTCGCCGCCTCCCACGTCGGGCGAAGTGTTGAGCGGTCTCTATTCTTCGGAGCGCCGCATAGCTCACCGCGCGGCGCCCGCGCGGACGCGGGTGTCGTCCACCAATCGCAGAGCGGGGCTCTATCCACGAGAGATACGCCCCGCGGCCCAAGGAGGCTTTCATGAAGTCGTTACTCAGGATCATGGCCATGAGCCTGCTCTTGCTCACGCCTTTCTCGGTTGCGCAGGCGCAGGCTCCCGCGGTTTCCACAATTTCCGACGTTTCACTCAATGCCGGCGCGACGCTTACCCTGAACGTCGTCGCGGTCGGCCACGTCGGCGACGCGATCACGCTTATCTCCTCGCTTCCGGCCTTCGCCACGCTGCACGCGCCCACGACCGGGACGGGGCTGGTGGTCACCACGATCACGCTCGCTCCCACCTCCGCCAACACGGGAACCTATAACGCCAGCGTGACCGCTGCGACGGGGAGTCTGACCAGCACCGAGACGTTCCAGATCGTCGTGAACGCCGAGGGATCGGCTCGCGCGCCGGTCGTCACCGCTCCGGCCATCCAGAACGTCATCGCCGGCTCGAACCTGTCCTTCACGGTCTCGGCCAGCGACGCCGACGGGGACGCGATCACGTCTCTGAGCGCCACAGGTCTCCCGTCGGGCGCCGCGTTCACGCCGGACGGAGCCTTCACTTCGGGGACTTTCTCCTGGACCCCCGTCGAGACGCAGGTCGGCGAGTACGACGTGGTGTTCACGGCCGCGAACGCGCTTTCCGGCTCGGCGACCACCCACATCCACGTCGGCGCGGCGGTCACGATCGTCCCCATCGCCGACGTAACGATCACCGAAGGCTCCTCGGTCAACGCGAACGTGAACGCGGCGGGCGTGGGGAGCAACTCCGTCACCCTGACGGCGTCCTTACCTGCCTTCGCGACCCTGAATGCTCCGACGACGGGAACGGGCGTGGTCTCGACCACGGTCACCATCGCTCCCGGGACGGGGACCGCGGGGACGTATAACGCTTCGGTCACCGCTTCCTCGAACGGGCAGACGGTCACCGCGAATTTTGCGATCACGGTGCTCGCCTCCAACGGCGGCGGTGGAGCGGGCGGGGACGCGACCGTGGCCCTGATCGGCCAGATCAACACGCATAACGACCGGACCTGCTTCCGCATCCGGCCCGTAAATAGTTCCTTCGACGTCCGGAACGTCACGCTCTCCAGCATCACGCTCGACTTCAACGGCGCGTCGATCACGGCGCTCCAAGGGAGCACGCACGTCCAGTTCGACTGCGAGGAGGGCGACAGCGCGGACGGTGGCGGAGATGGAGAGGGCGGCGGAGCTTGCGACAGCACCGGTCACCATGACGCCGCCGCGCGCCTTCTGCTGGGCGGCGGACACCCTCGCGGGGACCATGGGGACGACAACGAGGGCGATTGCGGAGAGTGCGAGAATGACGGCGACGGCGGCGGCGACCAAAGCAACTGCGACGCCGTTGGGATCAAGGCCTGCTTCTCCACACAGGCTCTGCTCACGCTCTTCG
>JBGPHU010000177.1:0-4764 GCA_041484545.1 Candidatus Eiseniibacteriota bacterium | reverse complement strand
ATAGAAGCCCTGCTGGTAGCGGTAGAAATGGACCGACCAGGCGACCGGGAGCGAGTCCACGAGCACCGCGGCGGGAAAGAGAAGAAACAATACGCGGCCGTCCGACCAGGAGCGCCGGCGGGGCACGAACGAGAAGAGCGCGAAGAGGAGGGCCGCCGCCGCGGTCGGAATCCAATATCGCGGAACCATGACCGCGTGCTCCGACAGCTCGAGCCAGGAGAGGTAACTCTTGGCGATCGAGAGCCAGACCTTCGGAGAATCCACCAAGAACCGCTGCCGGACGTCCCCGTGCGGCTCGGCGAGGATCGACTTGGCCTGGGAGCTGGTGGATTCGATCGAGCCCGAGAGCGCGAGATTGATCAGGAAGGGGAGCGCGGCCGCGACGAAGGGGAGCGCCAGCGAGACGCTCCAGAAGCGCGGCAGCGCTCCGGATCGCGCCGCGCGCCACCGGTCACCCGCCATCGCGAGGCCGAGCACCCCGCTCAGCACCGCGCCCTCGGGCCTGCTGGCCGCGAGCAGGAAGACGAGCCACCGGAGCCGAGGGAAGCGCGCCTCCTCGCGCTCGCCCAGGTAGACCCAGAGGGTCGCGAGGAGGACCGAGGCATAGAGCCCGATCTCCATGCCGCTCATGTACCCCCAGAGGAGGTGCGGGCTGGCGAGGAAGAGCGCCACCGCGAGAAGCATCCCGAGCGATCCGCCGAGGGAGCGCCCGAGCCGCGCGATGAAGAGCGCGCTCACGAGGAGCGCCAGGGCGCCGAGCCCCAGCGCCCACGCGATCGCGAACGTGGGGCCGAGCCGGGTCAGATGCGGCGGCAGCAGGAGGAAGGGCCAGAGGAGGCTGGTCGCCCCGGTCGTGGGCGCGTTCCCGAGCGTGTAGACGAACGGATGCCCCTGCGCGATGGCCCGCGCGTACTGGAGGTAGATGAAGCTGTCGTCGAGAGGAAGGCAGAGCTCGCCTCCCGTGATCAGGCGCTCGGCGCGGAGCATGCGGCCGATCTGATAGGAGACCCAGGCGACGGAGAAGAGGCCGATCAGGAGCAGCGGCCGGCGCCGCGCGAATCCGGCGAGCCGGTCGATCACGGGGCGGGCGCCGCCTCGCGCACGCGGTAGAGCGGCGACTTCGCATCCCCCACGCGCTCGGTTCGGAACAGCGGCAGGAGCCCGGGGTCCTCCCGCGTGAGATAGACCGGGCGCCTCCGGATGTTGCGGGCGATGAGCCGGTTCATCATGAGATCGAGATTCCCCGGATAACCGGGCACGGCGAGCGACGGATAGACGCGGGCCAGGTGGTGCAGGTACCACGGCCAGACCAGGAGGTACTTGTAGGCGACCACGAGTCCCGGACGGCTCTTCGCGAAGTCGGTCGCCTTGTAGAACCAGAGCGCGAACGTGCGGCCGTCGTACTCGCTCACGATGAGCGCGTTCGGTTCCACCACCGAGAGATTGTGCTGCGCGTAGATGTAGGGGGTGAGGTCGCCCGACGCATCCACCTTCTGCCAGTTCGAGACGAGCCCGTGGAGGACCCCGACGAGCAGGAGTCCAGCGAGCACGGCGCGCGCCGGCGGCAGCGGCGCCGCTCGCTCCCAGAGGGAAGCCCACCCGGCGCCAGCCAAAGCGGCCGCGATCAGCGCAGCCGGCATCCAGTAGCCCACGTCGTCCCCGATCGCGTAAACCGAGAGGAGCGCCAGGGAGGCGAGGAGCGCCAGCCATACCGCGGTGCCGCCCCGCGGGGGTCGGATCGCCGCCGCCAGGACCCCCCCACCGAGGACCAGAAGCCCCCAGCCGAAGTCCATCGCCCAGCGTCCAGGAACGAGATGCCGTAGAGCCCCGGCCAGGTCCCTGCTGAAGAAGTTACGGGCGTACTGGGCCCCGCTGAGGACCCACCACAGGCTCCTGGGGGTGGCCGGGGAACCCCAGGAAAACTCGGGGTTCAGGGAGGCCCGGACCGGCAGATAGAGATCCAGCGTCAATCCCCAGAACATGAGAACGGGCAAAAGAACCGCCCCCAGGAAGCCGATCTTATGGGAACGGGCGAACCGCCACGTCACGGCGAGCAGCGCGGGCGAAACGGCGAGCAGAAGCAGGTGGTTCGTCAGCCCGAGGCCGAAGAGATACGCCGCGAGCAGGAGTCGCCGAAGATCCAACTCGCGCTCGGCCTCGACCAGGAGCCAGAGGATCGCGCCCAGGAACGCGGCGTTCAGCGTGTAGACCTCGGCGAGGACGCTCTGACTCCAGGCGCCCCGCGAGAACGCGTAGAGAAGGGCGCACGCCGCGGCGCAGTAGGCGCCTCCCGCGCCGCGGGCTCCCTCGGGGGCGAGGGCGTACGCGAGGCGTGCCAGGAAGTAGACGCTGGCGCCGGCGGCCAAGGCGGCGATCAGGTTGATCCGGAACGCGGTCGTTCCTAGAGGCAGGAACGTGGCCAGGCGGCCGAGCAGGACGAACAGGGGGTAGCCGGTCGGATGGGGAATGCCGAGTGTCGCGGAGGCCGCGAGCAGATCGCCCGAGTCCTCCCCGAGGTTCATCCACGCGACGGTAGAGGAGAGCGTGAGGGCGTAGGCCCAAAGCGAAGCCAGGGCGGCGACCCAGGCGGCACCCCGGACGCTTCGGAGCATGGGCGCAACGTATAGCAAGCGGCCGGCGTGGGGTCAACGTCACGCGCGTCGCGTCGCCCGGATCAAGCTCGAAACCGACCGGCGCGCTTTGCGCCGTCGGCTGGAAAGACGGCTCAGGGATTGCCGCTCGTGCGGGTTGCAACGCGAAGAAGCGCCCGCAGGGCAAAGCGCGTGAGAGCGCGAGCGAGCGTGTAAGACGTTATGTGTAAACAGCTTACATTGCAGCGGAAGAGGTTCGTGGCATGGAACTTGCTCGAAGTGGTCCACGCGAGCCGCTACAACGTGGACGCGGATCGCGCCAACCAATTCACAACCTAAGCGGAGCGGATCATGTTCGGTAAGAAAAAGAGCACGGTAGGGCTCGACATCGGATCCAGCTCGATCAAGGTCGTCGAGATCTCGCACGACCGCTCCGGCGACCGCCTGATCAACTTCGGAATTTCCGAGCCGCTCTCCGAGGCCATCGTGGACGGCGAGATCATGGATCGCCAACTGGTCCAGGAGGCGATCTCCAATCTCATCGAGTCGCGCCAGATCCGGAACCGCGTCGTCGCGACCGCCGTTTCGGGCCGCGCCGTGATCGTGAAGAAGATCCTCATGGACCGCCTGAGCGAGGAAGACGCGAAGGAAGCGATCCAGTGGGAGGCCGAGCAGCACGTTCCCTACGACATCAACGACGTCTCGCTCGATTTCCAGATCATCAATCCGAACGTGGACCAGAAGAAGATGCAGGTCCTCCTGGTGGCCGCGAAGAAGGACATGATCCAGAACTACGCGGAGATCATCCGCGAGGCGGGCTTGATCCCGGTGATCATCGACGTGGACTCCTTCGCCATCCAGAACTGTATCGAAGCCAACTACGACCTGAGGCCGGACGAGGTCGTCGCGCTCGTGAACATCGGAGCCGAGATCACGAACGTCAACATCGTCGAGGATCAGGTGCCGCACTTCACGAAGGACCTGTCCGTGGGCAGCAACGCCTTCGTCGAGGGGATCCAGCGCCGGTACAACGTGAGCCAGGCGGACGCCATGAACGCGCTGCGCGGCCGCGGCGACTCGTCGATCGACGTCGCCTCGATCATCCAGGCGGCGTGCGAGGACCTTTCGGTGCAGCTGGACCGGGCGATCGCATATCTCAAGTCCTCGGGAGAGACGGAGCGGGTGGACCGGATTCTGCTCTCGGGAGGCTCGGCGCGCGTTCCCGGTCTCCGGGAATTCCTGAACTCGAGACACCAGGTGCCGGTGGAGGTCGTGAACCCGCTTCAGAAGTTGGCGTACGACGAGAGCCTGTTCAATGGTGAGCCGGTGGAGAACGTGGCCCCCGCGCTCACGGTCGCGATCGGCCTCGCGCTTCGATAGGGGGACTGAATCCATGATTCGCATCAACCTGCTGCCCCGTGAGGAACGCCAGACCCGGCGATCCATCCAGTTGCCGAAGATCGGATCGCTCATGCCGGTCCTGGTGCTCCTCCTGGTGATCGCGCTCTTCGGGGCCGTCTCGGTTTTCCAGACGCTCCAGGTGGGGCGCCTGAAATCCGATATCGCCCGGGCGGAGCAGGAATCGGAGAAGCTCAGGCCGCAGATCCAGACGATCCAGGAGCTGACGCAGAAGCGCGAGGAGCTGCAGCGCCGGTTGAACGTGATCCAGGATCTGGACAAGACGCGGCTCCAGCGCGTGATGCTCGTCGATGAGCTGAGCCGCTGCGTGCCGGAGCATCTCTGGCTCACGAGCTACGAGGAGACGGGCAACAAGGTTCAGATCGAAGGCGTGACCTTCTCGAACCTCCTCGTGGCCGATTTCATGACCCGACTCGAAGCGAGCCCCCTCTACGGAAGCGTGGATTTGCTCATCGCGGAGAAGGGCCAGATCGACCAACGCAACGTGGTGAAGTTCAAAGTCACCGCGTTGATGACCTTGTAGCCCGGGCCGACCGCGGGGGAGGACGATGGACCTCAAGGATCCAAAGACCCAGAAGCTGATCATGATCGGAGCCGGCATCGGCATCCTGGTCTACTTCTACGTGATCGCGGATTACGTGCCGTTCAACTATCCGGCGCAGGCGAAGAAGATCGCGACGTTGAAAGGGGACTACACCAAGAAGATGAGCGAGCTCACGAAGGCGCAGCAGCTCGTGAACCGGCTGCCCGAGCT
>JBGPHU010000176.1:0-4775 GCA_041484545.1 Candidatus Eiseniibacteriota bacterium | reverse complement strand
GCGTCGAGCGGACGTTTCCGCTCCACTCCCCGGCGGTGGCGAAGATCGACCTGGCCCGCAAGGGAAAGGTCCGCAGGGCCAAGCTCTTCTACTTGAGAGGAAAGCGGGGCAAGTCGGCGAAAGTCGGCGAGCGCGAAAAGCTGAATCCCGAGAGCACCTAGACCGGTCCGCCGAACGATGGCGCGTCGAGGTCTCGCCCGCTTCGATGAGGACTACCGCATCCGCTGGGGAGACCTCCTGGGAGGGGTCGACGAGGCGGGGCGAGGGCCGCTGGCCGGTCCTGTCGTCGCGGCGTGCGTGGTCCTGAGGCCCGGAACGAAGCTGCCGGGCGTGCGCGACTCGAAGATGATGACGGCGGCCGAGCGGGAATCGGCGCTCGTGCGGATTCGCGCTCGGGCGGTCGCGACCGGCGTCGGCGTGGGAAGCGTGATGGAAGTGGATGCCTTCAACATCCGCATGGCCTCGCTCCTCGCCATGCGCCGGGCCATCGAAGCCCTGGGGATGACGCCCCAGGGCTTTCTCGTTGATGGCATGGACGCGCTCGTCTGCGACGCCCCGTGCGAAGCGGTCGTGGACGGCGACGCGAAGAGCCTCGCGGTCGCGGCGGCGTCCATCTTGGCGAAGGTGACGCGCGACGCGATGATGGACGAGCAGGCGCTTTTCTATCCTTTGTATGGGTTCGAGCACAACAAGGGCTACGGAACGCCGGAGCACTGCGAAGCGCTCAGGCGCAACGGGCCCTGCGACATTCACAGGAAGAGCTTCCGCCCCGTCCGGGAGCTTCTCTTCGTTCAGGAAGTGTTCGAGGGTTTCTGAGGCGCGGCCGACCCCGCGGGCCGCGCAGTTTCTAAGGGGGGCGGGATGTGGCGGGAACGTGCTGCACGGTGCGGCGAGCGGATCGCCGCGGAATTCCTGATGCTCCGCGGCATGGAAGTGGTGGACCGGAACGTGCGCGTCGGGCGCGGTGAGATCGACCTCGTGGCGCGCGACCGGGACCAGGTGGTGTTCATCGAGGTGAAGTTCCGCACCGCGGGCGGTCGGGCGACGCCTTTCGACGCGGTGGGCATGAAGAAACGCGAGGACGTGGCGAAGGCCGCGGCCGGCTATCTCTCGCGCCGCGGGCTTCTCGACCGGCCCGTGCGCTTCGACGTGGTCGGGATCACGTGGAGGGCCGATGGGGACGAGCTCCTCGTCCAGCACGTACCCAATGCCTATCCGGGAGGGCGAAGGCAGTTCTACTGATCCGCGGCCGCTCGAGGGCGACCAGGCGGACCGGCGCCTTCCCGCGACTGGCAAGCGGATCCTGATCCTCCACGTCCGCGCGGGCGTGGGGCACGAGCGGGCGGCCCGCGCCGTCGAATCGGCGCTGCGCTCGCTCGACCCTTCCTGCGAGCCGATCGTCCGCGACGCCCTCGAATTCTCCTCGCCGCTCCTCCGGCGCTTCTACGCTTCCTCCTACAACCGCCTCGTGGACCGCGTCCCGCGGGCGTGGGGCTTCTTCTACCGCCAGGCGGAGCGCATCCCCGCGATGGGATTCCGTCAGCGCATGCGCTCGAACCTGCTCGCGGCCGGATGCCGCGACTTCGCTGCCGCCACGCGGCGCTTCCGCGCGGACGCCGTCCTCTGCACCCAGTTTCTCCCCGTCGAGGTCTTTGCGTTCCTGCGCGCGCGCGGCGCGGTCAAAGTCCCGGTCTACTGCGCCGTGACCGACTACGCGATCCACCCGATCTGGGTCTATCCGGGCATCGATCGCTACTTCGTCGCCACGAAATCCGCCGCCGAGCAGCTCCTCGCGACGGGCGTCGTGGCTGCCGATCGGATCGAGGTGACCGGCGTGCCGATCGACCCTCAGTTCGCCACCGGCGTCGGGAGGGACGCGGCGCGCCGCGAGCTCGCGCTGGATCCGGACCCGGAGAGGTTTACGCTGCTTGTCATGGGAGGCGGATTCGGCTGGGGGCCCATGGAGGCCATGGTGGACGTGGTGCTCCGGATGCCCGATTCGGTGCAGGCGCTCGTCCTCGCCGGACGAAACGAGGAGCTGCGAGAGCGCCTGGCGCACAAGGTGCGGGGACACGAGGACCGGCTCAAGGTTCATGGCTTCACCGATCGCGTGCATCTCTTCCTCGAGGCGGCGGATCTCCTCGTGGGCAAGGCGGGAGGGCTCACCTCGAGCGAGGCGATGGCCCGCGGGGTTCCGATCGTCGCGGTGCATCCGATCCCCGGACAGGAGGAGCGGAACTGCGATTATCTACAAGAGTCCGGCGCCGCCGTGCGCGTGCACGACCTCTTCGAGCTTCAATACCGCCTCACGCACTTCCTCTACAACCGCGCGGATCTCGATCGCATGAAGGCGAACGCGCGCGGCATCGGCCGCCCGGACTCGGCGTTCCGGGTCGCGGAGTCGATCCTGAGCCGATTGACACCCCCCAGAGCCGGTGCTACCATGCCTTAATGCCGAAAACTGCCGCAAATGCCGTTGCTGCACAAGGATCGGCGGAGGCGGACGAGAGCCGCGAGACCAGGCAAGGCGTCCTTCTCGTCATCACCGGCCCCGGCAAGGGTAAGACCACGTCGGCCTTCGGCTGCGCCCTCCGCGCGCACGGCCACGGGTTCAAGATCGCCATCGTGCAGTTCATGAAGGGGCGGATCTACGGAGAGCTGGACACGCTCCGCTCCCTTTCCCGGGTCGAGGTGTGGCAGTACGGCCGGGTGGCCTTCGTGGATCCCAAGAATCCGGATCCCAAAGACCGCGAGCTGGCGCGGCAGGGGATGGACAAGGCATGGGAGATCGTACGCGGCGGAGCGCACGACCTCCTGATCCTGGACGAGATCAACGTCGTCGCCGATTTCGGGCTGGTGCCGGTCGAGGAAGTGCTGGAGCTGGCCAAGGCGCGCCCGAAGTGGATGGACATGATCTGGACCGGCCGCGGCGCGCCCGCGGCGATGGTGGAGCTGGCCGACACGGTGAGCGAGGTGCGCGAGATCAAGCATCATTACCGGAAAGGGATCGAATCGCGCGCCGGGATGGAATACTGACGCTGGCGCAGGAGCTCCTCTCGGGAGACGCGCGCTCGCTGGCCCGGGCCATGAGCCTGGTCGAGAACGGCGCGCCCGAAGCGGAAGCGCTCCTCGACCGGATCTATGGCGCGCGGCCGCCGGCGCCCCGCGTGGGGATCACGGGACCGCCCGGGGCAGGGAAGAGCACACTGGTCGCGGAGTACGCGCTCTTGCTTCGCCGGGAGGGCCGGCGCGTGGGCGTGGTCGCGGTGGATCCGACAAGCCCCTTCACGGGGGGCGCCATCCTCGGCGACCGCGTCCGGATGAGCGAGCTTTCCACGGATCCCGGGGTCTTCATCCGGAGCATGGCCACGCGCGGAAGTCTGGGCGGCCTCGCCGGGAGGACGGAAGAGCTGTGCGAGCTTCTCTCGGGATGGGGGAGCGACGTCACCCTGATCGAGACGGTGGGGGTGGGCCAGTCCGAGCTGGACGTGGCCCAGGCCGCCGACACGACGCTCGTGGTGCTCACGCCCGAATCGGGCGACGCCATCCAGTCTCTGAAGGCGGGGCTGATGGAGATCGCGGACGTTTTCGTGGTGAACAAGTCGGACCACGCGGGCGCGGACTCGATGGTGGCCGCGATCCGGTCGGCGCTGGCACTCCGCGGGCCTTCGCCCTGGCGGCCGCCGATCGTGCTGACGGTCGCGACCGAGCGGCGCGGAATCGACGAGATGCACCAGGCCATCCAAGCGCACTGGGCGCATCTCGCCGATCCGGGAGCCTCGGCCGGGATCCGGCGTGAGAAGATACGGGCGCGCCTCAAGAACGCGGTGCGGGAGAGGCTTCTCGAGCAGGCCTGGGACCGCCAGGGGCTGGGCGCGCTCCTCGACCGTGCCGTGGAAGACGTGCTTCAGGGGGCGGTGTCGCCGTACCGAGCGGCGCGAGACCTGATCGAAAGGATGACGGACCATGGCGAACGCAGCCCGAACTGAGACCGAGGCCGGCCGCGCGCGTAGCGAGGCGGGGCGGACTCCGGCCTATGGCGGCGGCGATCCTGCCCCCGCGAAGCCGGGCGCCGCGGAGAAGGGCGGGACGGCCACGCCCCCGCAGCTCTTCGAGACGCTCTCCGGAATCCCGGTCCAGCCGCTCTACACGCCCGAGGACGTGAAGCCGGGGTTGGCGGAGCGGCTCGGCGAGCCCGGGAAGTTTCCCTTCACCCGCGGCCTTCATCCCGAGATGTACCGGGCGCGGCTCTGGACCATGCGCCAGTTCGCGGGCTTCGGCTCGGCCGAGCACACGAACCAGCGCTTCCATTACCTCCTGGCCCAGGGGATGACCGGCCTCTCCACCGCGTTCGACATGCCGACCCTCATGGGCTACGACGCCGACCACGCGATGTCCCTGGGCGAGGTCGGGCGCGAAGGCGTCGCCGTCTCCTCGCTCGAGGACATGGAGATCCTTTTCCGGGGGATTCCGCTCGACCAGGTCACGACCTCGATGACGATCAACGCTCCGGCGGTCGTCCTTCTCGCCATGTACGTCGCGGTCGCGGAGAAGCAAGGCATCCCGCCCGAAAAGCTCGGCGGCACCGTCCAGGCCGACATGCTGAAGGAGTTCATCGCGCAGAAGGAGTGGATCTGCCCGCCGCGGCCCTCCGTGAAGATCTGCGTCGACATGATCGAGTGGTGCGCCGAGCACATGCCGAAGTGGAACTCGATCTCGATCAGCGGCTACCACATCCGCGAGGCGGGCGCGAACGCGGTGCAGGAGCTCGCGTT
>JBGPHU010000175.1:0-4811 GCA_041484545.1 Candidatus Eiseniibacteriota bacterium | reverse complement strand
CGCGCGGCCATGCGCTTCGGCGGCGACGACGCCGGGAAGGCTCCCCACGTCAGCCAGAGCGATTCCACGTCGGAGCGCTGCGCTTCCTGATAGTTGACCGAGCCCCCGAGCGCCAGGTCGTAACCGAATCCGGTCTGGCCGGTCCCGTAGAAATAGAGCCTGTCGCCGGGATCGAACGTGCCGTCCCCTTCACCCGTGACCACGATCGCGCATTCGCGAAGGGAGTCCGGGCCGGTGTCCACCAGCACGCTCTCCGGAAGATCGCCGGGAGTGGCGCGGAAGAGCCGGAAGGTGGCGGGGTCGATTCCCGACACGGCAATGCCGGCGGCGGCCAAGTCGGCAGCGCTGAGAACGTACAGGCCCTGCCGAATGATGCCCAGCTTGACCCACGGGCGGTCGGGCTCGACGCGAAAAGGGCCGGAGTAGGCGAAGGCGCGCCTCCCCGCTTCGGGGGCGAACGCCGGGGGCGCGAAGGGGCCGGACGCGCGCGCGGGGGCCCAGGAGACCTCGAGGGTGATCTTGTCGACCACGCTCGCCTGCCCCGTCCGCGGGTCCCATCGGATCGGCCGGAGCGTCACATGAACCACGCGCTCGTTCCCGGCCGACATCGTCGCGAAACTCGCGTACGGGACCTCCTGCTGCGCCGCGCCGCCACGGATCCTGTATTCGGGGCCTTCCAGATACGACGCGACCTGCTTGGCGCCCAGGGACGCCCAGATCTCCCGGTCCGAGACGAGATGGGGCAAAGGCTCCGGGCGAAGGACTCCCAGAGAACGCTCGGCGCCGGTCGAGACGGTGAGAACAGGATCGACGCCGCGAGGGACGCGAAGGAGCACCGTCAAGGACGGAAGCTGCGGCATCCCCGCGGGGGCGTCGAGCGACCCGCCCGGGAGGGTGATCTCGGCGAGCGGCTCGCCGAAGACGACCCCCGCTGTGACCTCGGGCGGCGGAATGGTCAGTACGACGCGGTATCCGGACCCAGTGCTGGATTCCACGCGCGCCGGGACGGAGGCGGCGAGAACCGGGCCCACGGCGCTCGCGTCCGACGGCCCCGATGCGCGGCCCTCGCGGGGTATCGCGCCCAGGAGCGCCGCGGACAGGAGGAGGAGGGAAAGAAATCTAGGAGAGATGCTCAAGCCTTGGCAGTCCGCTCGGCTTCCTCGATCAACATGACCGGAATGTCGTCGACGATGGGATAGGCGAGGCAGCAGCGGTCGCAGATCAACCGCTCCGGCTCCTTCTGGTCGCGCAGATCCCCTTTGCACTGTGGACATACGAGAATCGCGCGTAGCTCTTCGCTGATCGGCATGTCGGTTACCCCCCCAGGGGAGCCGGCTCGTGACCGGTCTCCTCCAGATAGACCCCCATCTTGAGAAACTTCTCCAGGCGCCGGTCCAGTAGCTCCTGGGTCGGGAGGCCCAGGAGGCCCCGCACGTGCCGGATCACCGCCGACTGGATGCGCCGGGCGGTCTCCTCAGGATCACGGTGGGCTCCCCCGAGAGGCTCCGGGATCACCTCGTCGATAACGTTCAGCTCCAGCAGATCGTGCGCCGTGAGCTTCAGCGCCTCGGCCGCCTGTTCGGCCTTCCCCGCGTCCTTCCAGAGGATCGCGGCGCACCCCTCGGGCGTGATGACCGAGTAGATCGAGTTCTCGAGCATCAGTACGACGTCGCCGACGGCGATCGCCAGGGCTCCCCCGGACCCGCCCTCGCCGATCACGATCGAGACGATGGGCACGGGAAGACGGGCCATCTCGACCAGGTTCCGGGCGATCGCCTCGGATTGGCCGCGCTCCTCCGCCCCGAGGCCGGGATAGGCGCCCGGCGTGTCCACGAAGGTCACGAGCGGGCAGCCGAGCTTCGCGGCGAGCTGCATGAGGCGAAGCGCCTTTCGGTAGCCCTCCGGGTTCGCCATTCCGAAATTCCGGTGGATGTTCTCCTTGGTGTCGCGGCCCTTCTGATGCCCGATCAGCACGATCGGAATGTCCTCGATCGTGGTCAGGCCCGCGATGATGGCGGGGTCGTCTCCGAACCGCCGGTCTCCGTGCAATTCCATGAAACCGGGGGCCAGGACTTTCAGATAGTCGAGGGTGTACGGGCGCCGCGGATGGCGGGCCAGCTTCACCCGCTGCCAGCGCGTGAGCTTGGAATAGACGTCGCGCCGGAGCTTCTCCGCCTTCCGCTCGAGCCGCTTCAGCTCCTGCTCGATCTCGGCGTTCTCGGGCGCCGAGGCGCGAAGATCCTCGATGCGGCGCTCCAGCTCCACGATCGGCTTCTCGAAGTCGAGCCAGGTTCCGTTCATCGCATGGTTCTCCGGACGAAGACTAGAAGGGGACGGGCTCGTGGACGCCGCTCACGAGCGACACGGCGCTCTCGCCGAGACGCATCCTGAGCTCCTGGAGCAGCTCGCCGCTCGCGTTCACGAGCAGGCGGCGCGCGCGGATCCGCGTCTTCGCGGGTTCCGACTGGGAGCGCACGAGGAAGTATACCGGGCAGCGGCCCGGGTGGCGACTCAGCACGCTCCGGAGCGCCTCCAGCGAGGCGTCCGCGGGCGCTTCGGTCAGATCGATGTGGAGGGATCCTTCCGGGCCGCCGTCGGCCGGCGTGATGGCCCGGATCGTCTGGAAGACCAGCTTCGGGTCCTCGTCCTCCCGGACGCTCACGCGCGCGCGCGCCTCGACCACCGCGCCCTGCACGAGCGCGGCGCGGTTCTTCTCGTAGAGGTCCGCGAAGGTGACCCCTTCGACAGAGCCTTTGAAATCCTCGAGCGTCACGAACGCCATCGGGCGGCCGTTCCGGTCCGTGATCGTCTTGATGGCCGAGACCATGCCGATGAATCCCAGCTCGGTTCCGTCCCGCGATTCGCGGATCCGCGCGGTGTCCGCCAGCTTGCGCGCCTCGATCAGGGGCCGGTAGGGCGAGAGCGGATGGTCGGAGAAATAGAACCCGAGCACCTCGCGCTCCTTGCGCAGCACCTCTTGCAACGGCCAGGCCGTCACGGCCGGAAGCGGCGGCTCCAGCGCCTCGATCGCGTGCTCCGCGCCGAAGAGCGTGACCTGCTCCTTGCTGGCCCCGCGCGCTTGATCCTGGGCGCGGCCCAGCGCCCCAGCGACCGTCTCGAAGAGCTGTGCCCTGTCTCCGCCCAGGGAGTCGCACGCCCCGGCTAAGACCAGCGATTCGATGACGCGCTTGTTGATGGATTTCAGATCCACGCGGCGGCAGAGATCCCAGATCGACGTGAACGGCCCGCCGGCCTCGCGCGCCGCCACGATCGCCTCGACGGAGCCCTTGCCCACGTTCTTGACCGCGGTGAGCCCGAAGCGGATCGCGCTCCCCTCGAGCGTGAAGACGGGGACGCTCCGGTTCACGTCCGGAGGAAGCACGGAGATCCCGATGCGCCGCGCCTCATCCACGAGGGTCACGATGCGGTCGGTATCCCCCACTTCGCTCGTGAGCGCCGCCGCCATGTAGGCTTCGGGGTGGTGCGCCTTGAGATAGGCGCATTGGTAGGAGAGGAGCGCGTAGGCCGCGCTGTGCGCGCGCGGAAAGCCGTAACCCGCGAACTTCTCGACCAGGTCGAAGATCTCCTCGGCCTTCTTCTTCGCCACCTGGTTCTTGGCGCAGCCCTCCACGAAGGTCTGCTTCATGCGCGCCATCTCCTCCGGCTTCTTCTTCCCCATCGCTCTACGCAGGAGGTCCCCCTGCGCGAGCGTGAAGCCGGCGAGGCGGTTCGCGATCTGCATGACCTGGTCCTGGTACGCGATCACGCCGAGCGTCTTCTTCAAGATCGGCTCGAGCGCCGGGTGCATGTAGGTCACCTTCTGCTTCCCGTGCTTCCGCTTCGCGAAGTCGTCCAGCATCCCGCTCTGGATCGGCCCCGGGCGGAAGAGCGCGTTGATGGCGATGATGTCCTCGAAGGAGTCCGGGAGCACCTTGCGGAGCAGCTCGCGCATGCCCGAGGACTCGAGCTGGAAGACCCCGATCGTCTGCGCCTTGGAGAGGAGCGCGAAGGTCGCGGGGTCGTCCAGCGGGATGTCTCTCAGGACCACCGGCCCGCCTTTGTCGCGCGAGGCGAACCGGGCGGCGTCCTCCAGCACGGTCAGGGTCCGAAGCCCGAGGAAGTCCATCTTGAGAAGGCCGATCTTCTCGAGAGAGACCATGTCGAACTGGGTGGTCACGTCGCCCTTGCTCGAGCGGTAGACCGGAACGTAGTCGGTGAGCTTTCCGGGCGCGATGAGCACGCCCGCCGCGTGGGTGGAGGCGTGGCGCGCGAGCCCCTCGAGCGCGAGCGAGCAGCGGATGAGCTTGGCGTGCGTCGGGTCCTGGATGGAGAGCGCCTTCAGCTCCGGCACGGTCTCGAGCGCGCGCGTCAGGGTCATCCCCAGCTCGCCGGGGATGAGCTTGGCCACGCGGTCCTGGTCGGCGTAACTCATGCCCAGCGCCCGTCCCACGTCGCGCACCACGGCGCGCGCGGCCATGGTCCCGAACGTGATGATCTGGCTCACGCTCTCGCGCCCGTACTTCTCGAGCACGTACTCGATCACGCGGCCGCGATTCTCGTAATCGAAATCGATGTCGATGTCGGGCATGCTGATGCGCTCGGGATTCAGGAAGCGCTCGAAGAGGAGATCGAACTTGAGCGGATCGATGTCGGTGATGCCGAGCACGTAGGAAACGAGGCTGCCCGCCGCCGATCCTCGGCCCGGCCCGACGTGGACGCCGTTCCCTTTGGCGAAATCGATGAAGTCGCGCACGATGAGGAAGTAGCGCGCGTAGCCAACCTGGCAGATGGTGTCCAGCTCGTACTGGAGG
>JBGPHU010000174.1:0-4820 GCA_041484545.1 Candidatus Eiseniibacteriota bacterium | reverse complement strand
GCCTTGCCACCCGCCGCCCCGTGCTTTTCCTGATGCAGCGCGACCTTCGTGATCACGATGCCCCAGGCGTCGGAGCGGTGATAGACCGTGCCGCTCACGTCCACCTTCTTGTGGATGTAGGCGATGAGCGGGTCGTTGGGGTTCTTGCCGGGCAGCTCGCCGGCGATGAAATAGATCCGGTCCTCGTCGCGAGCGTAGATCGCGAGCGTCTGCCCCGACTTGGCGCAGTCGTACGCGCATTGGTAGTGCCCGGCGCCGATGGATTTCGACCCGGCCTCGAGGAAGCACGCGGGGTCCATGACCTCGCCCACGATCGTCATGTACTTGCCTTCGGAGACTGTCCCCTTGACTGAAGATTTCTCCATCGCCGTGTGGTCGTGCCCTGCAGCCTTGACCTTCACCGGCGGGCTTGGGGCGGTCGCTTCCGTGGCCGCCGGCGCGCTCGCGCCCTTGCCCTGCTGTCGGGCGCCGGCCGAGACGGCGAACAGGAGCGCCGATACCGCCGCGCCGAGCGCGAGGCCGCGAAGTGGATTCAACCGCATGATTCCTCCGACATTTCCGTTGCGACTTCTGAGCGTGCCCGGCGCCGCTATTGCGCGACTGCCGCCGTGGCGCTGTAGGGCTCGACGGAGGTGACCTTGATTCCGGTCGCGCCCCCGCGCGAGTAGACCCGACCCTTCACCAGAACGATCTGGCCGACGTAGTCGATGAGACCCTTGTTCGGATCCTCACCCGGCTCGTCGGTCGCGATCATGTAGAGCTTCTGCGTCTTGTTCTCGACGATGCCAAGCACCTGACCCGCCTTCGCGCAGGCGATCGCGCACTCCTTGTGCGATGGGCCCTTCGCGCCGTTCACGATCCAGCACGCGGGATCCACCACCTCGCCGACGATCGAGCGCGGTCCCACCTTCGCTGCCGCGGTCTCCCCTTCCTTCTTGGCGGCCGAACCCTTGGGCGATGTCGCGGGCTTAGCCGTGGCGGCGACCGGCTTGACGGTGGTCGTCGCGACCGTGCCCTTGGGGGCGGCGGAGGTCGTCCCCTGCGCGAACGCGGCGGCGGCGATCCAGAGCGAAAACGCGGCGAGCACCATGACGGCAAAGGCCTTGCGAGTCTTCATTCCTGTTCCTCCATCCGATGGCTTGTTGCGGTGGGTAGCGCGGAGCGCTTGCTCGGGAGCCTAGCAGAGGGCTCCCCTCCCCACAAGGCGGCCCTATGCGGAGGGCCGTGCCGTCAGGGAGCGCCGGCCCTACAGCCCCCGGCGCTCGATCGCGGCGTAGCCGCGCGCAAGAACCTCTTCCGCCGGCTTGCGTTGCGGCGAGTACTCGGTGTCCCCGGGCCCGCCCGCTCGCGCGTAGTCGGGGTGCCATTTCCAGATGAATACCCCGTTCACGGCCGGGTGATCCGCCAGCGCGCGGAATAGGGATTCGTAGCAGCGGGCCTGGGTGTCCAGTGAAAGCGTTCCCTCCAGATCCCACTCCCACGGGCGGCTGGCCGCCGTGTCCAGACTGTGATAGCCGACTTCGGTCATGACGATGGGCTTCGCCCAGATTCGCGAGATCTGGTCCAGATCCGCGAGCGGCCCGCTCCATCCCTGGACCAGCTCCTCGGTGGTCGGCGCGCGGTGCTTGCTCAGCGGGTAGTAGGCCTGCACGCCGATCCAGTCGAGCGCGTCCCAGAACTGCGTCTGGTGGAGATCCTCGGCCCAGTTCGCGCAGTACACGAGCGAGCCGTGGTAGTGGCGGCGCACGTCGGCGATGACCGAGCGCCATTCGCGCTCGCGCTTCGTGGTCCCGCCCAGCTCCGTTCCGATTGCGAGCGCCTCGGCGCCGGACCGCTCCGCCAAGTCCGCATAGTGGAGAATGAACTCGCGGTAGGCCGCGAACCACTTCGCCCAATCCTCCTCGGTCTTCATCGCGATCGATCCCGACCAGCCTCCGCGGGTCCAGATGTGGGGCTTCAGGAGCACGTGGATTCCGCGCTCGTGGGCCCAGCGCGTGGTCTCGACGATGCCCTCGTCGCTCTCCCCCCAGAATCCGCCCCAGGGATGCGGCCGCCCGTACGCGACGCGAATCTCCGGCGTCGCGAGGCCGCGCTGCCAGCCGAACGGAGTCTGCGAGATCCAGTTGGCGCGAATCCGCGCGAGCCGGTCGAGATTGGTCGAGTCGATCCGCCCGGAGCCTTCCCAGCAGACGCCGCGGAGAAAAGGCTGGCGCGGGGCGGGTGTCGCCGCGACCGCGCGGTGAAAGGGCGAGTGGCTGGGCTCCGGCGGTTGGTGCGCCCGCCGTTCCATTTCCTGAGGCATGAGAATCGCGCCCGCGACCGCCCCCACGAGAACGATGACCAGGGAGGCCACGAGGAGCGCGCGGCTGCGCTCGCGTCTGCTATCATCTGTGCCCTGTTTGGTCATGTCGCTCACAGGAGATTCACCATGCCTCAGCCGTCACGCCGGAGCCAGTTGATTCCGTTTTCGCCCATTCGAACCATGTTCCGCCTCGCCGACGAGATGGAGCGCGCCGGCGGCGGTCCCGTCTTCCGGCTCCACGTCGGCGATCCCGACTTCGCCCCGCCCGACGCCGTGGTCGAGGCCACCGCGGCGGCACTTCGCGGCGGCAAGACCCACTACGCTCCGACCGCCGGCGTCCAGGAGCTGCGCGCCGCGATCGCCGAGAAGGCGCGCGCGCGGAACGGACTGAACGCCGCGACCGAGCAGGTCATCATCACGCCGGGCTCCACCCAGGCCTTGTTCGCCACGCTGGAGATTCTGTTCGGCCCCGGCGACGAAGTGCTGGTCCCCGAGATCTACTGGCCCAACTACGTCCAGGAAGTCCTGCTGCTCGGCGGCCGGCCCGTATTCTACCCGCTCGGGGCGGGATATCAGCCGGAATTGGGAGCCTTGCGCGGGCTGGTCGGCCCGAAGACGCGCGCCATCATGATCAACAGCCCGAGCAATCCGACCGGCGCCGTGTTCCCCGAAGCGACGCTCCGAACCATGTACGAGCTGGCCCGCGAGGGGGATCTCTGGATTCTGAGCGACGAGGCGTACGAGGACTTCGTCTTCAGCGGCGCGCACGTGTCGCCCGGTTCCTTCGAGCGCGAGCTGCCTGAGGAGAAGCGGCGCGTGTTCACACTGTTCACGTTCTCGAAGTCCTACGCGATGACCGGGCTCCGCCTGGGCTGCGTCGTCGCTCCGACGCTGTACACCTCCACGTTGCTCCGGAAGTGCCAGGAGCCTCTGGTCGCGAGCGCCGCGATGCCCATCCAGTGGGGCGCGATCGCGGCGCTGGGCCAGGCGGAGCGCGCGGGCGTCGCGAAGATGCGGGACGCCTATCGCAGGCGGCGCGATCTGGCGCTGTCGATCCTGCGTCCGGCCGGCATGGCCGATTACATCCCCGAGGGCGCCTTCTACGTCATGGCCGACGTGTCCGCCACGGGAATGACGGGGGACGAGTTCGCGGTGGCGCTCTTGCGCGAGGAGCGCGTGGCGGTGGCGCCCGGTTCGGGCTTCGCCATCATGCCGCGGTTCGGGGCGGATGGGCTGGTCATCGCGGAGCCATCCCCCACGGGCGCGCCCGAATATCCGACGAACCCCAAGGCCATCCACCGCGTGCGGATCGCGTTCTGCGTCTCGGATGAGGAGCTGGGCGAGGGGCTGCGGCGGATGGTGCGGTTTGCGGGGAAGAGGCGGGTCGGCGCGGAAGCGATGTCGGAGCGCGACGCCGTCCGAAGACCTACGATGACGTAGCCTCAACCGTGTCTTGCGGCCCGCCGGCAATTTCGGACTCGAGCGCGCCAGGCGATCGGCGGCGAGCCGTTCCGGCGCGGATTTCAGGTAAGCTCGGATGATATCGACCAGGAAGGCCCGCAACCCGTCGATGGTATGCCGGTTGATCGGGCTCGAGCGGTCACGAGGAGGGCCGGGAGATGCACCCTCGCGCTCACCCCGCGGCGCCGAACATGGCGCCGACGCCGGCCGTCAAAGCCATCGCCAAAGCACCCCAGAACGTGACGCGCAGCGCCCCCGCGGCCATGGGGGCGCCTCCCACGCGAGCCGCCAGCCCACCCAGGAACGCGAGGAAAAAGAGCGAGGCGCTCGCTACCAGGGCAATCATGCTCGACCATGGGGCGAAGGCGGTGACCAGTAGCGGCATCGCCGCCCCAACGGCGAAACTGGCGGCCGACGTGAACGCGGCCTGAATCGGACGCGCGCGCAACGTCTCGGTGATGCCCAGCTCGTCGCGCGCGTGCGCGCCGAGCGCATCGTGCGCCATGAGCTGGGTGGCGACCTGGCTCGCGAGCGCGGGCTCCAGGCCGCGGCCGACGTAGATCGCCGCCAGCTCCTGGTGCTCCTTTTTCACGTCCGTTTGGAGTTCGGAGCGCTCCAGTTCCAGCTCCGCCCTTTCGGTGTCCACCTGAGAGTGGACCGACACGTACTCTCCGGCGGCCATGGACATGGCTCCCGCAACCATCCCGGCGACGCCCGCGATCACGACGTTGCCGTGCGTCCCGTGCGCTGCAGCGACGCCGAGCACCAGGCTCGCGGTCGAAACGATGCCGTCGTTCGCGCCCAGGACGCCCGCGCGCAGCCAGCCGATGCGACCGGTGCGGTGCTTTTCGTTCTCAGGACTCATGCCGAGACCGCGAGCACGCCGATGCTGAAAGCTTCCATGCGGTTCTTGTTCAACCCAGCCTCCTACGAGTCGACGGCCTCCGCCAATCCTCCGCCAAGATGGCCCAACGCTCGTGATCTTTCCAGCGGCGATTGATCTTCAGATCGCGGGCGATCACCTGGGCCAGCCCCTCCCGCATCAACCCGCGGCCGG
>JBGPHU010000173.1:0-4832 GCA_041484545.1 Candidatus Eiseniibacteriota bacterium | reverse complement strand
TCCTCGACGACGGCCTTCACGGCCTTGTCGATCCCGCGCTTGATGCCCATCGGGTTGCTGCCCGCGGTCACGTTGCGCAGCCCTTCGCGGAAGATCGCCTCGGCCAGCACGGTCGCGGTCGTGGTTCCGTCACCCGCGACGTCGGAGGTCTTGGTCGCCACTTCGCGCACCATCTGCGCGCCCATGTTCTCGTAGCGATCCTCGAGCTCGATCTCCTTGGCGACGGTCACGCCGTCCTTCGTGATCGTGGGCGAGCCCCACTTCTTGTCCAGGACCACGTTCCGTCCGCGCGGCCCCAGCGTCACCTTGACCGCCCTGGCCAGCGTCTGCACGCCCGCGAGCACCGCCTGGCGGGCCTTTTCGTCAAAAATGATTTCCTTTGCGGCCATATCTCATCGCTCCTTTATGGATGGAGGGTTGGTCGGATCTGACGATCAGCCGACGATGGCGAGAACATCCTCCTCGCGCATGATCAGGTACTCGTTGCCGTCGATCTTGACCTCGGTGCCGGAATACTTGCCCATGAGGATCTTGTCGCCCTTCTTCACTTCGAGCGCGACCCTCTTCCCATCGTCGGTGATGCGGCCGGGACCCACCGCGACGACTTCCGCCTGCTGCGGCTTTTCCTTCGCGGTATCCGGAATGATGATACCACCGCGCTTCTCTTCCTGCTCCTCGAGGCGGCGAACGAGGATTCGATCGGCCAAAGGCTTCACGTTCATTGTAAGGGCTCCTGTCGTGAGGACACTTGTGCGGAACATGTCTGACAATTGGGCAACGAAGGCGCGTCCCGCCCTCTGCCGCCATCATGAAGTTGCAGTCATCGTGCCGCGCGCCGCCGCGGCGCGGGCCGCGCGCCGGAACCCCAGGCGGCGCCGCCGGTTCGGGGGAGCGTGCCTGGGGCGCTGAACGGACCGCCCGCCGGAGGCCGGGGGCGTGTCTGCCCAAACGGCATGCGGCTTGTGGAGGCGGCGCCGTGAAACCTATACTCGCGCGGGCTTCCCGCCCGTTCATGGCCACCAAACGCACCACACCGAAACGCCCCCCAAAGGGCCGCCCCGCTGCCAGAAGGGCAAGCGCGCCCGAGACTCGGAAGCGCAGTCGGTGGTCCGGACTCCTCCGTCCGGATTGGATGCTTCTCGCGCTCCTCGGACTCTCGCTCGCCATCCGCCTCTGGGGCATTCACGACCGGCTTCCCGACTCCTCACTCGGAATCAACGTCCTCGACGATTCCGCCATCGAGGAGACCGACCGGACGACCATGGGCAGGGCCTGGAAGCTGTGGGAGGGAGGCACGAAGCCGTTCGACCCCAACCCCCACACGGGCGGCTGGCCCGCGCTAAGCTTCTATCTCACGCTAGGGGTCCAGTACCTCTACAAGCTCGACTACGTGGCGACGTCGGGCGGCGTGAGCCCGACGGAATTCCAGAACCACGTGGCAGGCGCCGGATCGGCCCCGATGTTCCTCCTGGGAAGGATCGTCGGCGCGCTGATCGGGGCGCTCACCGTCTACCTCACGTACCGGATCGGCGCCGGGATGGCGGGGCGCGCGGTGGGACTCCTGGCGGGCCTCCTGCTCGCGACCAATACGCTCCACATCTTCACCTCGCAGCACGTGAGCGACCCCAATCTCCTGGCGCTCCTCTTCGTCCTGCTGGCGACGCCGCCTCTCGTGCGCGTCGTCGCGGGCGGGACGACGCGCGACTCGATCGTCGCCGGCGCGATGATCGGACTCGCGGGCGCGTGCAAGTACGTGCCGCTCATCCTGGCGATTCCTCTGGCGGTCGCGCAGGTCGGGCGCGGACTCAAGAGCCGGGCGCTCTGGGCGGGGCTCTTCGCGGTGCTCGCGGCCCTCTTCGTCGCGTCCCCGTTTCTCTTCCTGGACTGGAAGCGCACCGTGATCGACATCGCGGGCCAGCGCCGGGCGCTCTTCTCCGACTGGGTCGGGCAGACCGTGTTTCCCATCTCCCTTCCGACCTACCTCGCCGTCTCGCTTCCGCACGCGATGGGTTGGCCCGCCTACCTTCTCGGCCTTGCCGGCCTCGTTCTCCTCTGGCGCGAAGGGCGGGTGAGGCGGGTGCTCGTCTGGATCCCGCTCATGATCGTGTTCGCGAACGGGATGCTGAAGAGCCCGCAGGAACGCTACGTGCTGGTCGCGCTCCCGTTCCTGCATCTGGCCGCGGCCTACGCGATCGTGCGCGGCGTCGCTCTGGCGCGGACGCGGATTCCCGCGCTGCGCGCCGAAGGGATCCCCGGGCGAGCCTTGCCCGCGCTCCTGGTAGCCGCGGCGGTCGCGTGGCCGATGCCGGAGCTGGTGGCGACGCGGCGCTCCCTGAGCCTTCCCGACTCGCGTCATATCGCGCGGCGCTGGATCAACGAGAACATCGATCCCAACAGGGCGATGGGCGTGGAGCTCTACGGGCCCCTGTTCCGCCTCGGCGAGCGCGCGAGCGTGATCTGGCCCTTCTTCGCGACCCAGTCGCAGCTGGCGCGCCCCGCATACCATCCCGAGTTCCTGGACGGCCTGGAATTCCACGCCGCCTCGGGCGAGATCTCGCGCCGGTTCGAGGCGGAGCCCGAGAAGTACCCGGTGGAGAACGCCTTCTACCGGTGGCTGGGCGAGCGCGCGACCGTCGTGTGGCAATCGAACGATACGACGATGTCGGGGCCCCACATCGTGATTCGCCGCCTTCCATCGAACATCAGCACCCGGGCGCGGCGCGACAGCGTCTTTACGGCCGCCATGCCGGAGCCGAACCACGTGAACCGGCTCGAGCTATGGTGCCTGGATCAATCCAAGGTATTCCAGTGGGTGCGAGACTATCCCCGCATGGAGGAATGGGCGCGGCGCGGACTCCAAGTCGAGGTGGAGCCCATGGAGGGACGGCTCCGGAGCCAGCTCGCGATCGCCCTGTGGCGCCAGGGCAAGAACGACTCCGCCGACGTGGAGATGCGGCTCGTGATCCAGAAGGAGCCCACGAGCCCGACGGACCGGATCTATCACGCCTCCATCCTGAGCGATCTGGGCCGGCTTCCGGACGCGCTCGAGGAGCTGAAGAAGGCGTACGAGCTCTCGGGGCACGATCCGAGAATTCACGTCAACATGGCGCAGGTGCTGGGGCAGCAGGGCCGGTACGCCGAGGCGGTGGACGAGCTCTTGCGGGTGCCGCCGGGGAATTCTCAGCGCGGGCTCGCGCTACGCGACGCCGCGATCCTGATCCTGAATCACTCCGACCGGCCCGCCGACGCGCTCGGCTACCTCCGCGAATCGATCCAGCTCGATCCGAACCAGGAGCAGGCGGACCTCGTGCGCCAGCAGATCGCGCGGCTGGAGGCGGGGCTCAACAAGCGCTAGCGCGGGCGCTCAGCCCCGCGGCCGGTCCCCGATGGCCAGATAGTGCCGGAGCGTCGGGCCGACGTACACCTGGCGCGGACGGGCGATCCGGAAATCCGGGTCGCGCCTCATCTCGAGCCACTGGGCGATCCACCCCGGCAGCCTTCCGATCGTGAACATCACCGTGAACATGTTCTCGGGAATCCCGAGCGCCTTGTAGATCACGCCCGAATAGAAGTCCACGTTGGGATAGAGCTTGCGGCTCACGAAATACTCGTCCCGGAGCGCGATCTCCTCCAGCTTCATGGCGATCTCGAGGAGCCGGCTCGAGACGCCGACGCGGCTCATCACGTCCGCGCACGCCTGTTTCAAGATGGCCGCCCTCGGGTCGTAGCTCTTGTAGACGCGGTGCCCGAAGCCCATGAGCCGCGTGGTTTCGTTTCGGTCCTTCGCCTTGGCGAGGAATTTCTCCGCGCTCCCCTCCTCCACCGCGATCCGCTCCAGCATCTCGATCACCTGCTGGTTCGCCCCGCCGTGGAGCGACCCCCAGAGCGCGCTGATACCCGCCGAGATGCTGGCGAAAAGGTTCGCGCGCGAGCTTCCGACCATGCGCACCGTGCTCGTGGAGCAGTTCTGCTCGTGATCGGCGTGCAGCATGAGGAGGAGGTCGAGAGTCTTGGCCAGGACGGGATCCGCCTCGTACGGCTCGCAGGGCGTGGCGAACATCATGCGAAGGAAATTGGCGGAGTAGTCGAGCCGATTCAGGGGATACATGAACGGCTGGCCGATCGAATGCTTGTAGGAGTAGGCGGCGATCGTCGGCATCTTGGCGATCAGCCGGATGATCGAGTCGTGGATCTGCCGCTCGTCCTCGGGGTCCTGGTAGAAGGTGGCCAGGGCGCCTACCGCGGCGGCGCAGACCGGCATCGGGTGGGCGTCCTTGGGGAGGGCGCCGAAGAACCGGCCGAAATCCTCGTGCAGAAGGGAGTGATGCGTCACCTCGTGCGAGAAGGTCACGAGCTCCGTGGCGCGGGGAAGCTCGCCATAGAGCAGGAGCCACGCCACCTCGAGGAACGTGCTCTTCTGCGCCAGCTCCTCGATGGGGTAACCCCGGTAGCGGAGGATTCCCTTTTCGCCGTCGATGAAGGTGACGGCACTCCTGCACGAGCCCGTGTTCCCGTACCCCGGGTCGAGGGTGATCAGACCCGTGGAGGCCCGGAGCTTCTCTATATCGAGCGCCCGCTCACCCTCGGTGCCCTCGACCACCGGAAGGGACACGGTCTTGCCATCGGACTGCAGGGTGGCGGTGTGTTTGATCTGCCCGGTCAACGTTTCGGGAACCATGGAGTGTCTCCGTTGGGGAGCCCGGAACCGTTCCCGGGAATCGAACGGCGCGAGGTGTGACCCTCACGCCGCCCACTAAAGAAGTGGGGGTCGGAGCATCGTCGGCTGTTCCTCGGCGTCGACCGAGCCATCGACGGGCACGAAAATCCGAGGG
>JBGPHU010000172.1:0-4870 GCA_041484545.1 Candidatus Eiseniibacteriota bacterium | reverse complement strand
GACCAATACGTCGGCCGGGCCGCCGATCCCGAACGTCGTGTACGGCGCGATCGGCTCTGCTCGTTTGAGCACAAGCTCTTGCCGGTCCAGTGTCAACGCGTCGAAACTCAAGCCAACTCCCCCTGTCCTACGAGAATGGAACCTATGTGATTATCGGGCTTCACAGGGCAATTTCTATACCAAGTATTCAGGCGTGGGACCAGGGAACCGTGCAAAATGAAAGGCCCCCGGAAAGCACCCGGGGGCCTGAAGTCGATCCGCGATGAATCCGCAGCCTTAGTCCATGCCTCCCATGCCGCCGCCCGGCATGCTCGGCTTCTCTTCCTCGGGAATGTCGGTGATCAGGGCCTCGGTGGTGAGGACCAGGGACGCGATCGAGACCGCGTTCTGGAGCGCCGACCGGGTGACCTTGGTCGGATCCACGATCCCGGACTGGAAAAGGTCCTCGTACTGTCCCGTGGCCGCGTTGTACCCCATCGCGCCCTTCTGCGTGCGGAGCCGCTCCGCGACAATGGCGCCCTCGGCGCCCGCGTTGGACGCGATCATCTTGAGGGGCGCTTCCAGCGCATGAGCGACGATGTCGATCCCCGACCGCTCGTCCCCCTTCGCTTCGAGCGCGGCCAGGGCCGGCTGGGCGCGGAGAAGCGCCACGCCTCCGCCCGGCACAATGCCCTCTTCCACCGCGGACTTGGTCGCGGCGAGCGCGTCCTCGACGCGCGCCTTCTTCTCCTTCAGCTCCATTTCGGTCGCGGCGCCCACGTGCACCACCGCGACGCCGCCCGCGAGCTTGGCCAGGCGCTCCTCCAATTTCTCCTTGTCGTAATCCGACGTGGAGTCCTCGATTTCCTTGCGGATCTGGTCCACGCGGCCCTTGATGTCCGCTTTCTTGCCCGCGCCCTCGACGATGGTCGTGTTTTCCTTGTCCACCACCACGCGCTTCGCGCGGCCGAGATCGGTGAGGATGGCGTTCTCCAGCTTGAGGCCGGCTTCCTCGGTGATGAGGCGGCCGCCGGTCACGGTCGCGATGTCCTCGAGCATGGACCGGCGCCGGTCGCCGAACCCGGGGGCCTTCGCCGCGGCGACGTTGAGCACCCCGCGCAGCTTGTTCACGACGAGGGTGGCCAGAGCCTCGCCCTCGATGTCCTCGGAGATGACGAGCAGCGGCTTCCCGATCTGCGACACCTTCTCGAGGATCGGGATGATGTCCTTGATCGAGGCGATTTTCTTGTCATGGATCAGGATGTAGGCGTCCTCGAGCACCGCCTCCATCCGCTCGGGATCGGTCACGAAGTAAGGCGAGAGGTAGCCGCGGTCGAACTGGAGCCCCTCGACGACCTCGAGCGTGGTGTCGAGGCTCTTCGCCTCCTCCACCGTGATGACGCCGTCCTTGCCCACCTTCTCCATGGCTTCGGAGATGAGCTTCCCGATCTCGGGATCATTGTTCGCGGAAATGGTCGCGACGTTCGCGATCTCGGCGGGTGTCTTGATGGGCTTGGACTGCTTCTTCAGCTCCGCCACGACGGCCTGCACCGCGCGATCCATGCCGCGCTTCAGGAACATCGGATTGGCGCCCGCGGTCACGAGCCTGAGTCCGGCGTGGACCATGGCCTGCGCGAGCACGGTCGCGGTCGTCGTGCCGTCGCCGGCGACGTCCTGCGTCTTGGTGGCCACTTCCTTGACGAGCTGGGCGCCCATGTTCTCGTAGGGATTCTCCAGCTCGATCTCTTTCGCGATCGTGACTCCGTCGTTGGTGATCGTCGGAGAGCCGAATTTCTTGTCGAGCACGACGTTTCTGCCGCGCGGTCCCAGGGTCACCCGAACGGTGTTCGCAAGCTTGTCCACTCCCCGCTGGAGCGCTTCACGCGCGGCGGAATTGAACTGCAGCTGCTTCGCCATAAATCTCAGCTCCTCCTTGCTTGGCCGGCGCCTCTTGCGGCTCCGGACGCCTCGAATCGTGCGTTGGCACTATACCCACGCGAGTGCTAATCGACGTGACTCTACCCGAAGCCCGAAGCAGTGCGCAACCCCCTTCGTGGCTCATGCTGCGCCGCCGCTAACCGCGCGCTTTCTTGCGCTTGGACGGGCTCTTGCGGGCTCTCTCGTGGATGATCCGCAGACCCTGGAGCGTCAGGTCGGGATCGACCTTCTGGATCGTCTCGGAATGCGCGGCGATCATCGAGGCGAGCCCGCCGGTCGCCACCACCGTGGGCTTGATCCGCTCCTCGGCGGCGATACGCTTGACGATGGCGTCCACCTGGCCGACCGCGCCGTAGTACACCCCGGACTTGAGGCTCTCCTCGGTGCTCCGGCCGACCACGCGCTCGGGCGGGCGCAGCTCGAACGCCGAGAGCCGCGCGGCGCGGCGGATCAACTGCTCCGCTCCGGTCACGATACCCGGCGCGATCACGCCGCCCAGGTAGCGGCGCTCCTTCACGATCACGTCGAAGGTGGTCGCGGTTCCGAAATCGACCACGATGACCGGCGCGCCGTAGAGATCCAGCGCAGCGGCCGCGTTCGCGATGCGGTCCGCGCCCATGGAGCTGGGATCGCGATACTCGATCTCGATGCCGCTCTCCGTCTCCGAGGTGACCTCGAGCGGTTCCCCGCCGCACAGCGAGCGGGCGGCCCCGAGATAGGCCGCGGTCATGGTGGGCACGACCGAGGCGATCACCGCGGCGTGCTCCCCGCGCCCCCCCAGCTCCGGGAAGATCTGCGCGAGCGCGAACGCCACCTCGTCCGGCGTGCGCCGGGTTTCGCTGCTCAGCCGGAACGACCGCGTGAGCCGCCGGCCGTCGAAGAGCCCCAGCGTCACCTCGGTGTTCCCCACGTCGATCGCGAGAAGCACGGCGTCTCCCTCCTAGCCTGGCTCGCCCAGATCGCCCGGCTCGCGCCGCGCCTTCCAGCGGCTCCGCCAGATCGCCCAGGCGAATATGAGGCTCACGAAATAGAGAAGGACCAGCGGCGCCGAGAGAACGAGCATGGACGGCCCGTCCCCCGGTGTGACGATGGCGGCCGCCAAGGCGATGAAGAAGATGGCGTGCCGCCAATGCCGGGCGAGAACGCGGGGCGACACGACCCCGAACCACGCCAGGAGGCACAGCACGAGCGGGAGCTGGAACAGGAGCCCGCATCCCGCGGCCATCTTCACCGAGAAGTGCAGGAGCGCGAGAAGCGACATCCGCGATTCGACCTGCTCGGTCGCGAAGGACTGGAGCATGTGTACGATCATCGGGAGCAGAAGCTCGACCGCGAACGCGATACCGAGGTAGAGGAGGACGGCAGAGGCCACCATCCAGGGAACCGCGAAGCGCTGCTCGGTTTTCCGGAGCCCGGGGGCGACGAAGCGCCACAGCTCGAACATCACGTAGGGGAGCGCCACGATCCCGCCGGTCCAGAGCGCCACCTCGATGCGCGCCGAGAAGGCCTCCGTGGGCGAGAGGGCGAGCGCCTTCTGGCCCCGGAGGAGATACAGGATGAGCGCGTCCAGGATGCGTCCGGAGAAAAACCACGCCGCCGCGATCAGGATCAGGGCGACCGTGGCGCTGCGCCACACCGCGGCCCTCAGCTCCTCGACGTGGTCGAGGAACGTCATCGGACGCTCGCCCATCACTTGAGCAGCGATCGCAACTCTTCCAGGAACTGGTTCAAGTCCTTGAAATGCCGGTACACGGAGGCGAAGCGGACATAGGCGACCTCGTCGAGCTGGTGCAGCGCGGTCATGACCCGCTCGCCGATCTCGCTGGAGTGGACCTCATCCTGCCCTTTCTGGATCATCTCCGCCTCCAGCGTGTCCACGATGGCGTGGATCCGCTCGGCGGGAATGGGCCGCTTCTCGCAGGCGCGCAGGAGACCGTTCAGGATCTTCTCGCGGCTGAATGGCTCCCGCCGCCCGTCCTTCTTGATGACGAGGAGCGGCGTGGTCTCCACGGTCTCGTAGGTCGTGAACCGCCGCTGGCAGCCCAAGCACTCCCGGCGCCGGCGGATGGCCTGTCCCTCCTTGGCCGAGCGGGAATCGATCACCTTGTCCTCGAGATGGCCACAGGACGGGCACTTCATTCCATGACCCCCGCGGCCAGGGTCTCCACGGCGCCGCTCGCCAGGTCGCGAACCTCGAGCGCCCCCGTGTCCCGCACATCCACCAGATCCCCTTCGACGGTCCGCTCTCCGAGCGCGATCCGCACGCGCGCGCCGCGCTCCGGAAGCCGTGGCCTGACGCGCGCGAAAAGGGCGTCCGGATTTCCGCCGCGTGTGAGGGCGAGATCGCGCCCGAACCCAGCGAGGATGGAATCGAGAAGCGGCGCGAGGGGGATCTCGGCGGTGGCGCCCGCGCCGCCGGCGGCGGTCGTCCCCGTGCGCGCGGCGCCCGCCGCCGCGATGCGCAACGACGTCGCGCGCGCGCGAAGCTCCTCGGGGAAATCCTCCGCAAGGAGATTCACGTTCACGCCGGCCCCCAGGACGAGCGCGGGGAGGCCGCCGGGCGTGAGAGCGCGCGATTCCGCCAGCACGCCGCAGAGTTTCCTCCCGCGGTGCAGGACGTCATTGGGCCACTTGATCGTCAGCGGCTCACCCACGATCTTGGTCCCCGCGTCGGCCACCGCCGAGGCGAGGGAGAGCGCCAGCAGCGGAAAGGAACGGAGCGGGAGCGCCGGCTTGAGCAGGATGGAGAACATGAGCGAGCGACCCGCGTCGTCGAACCAGCTTCGTCCGAGACGGCCCTTGCCCGCCGTCTGGTGCCCGGCCACGACAATGAGGCCTTCCGGCGCGCCCTCGTGCGCCCGACGGAACGCCTCGTCATTGGTCGATGCCAGGCTCTCGTGCGCCTCGACCGGCACGCCCAGAAAGCGCTGCCCGGAGATGCCGGCGATCAGAT
>JBGPHU010000171.1:0-4873 GCA_041484545.1 Candidatus Eiseniibacteriota bacterium | reverse complement strand
CGGCGGGGAACGCCTGCGGCGCGAATACGACCACGAAGACCGGTTATATCACGGTGGCGGACGCGTGCCCCAACCCGGTCTACGCGGTGACCGCCGCAAGCTGGAGCAACATCACCGACCTGGACATGGACGGCTATCGGACGCGCGCGCGTCTCAACTGGACCACGACCGTGGTTGGCACGGGGTGCACGAAGTCGGTGTTCGCGAAGATCTATTCGCGCCCGATGGGGGACAGCACGTGGACGTTCATGGCCTCCAGCGCGTGCTACACGGTTTCCAGTGGCAAGAACACCACCTTCAACCTCTTCCTCCAGCCGTCGCTTCCAATGAATTGCTACCAATTCCGGATCGACCTGTTCGAATGCGGAGGCGCCGTGGTTAAGGCTTCGCGCGGGCCCGCGGACGACGTCGATCTCACCAATCAGTGCTTCGAGCCCTGAGAAGAAGAAGCTGCGCGCCCCTCCATTCAGAGTACTATCCCCGATTCTGATGCGCCCCTGAGGCTGGGCGGGAGCGATCCCGCCCGCCGGTTTCTATGGACCCCTCGACTCCCATGAACCCATCGACGACGCCGTCATCTCATCCGGCGAAGGATCGGCGCGTGAACACGCAGCGGCAGGAGATCCAGCTCGACCGCTACGGACGCGGCATGCGCGCCAGCATGCTCGGCCTCGTGGCGAATCTGGCCCTGGCGCTCGGGAAGCTCATGGCCGGCGTCCTCGGGCATTCGCACGCGCTCATCGCCGACGCCACCGAGTCGCTCGGCGACGTCTTCGGGTCGCTGATCGTCTGGCGCGGGCTCCAGATCGCCGCGCGCCCACCCGACCCGGAGCATCCCTACGGCCACGGCAAGGCGGAGCCCATCGCGGGGGCGCTCGTGGCGGTGCTTCTCCTCATGGCCGGTGTCGGAATCGCCATCCAGTCGATCCACGAGATCCGCGCTCCCCACGAGGGCCCCGCCGCCTTCACGCTCATCGTGCTTCTCGTGGTGATCGCGATCAAGGAAGGGCTCTTTCAACGGATGCACCGGCTCGGAACGAAGATCGGAAGCGTGGCGGTGCACACCGACGCCTGGCACCACAGGACCGACGCCATCACATCCGCGGCCGCCGCGGTCGGGATCGCGGTCGCGATCATCGGCGGGAAGGGCTACGAGGTGGCGGACGACTGGGCCGCGCTCTTCGCGAGCGGCGTGATTCTATTCACCGGCATGAGGCTCCTGTGGCCCGCGACCGAGGAGCTGATGGACCGGAGCGCCGAGCCGGATCTGGTCGCGCGGGCCACCGACGTCGCGGAGAGGCACCCCGGCGTCCACCGCGTGGAGAAGCTCCTGGTTCGAAAAATGGGGCTCTATTACGTCGCGGACATGCACCTCGAGGTGTCGCCCACCATGACCGTGTTCGAGGGGCACGAGATCGCGCACGGCGTGAAGGAGGCGGTGCGCACCGCGTTCCCGCAGATCGTGGAGCTGACCATCCACGTGGAGCCCGCCCGGCCCGGCACGACCTCCGCCCGCGAGGGAACCCTGAGACCGCGCGTCTGACGCCGCTCAGCGCCCGCCTTGACCGCGAAGCCTCCGGAAGGTAGATTCATGAATCCCTGTACACGACAAGACGTAGGGGAGAGGTGGCCGAGTGGCTGAAGGCAGCCGCCTGCTAAGCGGTTGACTGGGTAAAACCGGTCCGGAGGTTCGAATCCTCTCCTCTCCGCCATTTAGCGATCGGGAATCGGTAGTGCGCGCCCATAGCTCAACTGGATAGAGTATCTGACTACGGATCAGAGGGTTGGGGGTTC
Organism: Candidatus Eiseniibacteriota bacterium; assembly: GCA_041484545.1. Lineage (GTDB taxonomy): Bacteria > Eisenbacteria > RBG-16-71-46 > SZUA-252 > SZUA-252 > WS-7. The sequence goes on along the minus strand of JBGPHU010000171.1, from coordinate 3,079 downwards.
AAATCCTCCTGGGCGCGCCACTTGCTCGCCGCGGACCGAAGCGAAGCCGGACCAAAGTTGGATCAATAGCTGAGAGGCATCCCATGATTCGTCACAGGCCGTATCGTTCCGCCGCTTTGGCCCTCGTCGCTTTCGTGACCCTGCTCTCCACGTTCGCCGCCCCACCAGCGCGCGCCACAGCGGCGCGGCCCGCGGCCAAGGAACCCGTCATCAAGCTCGACCAACCTGCCGCCACGAAGGGGCTTCGGGTCGCCGTGCTCCCGGTCGTGAACGGCTCCGGCGATGCCGACGTGGACAAGATCATGGAGGACGTGCTGCGGGAGCGATTCCAGGAAGTGGACCACGCGAAGGCGATCTTCCTCCTGCCCGGCGACGTCGAACGCATCCTGACCGACTCGAACTCACTCGACCGGGCGCTCCAGGTCACGGACCGCTGGTCCAAGGTTGGATCGCTGGACTCCACGGCGGTTCGCGGACTCGACTCGCTCCTCATCGCGGACGCGGTGCTCTGCATCAAGATCACCGAGTGGGAGACGAAGCGCGTTCACAACATCGGGGAGGGCCAGTCCTCCACGACGATCGGGATCCATTTCGCGCTCTTCAGTATCCGCGACAAGAAGAAACTCTGGACCAAGGAAGTCCGGGAGCAAAGGCTCGCGCGCGAAATCGACCTGTCCAGCGGCACGATCGGATACGACGATACCGGCCGCATCCAGACCGCGAACGCCACGGAGCCTCCGCGGGTCCAGGACGTGGCCTCCGACCTCGTGCGGGACGCACTCAAGAAATTCCCGAACAAGTGAGGGAGTCGCCAACCTCCCTCGACCAACGATTCATGGAAGCCGCGCTGGCCGAGGCCCGCGCGGCCGCGTCGGACGGCGAGGTTCCCGTCGGCGCCGTGGTCGCATGGGAGGGACGCATCATCGGCCGCGGGAGAAACCGCGTCGAGACCACACAAGATTCCACCGCGCACGCCGAGATCATCGCCATCGGCGCAGCCTCCCAGACCTTGAAGAGCTGGCGCCTGGACGAAGCCACGATCTACGTGACGCTGGAACCCTGCCACATGTGCGCCGGCGCCATCGTGCTGGCGCGGATTCCCCGTCTCGTCTACGGAGCGCGCGATCCCAAGGCGGGCGCCTGCGGCTCGCTCTCGATGGTGGTTCAGGACCTGCGCCTGAACCACCGCGCCGAGGTGCAGCCGGGAATCATGGCGGAAGAATGCGGGGCGCTCCTCGAGTCATTCTTCCGCTCGAAACGACGCGGACAGGTCTAGGAACGCCCCCCGATATTCGCGCTGAGCCCGGAACGGCCGCGCGGGGCACGCGGCCGCCCGAAGCCCGCTACTTCAAGATCGTGGCCAGATGCTTGAACGTTCCCTCCGGGGACGTGCCCCGGATGAAGTAGACGCCCGAGGGCAGCTTCTCTCCTTGCTCCCCGCGTCCGTCGATTTTCGCCTCGTGCGTTCCGGCGGCCATCGCCGGCGCGTCCACGAGCCGGCGCGCCAGCCGGCCCTGGATGTCGAACATGTCGATCCGCACGAAACCCTGCTTCGAGGTCGTGTAGGTCAGCGTCGCCTCGGGATTGAGGGGATTGGGCGAAATCGAGGCGGCGGCGAACGACTGCCCTCCGTTCCGCACGATCTGCACGTACTTGACTCCGCTGATCTTCCCGCCGTTCACAAGGCCCGCACTGATGATTACCAGGTAGGTTCCACTCGGCCTGTTGCCGAACAGGCTCTGCAGACTCTCATTCGAGAAGCTCACACGAATTTCCGCAATCCCATCGCCGCTCTTGTCGCCGCCGACGGTCGTCTTCTTGGTCTCCGCGTAGACGGGGGCGCCTCCGTTCGCTAGCGACATGATGAACGACGAGAGGACGACGTCTGAGTTGCCGTAGCAAGCGCTCGCAGGCTGAACGTACGCGAACCAGGATCGGCCCGATCCGACCCGGATGGGTTCGTACCCATTGAAGATCGTGACATCACAGGCATTGTAGATGTAGGCCAACGTCGCGGCGGTGTTGCTGCAGGTGGGGCTTTCGTTGTCCGTCACGGTCAGCGTGACCGAGTACGAGCCGAACGCAAACGTGTGGCTGGGTTTCGGGCCCGTGGCGTCGATTTGGATCCCATTCGTGGCGTCGAAATCCCACGCGTAGGTGAGAGGATCCCCGTCGGGGTCGAACGACCCGGTTCCGTCGAACGTGAGCGGCACCCCGACGAGACCATTGTAGATTCCGCCAGGAACCGATACGGGACACTGCCCGCCGGTGCCCTGAGACGGCGCCGCCGCGCCGTCCACGTCAAACCAGTCTCCCGTGGCGCACACAAATGCAGGATCGCCGAGCAGGTAGGTGTTGGGATATTGGAAGGCATCGCAATGAGTGCCAAACCCGGTCCCAAATCCGAAGGGATCGATCGTTTGCGTGCCGTGAGCGATCCGGATCTCCGGAGCGCCGGATGTGACTGCGACGGGTATCGTCCCCAGGGTAATCAGACCAGGCGGCGTCGTCGTCGAACTCGCGAACCGCGAGAATTCGGTTTGCGTGTTGTTGGCCAGATCCTCACCGAGGATCTCGTAATTCGGATCGGCGGACGTGAAGGTGCCCCAGGTGACCGTTCCGCCGATCGCGGCCAGGGTGATCGTGTACTCAAAGAGGTCCAGGGGTTCCACGGAGGCGGTCGGCATACACCCGGCCGAGCTTGTGTGGGAGTTGCAGCTCTGGAGCGAGCCGTCTCGATCGTGAATCGTGTCGAGCGTGAGGGTCAGGGTGGTGGCGCCCGATGAGCGCAGTCTCAAAGGATCCGCCGGGTTGTCCGTGGTGATCTTCATGTACTGCGCTTCGGAAGGCCCGGCGATGCAAAGTATGAATAGCGCGCCCAACACGGTGAAGCGTGAAAGGAAATGCATGGTGCCCCCTGGAATCCGGCTTGCGGGGTGGGTCGCAGGGACCGCGACCCACCCCAACACTACTACTTCAAGATCGTGACCAGATGCTTGAACGTTCCCTCCGGGGACGTGCCCCGGATGAAGTAGACGCCCGAGGGCAGCTTCTCTCCTTGCTCCCCGCGTCCGTCGAT
>JBGPHU010000170.1:0-4970 GCA_041484545.1 Candidatus Eiseniibacteriota bacterium | reverse complement strand
GGAAACTGGGAAAGCAGGGGCTAGAGGTCTCGGCCCTGGGTCTTGGATGCATGGGGATGTCGGAATTCTACGGAGCAACCGACGAATCCGAGTCGCTCGCCACGATCCATCGCGCGATCGAGCTCGGAATCACGTTCCTCGACACGGCCGACATGTACGGGCCCTTCAAGAACGAGATCCTTGTCGGGCGCGCGATCAAGGACCGCCGCGACCGCGTCGTGGTCGCCACGAAATTTGGAAACGTGCGCGGCCCGGACGGGAGCTTCCAGGGCGTGAACGGGCGGCCCGAGTACGTCCGCGCCGCGTGCGACGCGTCGCTCGCCCGGCTCGGCGTGGAGCGGATCGACCTCTACTACCAGCACCGCGTCGACCGGGCCGTTCCCATCGAGGACACCGTGGGCGCCATGTCCGAGCTGGTCCGCCAAGGCAAGGTTCATTATCTGGGACTTTCCGAGGCGTCCCCCGCGACCATCCGCCGGGCGCACAAGGTTCATCCGATCACGGCGCTTCAGACCGAGTACTCGCTCTGGAGCCGCGATCCCGAGGCGGAAATCCTCCCGACCTGCCGCGAGCTGGGGATCGGATTCGTGGCGTACAGCCCGCTGGGGCGCGGCTTTCTTTCGGGCCGCTTCCGGAAGCCGGAGGATCTGCCCGCCGACGATTTCCGACGCAACCATCCGCGCTTTCAGGGCGAGAACTTCCAGAGGAATCTCGACCTGGTCATGCGCGTGGAAGAGATCGCCCGCGAGAAGAGCTGCACGCCGTCGCAGCTCGCGATCGCCTGGCTTCTCGCTCAGGGGAAAGACATCGTGCCGATCCCGGGGACCAAGCGCCGCTCTTTCCTCGAAGAGAACGTCCGGTCCCTGGAAGTCGAGCTGACGCGTGCCGACCTCGAGCGCATTGCCGAGGTGGCGCCCAAGGGCGTCGCCGCCGGGAACCGCTACACCGACGCCGGAATGGCCACCGTCAACGGCTGAGAAAGAATGGGCCCCACGGAGGAACGCATGCAAGGCACTCTCAGTATCGCCCGCCCCTCAGCGGACGAATTCTTCGAGTACTATGGCAAGTACATCGAGAAAGTCCCCGGCGAGGACGCGCTGTCCGCTCTCTCGTCCCAGATACCGGAAACGCTGGGTTTGCTCCGGCAGGCGACGGAAGGCAAGGCGCTCCACCGCTACGCGCCGGGGAAGTGGAGCATCAAGGAAGTGGTCGGTCACTTGGCGGACTCCGAGCGCGTGTTCGCCTATCGCGCGCTGCGTTTCGCCCGCGGCGACACCACGCCGCTCCCCGGATTCGACGAGAACCAGTACGTGCCCGCGGGGCACTTCGACGTGCGGCCGTTCACCGATGTGCTCGACGAATTCGCGACGGTGCGCGCGGCATCGATCGCGCTCTTCCGCGGCTTCGACGCCGAGGCGCTGGTTCGACGGGGATCCGCGAACGGCAAGAGCATCAGTGTTCGGGCACTTGCGTGGATCCTCGCCGGCCACGAGCTACATCACCGATCGCTACTGATCGAGCGGTACGGCGTGGGCAAGACTATGTAAGGCCGACTGTCCTTGATCGATCCGCCGGGCGGCCGTCTACGTACAGACGCGGACCAAGGGTGTCGATCGGGACCCCGGCCGGCCGGTCGCAAACGCCGGCGTGGCGCCCCATGACAAGCGCTGGCCCAGGAACCGGTTGCACATCACGCTCGACTCGCTTGCGCGACTCCCCGACGTTCCGTGGCACTAGTTATGCCGGAAGCGCACAGGCCGGAGGTTCGGTCGAAGGCCGGACCCACGCGTCCCTGGGCGACTCCCGCTCAACGACCACCCGCATCGATGAGGAGATTCTGCCATGCGCAAAAGTAGTGTTATTGCTCTGGCGTTGCTCAGCGCGCTCTTCCTGGGCGGCACCGTGCTTTATTACTCGAAGTATCGGAAGTCCTTGGGGGACTACGAGCATGCAACGGCCCAGGAAGCAGATACGCGGGCCCGCTACAGCCAGGCGATCGATGAGATCGCGGCCATCCAGGACAGCCTGGACACCATCGTCGTGGGAGAGACGCCGCTCATTCCCGCCGGCGCGCAGTCCGAGGAACCTCAGACGAATCGGGATCAGGTGCTCGGTCGCATCGCCACCCTCAAAGCGGGTCTCGAGCGCACCAAGGATCGGATTGAGGAGCTGGATGCCAGGATCAAGAGCAGCGGGGTGAAGATCGCGGGCCTGCAGAGGATGATCGGCGGCCTGAAGAAGTCGGCGGCCCAGAAGGAAGAACTCATCTCGCAGCTAAACGTCCAGGTCGATTCGCTCCACACGCAGGTCGCAGGGCTCACCACCGAGGTCCAGACCAACCAGCAGGAGTTGGCGCAGCGGCAGCAGGAACTCGAGGCCCGGCAGCACGAGCTGGCGACGATCTTCTACACGATCGGAAAGAAGAAGGATCTGATGCGCTCCGGCGTCGTGGTGGCAAAGGGCGGCGTTCTGGGCGTTGGCAAGACGTTGAAGCAGTCCGGCCAGTTCAACGAGAGTTCTTTCACCGCTATGGACACCGACCAGGAAACAGTCATCCGCATCCCGGCGCACAACGTCCAGGTCCTGAGCCCCCAGTCCGTGTCGAGCTATGTGCTGCAGCCCACCGGCAAGGACACCATGGAGCTCCGCATCGTGGACGCCAAGGAGTTCCGGAAGGTGAGGCACCTGGTAATCCTGATGTAGTAACGGCAGACGTAGCGGCGCGGCGCGGAATAGGCTACTTCTCCGAGGCGGACCACGGTTTGCGGCGGGGTTCGAGATCCTCGCAACGGAGGGACGCATGGATCGTGATCGCGCGTTTGAAGTGTTCGAGATGATCCGGGAGGCGCAGCCTGCGCTCCGCGGGTCGGAGTCGCGCGCCTCAGTCGAGCGGCTCGAGCGGGAGGAAGCCGACATCGAAGCGGCGCTGGATTGGCTCCGTCGCAACGGCGAGGCAGAGATCGCCCTGGAATTGGGGGCTCTCCTCCAGGCGTTCTGGTTCACGGCGGGCCGGACCCGGCAAGGCGCGTCGCTCCTCGTCGAGCTTCTCGCGGCACCCGAAACCAAGGCCCGGACGCCCTCTCGCGCGCGCGCGGCGTTCGCCGCCGGGGAGCTTTTCTTCAGGCAGGAAGGCGGCAGCGACCAAGCGCGCAGTCTGTACCAAGAGGCTCTGTCGATCGCGGAGGAGCTGGACGACTGGCAGGCGGTTCGCCGCGCCCTCGTCGGCCTCGCCCGGGCGACCTTGCGCGCCGGAGACTACGAGCGCGTGCGCGCGCTCGGCGAGCGTGGCCGGGCGCTGGCCCGCGAGCACGGGGACCGGGAGGCCGAGTGGCTGCCGCTCCACATGCAGGCGGCATCGGCGCGGATGCGTGGGGACCATCCCCGAGCCTGGGAGCTGTACCGGGAGAGCGTCGCCCTGGCGCGCGAGCTGAAGAATGACATGAGGGAAGCCGGCGAGCTGCACAACATGGGATGGCTCGCCCTGCACGACGGGGATCCCGCTCAGGCGAAGAGCCTCTTCCGCCAGGCCGCCGAGATTACTCTCCGGCTCAACTCTGTATACATGCTCCCTTACTGCGTGCTCGATTTCGCCGCCGTCGCTGATGCCGAGGGTCTAGCTCTGGAGGCGGCGACGCTTCTCGGAGCCGCGGCCGCGCGCTTCCAGGCGGACGGCGTCGTCCCCGACCCGGACGATCAGGCCGAGCAGGAGCGCTTGATCGCGAGCGTGCGCGCGGCGCTCTCCGACCAGGATTTCAAGCGGGCGTGGGATGAAGGAGCGAAGCTTGACGCCTCGTCGGTCCTGGGGACGTGCGTGGGGTGAGTTGGAGTCGTGCGCGTCGCGAAGACTGCCCATTTCACCTCGGCGCGCCGCCTCCTTGGTGGGGATCGCGGCGCCGCCCCGGTAAATGCCGCTTTCGCGAGGACCTGGTTCCGGCTACCTTCCGTCCCTGATGCCGGTCTGCCCGTCCTGTAAGCGCGTGATCGCCACGCCGGGGCGCTTTTGCCCCGAGTGCGGCGCGGCATTGGCGGTCCCGCCGCCTGCGGCGCCCGCGCCGCCGGAAGGCCCGACCGTCTCGACACCGGACACTCCCTCCTCCTCGCACCCCCCGTCATCGTCCGTTCACGGCCGCTTCGAGCCGGGCACGCGTCTCGGAACGCGCTACCGCGTCGTCGGCCTTTTGGGACGCGGCGGCATGGGGGAGGTCTATCGGGCCGATGACCTCGAGCTGAGCCAGTCGGTCGCGCTCAAGTTTCTTCCGGAGAAAGTGGCGCGGAACGCCGGCGACCTCGCGCGGCTTCGCCAGGAGGTCCGCATCGCGCGGCAGATCGCGCATCCGAACGTCTGCCGCACGTACGACATCGCGGAGGCCGACGGTCAGGTCTTCGTCGTCATGGAGTACGTCGACGGGGAAGACCTCGCCTCCGTCCTGCGGCGCCTCGGCCGCCCGACGGCCGACAAGGCGCTCGAGATCGCGCGGCAGCTCTGCCTCGGGCTCGGCGCGGCGCACGAGAATGGCGTCCTCCATCGCGACCTCAAGCCGGCGAACATCATGATCGACGGACGCGGCCGCGTGCGGATCACGGACTTCGGCCTCGCGGGGACCGCGGAGGAGCTGGCCGCGGAGGGAGGAGCCGTCGGCACGCCGGGGTACATGGCGCCGGAACAGCTCCGCGGTGGAGCGGCCTCCGCCCAGAGCGACATCTTCGCGCTCGGCCTCGTCCTCTACGAGCTCTTCACGGGCCGCCGCGCGCTCGACGCCGCCACCATGGCGGAGCTCGTCGCGAAGCGCGAGCGCGCCGACATCACGCTCCCCACCGACATCGTCCGCGATCTCGACCCGGGGATCGAGCGCATCATCCTGCGCTGCCTCGAGCCCGATCCCGCGCGCCGTCCCGCCTCCGCGCTGGGGGTCGCGGCGGCGCTTCCCGGCGGGGATCCGCTCGCCGCGGCGCTCGCGGCCGGGGAAACG
>JBGPHU010000169.1:0-5041 GCA_041484545.1 Candidatus Eiseniibacteriota bacterium | reverse complement strand
AGAGCCGCTCGCGCTCGGCGCGAGCCATTCTCGGACGGAACACCTTCCCGGATCCTTGTACCGCCTGGAGGTCTGAGGCCCGCTTCCACCAGCCCGCGCCGATCCCGGCCAAGAGCGCCGCTCCCAGCGCCGTGGTCTCGACGAGCCCGGGCCGCGCGATCGGGATGCCCAGAAGGTCCGCCTGGAGCTGCATGAGGAATCCGTTCATGGAAGCGCCACCGTCCACGCGCAGCTCGCGGACCCGGACGCCGGACTCGCGGCGCATCGCCTCCACCAGATCCCGTGACTGAAACGCGATCGACTCGAGCGCCGCGCGCACGAGATGGGCGCGCGTGACCCCGCGCGTCAGCCCGCACCAGATCCCGCGCGCCTCGGCGCGCCAGTACGGGGCGCCCAGCCCCGCGAAGGCCGGCACGAGGATCGTCCCTCCCGCGTCGGGCACCGAGCGCGCCAGCGATTCGCTCTCGGCGGCGTCATGCAGGATTCCCAGACCGTCCCGCAGCCACTGGATCGCGGCCCCCGCGATGAAGACGCTCCCCTCGAGCGCATAGCGGGGCTCGCCCCGCGGACCGCACGCGATCGTGGTGAGAAGTCCCGTGCGCGAGGGAACGCGCTTGGATCCCGTATGGAGGAGGAGGAAACATCCCGTCCCGTACGTGTTCTTGAGTCCGCCTGCCTCCACGCATCCTTGCCCGAAAAGCGCCGCCTGCTGATCCCCCGCGACGCCAAGGATCGGGATCCCGTCGGGGAGCCCGGGAACGCCGCGCGTCGCGCCGAAATCCGATATCGAGGGGCGCACGGCTGGAAGGAGCGAGCGCGGCACGCCGAACGTATCGAGAAGTCCCGGATCCCACCGCTGGCGGCCGATGTCGTAGAGCAACGTGCGGCTGGCGTTGGTCGCGTCGGTCGCGTGCGCGGCTCCGCCCGTGAGGCGCCAGAGAAGCCAGGAGTCCACCGTGCCGAACGCCAGGGCTCCGCGGCGGGCCCGCGCGCGCGCGCCGGAGACGTTCCGGAGGATCCACTCGAGCTTGGTCGCCGAGAAATACGGATCGAGCCTGAGCCCGGTGCGGCGCGAGATCGCGCGCTCCTTCCCCGCGCGGCGAAGCGCCGCGCAGCGCTCCGCGGTGCGACGGTCCTGCCAGACGATCGCGGGGGAGACCGGCCTGGAGGTCGCCCGATCCCAGACGAGCGTGGTCTCGCGCTGGTTCGTGAGTCCGATGGCCGCGATCGGGGCGCGCGCGCCGCCCAGCCCCCGCATTGCCGCGCGCAGGGCGCGGAGCGTGGAATCCCAGATCTCCTCGCCGCGATGCTCCACCCAGCCCGGCTGCGGGAAATGCTGCGGCAGCTCGGCGTAGCCGCGCCCGCGTACGCGCCCCGCCCTGTCGAAGGCGAGCGCGGTGGTGCCCGTCGTGCCCTGATCGATCGCGAGGATGAACTCCCGGCGGGTCATGACGGCGCGCCCACCCGCTCGAGTGCCGCGTCGATCAAGTCCCGCTCGCGGTCGAGCGCCTCCGTCACGCGATCCACCTCGCGCACGCGAGTTGCTTCGTCCCAGCCGAGACGCGGAGCCATCCATTTCGAGACCTGCCCCGCCGCGCGCCGCATGGCATCCCCGTCCAGCCACAGGCGCGTGCGGCGCTCCAGCACGTCCTCCAGGTGGCGCGCGCGCTCCGCCTGCACCGCGTGTACCACCTCCGCTTCCGTGACCGCCAGCGTCTCCGCCGCGCCGAGGCGCCCAGGATGGCGCGCCGCGAGCTTCTCGATCGCGGACGCGCGCCCCGCCACGGGCGTCTCCGCCGTCGTGCACCGGCCGGCGCGCAGGCCGCTCACGCGCGCCGCGCGGTCCACCACGCGCTGCGCGAGGCTTCGGTGCGTGGTGTACTTCCCCCCGATCAAGGTGAGCATCGTCCCCTCCGCGATGATGCGGTGCTCCCGCGAATTGGCCCAGGGCAGTATGGCGCTCCCCTGCGCGAGCGAGCGCAGCCCCGCGAAGGCGCGAACGGGCCGCGCGCACATGCCCGCGCCCGCGCCCGTGGCCGTCCCGGGGGCCGCCCCCGGGATGGCCCGCGCAGCCTCCTCGAGAAGGTACCGGATGTCGTCTTCGCTCGCCTCGATCCTTCCAGGCGGCGTGTCGTCGTCCACGTCGGTGGTGCCGATCAGCGAGTACGCTCCCCACGGCAGAACGAAGAAGACGCGCCCGTCGCGGCGCGCGGAGAGAAGGAGCGCGCGTTCCCGCGTGAGGCCCGGGACCACAACGTGGGCGCCGCGCGTGCGGCGGAGGCCGGCCCGCCGGGACGCGCGGGCAAGGGTCCGGATCTCCTCGGCCCAGGGTCCGGCCGCGTTCACGACGCACCGCGCTTCGGCAGCGCCCTCCTCGCCCGTGTCCGCGTCGCGGAACCGCGCGCGCCATCCGGGCCCGCCCGGCTCCAGCGCGACCAGCTCGGTGTGGGTGCGCAGCGTCGCTCCCGCGCGGTCCGCGGAGACCGCGACCGCCACGCAGAGGAGCGCGTCGTCCATCTGGGCGTCCCAGTAGAGCGAGGCGCCCTGCAGGCCCTCGGGGCGGAGCGAAGGCTCGAGCGCCAGCGCTTCGCCGGCGGCGACCGCGCGGTGCCCGGCGAGCGGATGGCGTCCGGCGAGCGCCGCGTAGAGCGCCAGCCCCGCGCTCACCGCGAGGCGCGACCGGCCCTCGCCGCGATAATGCGGAATCAGGAACGGAAGCGGTCGCACGAACTCGGGCGCGAGCGTGAGCAGGAGGGCCCGCTCGCGCAGCGCCTCGCGGACCAGCCGGAACTGCCCCGTTTCGAGGTAGCGAATGCCGCCGTGAATGAGCTTGGAGGAGCGGCTGCTGGTGCCGGAGGCCAGGTCCCCCCGCTCGAGGAGAAGCACGCTCAGGCCGCGAAGCGCCGCGTCCCGCGCCACCGCGGCTCCCTGTATCCCACCCCCGATGACGAGGAGGTCGTAGGTCAATCCTCGCTCCTCCCCTCTCCCCGTTTCGGAACGCGGCTTAAGGCAGCGCGATTCTAGGCGAGCGGCTGGATCATCGCCAGCGAGTTCGGTATGCTGGCCGCCCCATGAGCGACCGAACCAAAGCCCAGAGCGACCGAACCGCGATCCAGGGACGCTGGGCGCTGGTCACGGGCGCGACCAGCGGCTTCGGCCTCGCCATCGCGCGCGCCATCGCCGCCGAAGGCGGCCACGTCGCCATCACCGGCCGCCGTGAGGACCGGCTGCGCGCCGTCGCCGAGGAGATCCGCGCGCGCTACAAGGTCGAGGCGCTGCCGCTCCGCTTCGACGTGCGCGACTTGGCTCAGGTCCGCGCCGCGCTCGAGGGCGCTCCCGGGCTCCTCGGCAAGCTCGACATCTTAGTCAACAACGCGGGGCTCGCCCTGGCGCTGGACCCGCTCCAGTCCGGCGACACCAAAGACTGGGACCAGATGATCGACACCAACGTGAAGGGCCTTCTCTATGTCTCGCGGTCGGTTCTTCCGGGCATGGTGGAGCGCGGACGCGGGCACGTCGTGAACGTGGGATCGGTCGCGGGTCACCAGACCTACGCCGGGGGCGCGGTCTACAGCGCGACGAAATACGCAGTGCGCGCGATCACCGACGCGCTCCGCTACGACGTCCTGGGAAAGGGCGTCCGCGTGTCGAACGTGGAGCCCGGTCTGGCGGAAACCGAATTCAGCGAGGTCCGGTTCAAGGGAGATAGCGCCCGCGCGAAAACGGTCTACGAGGGGCTGCGGCCGCTCCGCGCGGAAGACGTGGCGGATGCCGTGATCTGGTGCGTCACGCGACCAGCGCATGTAAACGTGCAGTCAGTTCTCATCATGCCGACCGACCAGGCCTCCGCGCACGCAGTGAATCGAAGAAAGTAACAATTACGGACGAATGAACTCGTCCTGGGACGATCTGCAAACTCGAAAGTGCCTGCAGTGTCACGATTTCACTTTCAATTCGCGGTTCCGAAGAGCGCCGAGCTATTTCCTCTGCAGCACGTGATACAGATTCCCGTCCGCACCGGTCCGCGGCTCATCCAGCGGTTTCTCCTCGAATCGATCGAAATACACCGCCGCAAGCTCGAACGGGCTCTTCTCCACGATCCGGTCGAAGTCTTCCTGGGTCCAGTAGCGGAGCACGTGGGATTCCTCGAGCACGCGCTGCTCCTGGCCACGCCGCGCCACGATCCGGCATTCCTGGTAGGAGCGCCTGGCGGCGGGATCCTCGCGCGCGACCCGCCACGTCAGCTCGGTCCGAAGCCCCGCGCGCGCGTTGGGCCAGGGGCCGAACGAGGCCTGCTCGGGCGGCTCGCCGCCGTAGCTGAACTGCACGAGGTAGACGCCGCCCGGGCGCACCGCCTCCCCCACGCACGCGAGATGCGACGACACCGCGTCCTCCTCCAGGAGATAGCCGATCGAGTTGACCAGGTTGATCGCCGCGTCGTAGCGGCCCGGAGGATGGAAGGTCGCCATGTCGCCGCGCATCACCTGTCCTCCCACGCGCGCGAGCTTCGCAGACGCAAACGCCACCATGCCGGGGCTCAAGTCGTAGCCCAGGACCTCGTAGCCGCGCGCGGCGAGGGCGGCCAGGACGCGGCCCGTCCCGCAGGCGGGTTCCACGATCCGCCGCACGGGATCGACCACGTGCTTCCCGAGACAGGACTCCACGAACGTCAGCTCCAAATCCAAATCCCAGCCGAAGGCGACGTCGTAGATCTCGGGGCTGTCGTAAAGGGAGGGCGAGGCGGATGGCGAGGCCGGAGCGGGCGCTGAGGAACGTGGGGCGCGTGGGTTCATGTGCGTGTCAAAAATAACAAGCGGGGCGGCCGTTGCATAGCCGCCCCGCAGTCCTGCCGGGTGAAGTGGTTCGGGCCCTTACGCCTTGCGGACGTTCGCGGCCTGGAGTCCCTTCGGTCCACGGACGATGTCGAACTCCAACCGCTCGCCTTCGGCCAGCGTCTTGAAGCCTTCGCCCTGGATCGCGGAGTAGTGAACGAACACGTCCTCGCCACCCTCCTGCTGGATGAAACCAAAACCCTTTGCTT
>JBGPHU010000168.1:0-5053 GCA_041484545.1 Candidatus Eiseniibacteriota bacterium | reverse complement strand
GCGTCGCGCCGCGAGCAGCGCGGCCTCGTTCACGAGATTCGCCAGGTCGGCGCCCACCATCCCGGGCGTCCCCCGCGCGATCGTGTTCAGGTTCACGTCCTCTCCCACCGGGATGTTCCGCGTGTGCACGCGCAGGATTCCCTCGCGGCCGCGCACATCGGGCACGTCCACGACGATCTGGCGGTCGAAGCGGCCGGGGCGCAGGAGCGCCGGATCGAGCACGTCGGGCCGGTTCGTGGCGGCGATGAGGATGACGCCCTCGTTGGACTCGAAGCCGTCCATCTCGACCAGGAGCTGGTTCAACGTCTGCTCGCGCTCGTCGTGGCCGCCGCCCAGGCCGGCGCCGCGGTGGCGGCCGACGGCGTCGATCTCGTCGATGAAGATGATGCAGGGCGCGTTCCGCTTCCCTTGGTCGAAGAGGTCACGGACCCGCGAGGCGCCCACGCCCACGAACATCTCGACGAAGTCGGAGCCCGAGAGCGAGAAGAAGGGCACGCCGGCCTCGCCGGCAACGGCCTTCGCGAGGAGCGTCTTTCCGGTGCCCGGAGGACCCAGCAAGAGGGCGCCTTTCGGAATCCGCCCGCCCAGGCGCTGGAATTTCTTCGGGTCGCGCAGGAACTCGATGATCTCCTCCAGCTCCTGCTTCGCCTCATCCGCGCCGGCGACGTCCTTGAAGGTGACCTTGGGGCTGTTCTCCATGAGCACCTTGGGCCGGCTCTTTCCGAACTTCATGGCGTTCGCTCCGCCCGACTGGATCTGGCGGATCATGAACATCCAGAGCACGAGGAGCGCGACGAAGGGAAGATAGGAGAGCAGGAGGCTCCACCAGTTCATTCCCGGGGGCTTCGAGTTGACGACGGCGTCCGCGCTCTTGGCGAGGATGGCGCGTCCCAGATCCTTGTCCTCGGCGGGCAGGTAGACCTTGAAGAAGACGTAGGAGGCGGGCCGCCCCTCTTCGTGCGTCAAGGCACTCGTCTTCAGCTCGCCCACGACCTCGCGGTCCACGATGGTCACCGCCTTGAGGTTTCCGGTGTCCACCTGCGAGAGGAATTCGGAGTAGGGGATCTCGTGCGTCTTGGCCTTGATCTCTCCGTAGATCTGCACGAAGAGGATCACGCCCAGGACGAGGATCAGCCAGAGAAGCGCCGTGCGGATCGGCTTGGCCGGTCCGAAGGGCGCCGACTTTCGCTGGGGAAGCCGAGGCGGACGGTTCTTTCTCGGAGCCGGTCCGGACGACTTGCGCAACATGGTATGCGTCTTGTCGTTATTGAGTCTGTTCATGGTCGGTCCCAGTGTAGGTTCGGGCTAGGCCTGATATCGGCCCGAATGCCGTATTACTCAAGTGTTGGATCGCCTTTCGGCGCGCCCGGATTCCCTTTCCTGCTTGCTCAAAACGATCTTCCCGCGCTTGCGCTGCGCCTGAATCCCCATCGGAACGTCCGCGGAACGGCCGGGATGTGACGTCAGGAGCGCATGGAGGGCGTCGATGTGAGCCGTCGAAAGGTCGAGGGTATCCCCGTTCAACTCCTGCAAGGCGAAGCGCAAAACGTACTTCCGCAGAAGTTTAGGGTAGAGGAGGAGCCTCTCCGCATCAAGCTCGATTTTCCCTCCCGCCCGCGCGAGAGCCACCGAGGTAAACGCCCGGGCCGCTTCGGCGGCGATGTAGGCGTCGGCCTCGCGAAAGAGCGCGGCCTCCCGAATCAGGGTCTCTCGAATGGACGGGTTCACCGCTTGGATGCGGGGCAGGAGCGCGAGTCTCACGAAATTGCGTCTGGGATCGGTCGAGAGATTGGAGGAATCGACCCGGTGGCCGAGCCCCCGGCGGGTCAGGTAGTCCAGCACCTGTTCCCGGACGGTCGTGAGGAGCGGCCTGACGAGGTCGAGTCGATGGATCTTGCGGTGCGGGCGGATCCCCGAGAGCCCGGTGAGTCCGGCGCCCCGGATGAGCCGGAGCAGCACCGTCTCCGCCTGATCGTCGGCCGTGTGCGCCACCGCGACCCGTGTGGTCCCCGCGGTCGCGGCCATGCGGTGGAGCGCGCCGTAGCGGAGCTTCCGCGCCGCATCCTCCCGCGATTCGCCGCGCTCGCGCGCGCTCGCGCCAGGGTCGACGCGCGCCGTCATGCACCGGACGCCGAGCGCTCGGGCCAGACCGAGGACAAAGGCCTGGTCCGCCTCCGATTCCTCCCCGCGGAGCCCGTGATTCACGTGCCCCACGACGATCTCGCCTCCGGGAATTCCCGTGCGGGCGCGGTAGCCGACGAGGAAATCGAGCAGCGCCACGGAATCGGGTCCGCCCGAAACGCCGACGACGAGGGAGCCTTCGCGGGGAATCAGCTCATGCTCCGCGATCAAGCGCTCGGCGCGCAGTTCGAGCCGCTCGTCGCGCGGGTTCGGCCGGGCGGCCTTGAGGCCCCGGGGCGGTTTCAGGGATCGCGTGTCCATCCGTCGATTATAGACGGCGCGCCGGGGAGCGGAAAAGATTGGTGGCGGCGCAGGGATTCGAACCCCGGACCAAGGGATTATGATTCCCCTGCTCTACCAGCTGAGCTACACCGCCAGTCTAAGGTAGAGCGTAGTGATACGGACTTCACCTGTCAAGGCGGCCAGGGAGCTTCCCCCCGCGGCCCGTGCGCCATATCACCGGCACGGCCCCGGTTGACGGAGCCCGCCGGGCTCCGTATACTCGCTCACTACCTGTTTTCAAGCCGGATTCACCGGCGCACCGGCGCCTCCAGGGAGAACTCCAGACCTCATGTCTCGAAATTTCGTAGGGGGGTTGCTTTTCATCCTCCTCGCGGGCACGGCCACACCCTCCCAGGCCACGGATCTCGTGGGCTCCGGGGGCATCGGCGCGCGCGGGGGCTCGTTGCTCTTCACGCAGGACGTCCCGACCAAGAGCCAGGCCAGCCCTCGGCTCCTGGGCGATCTCGTGTTCAGTTACGTCTGGACCGACCACCTCACGCTCGACGTGACTACCGGGTACGGCTGGAACAGACTTCGCAGCGACAACACGCAGTACTTCGCGGTCACCACGACCCCCGTCACGCTGAGCGCCCGATATTTTCTCCGGGACGGGAAGACCTGGCGTCCCTACGTCGGAGCGGGAGGCGGGATGTACGTCTGGTCGGTGCTCACCCACGATCTCAGCGCGTCGAAGGATCCCGTGACCCTCGAGCGGTTGAGGAGGGCGCGGCCCGGAGTCCATGGGATGGCGGGGATGGAGCGGCGGATGTCGAAGCACATCAGCATGACCGGGGACGTGGGGTACCATTACATCATGGCGAAGGATTTGGTTCATTTCCCCAGCGGCTACAACCGCGACAAGGCCTACGCGCAGGTCCGCCTCGGCGTGACGTTCTACTTCTCGCTCAGCGAGAAGATCGATACGGGGCTTCCAGAATAGGCATGAGAACCTACGCCGCGCCCGGAACGAAGATCGAGCCGGCCCGAGGGGCCGCCCCGGAATCGCGCGTGGGGTCCGAGCCGGCGCTGACGTTCGACGACGTCCTCCTGCTGCCCGGCTACTCCGAGGTCCACCCCCGCGACGTCGAGACCACGACGCATCTCACGAGGGAGATCACGCTCAACGTCCCCGTCGTGAGCGCCGCGATGGACACCGTCACCGAGAGCGCGCTCGCCATCGCGATCGCGCAGGAGGGCGGGATCGGGATCATCCACAAGAATCTACCCGTCGCGGAGCAGGTCGAGGAAGTGGACCGGGTGAAGCGCTCCGAGAGCGGGATGATCGTGAACCCCATCACGCTCCCACCCGACGTCCCCATCAGTCGCGCTCTCGAGCTCATGGAGAAGTTCCGCATCTCCGGCGTGCCGATCACCGAGGGGAAACGCCTCGTTGGCATTCTCACCAACAGGGATCTCCGGTTCGTGCGCGGGACGGACCTCCGCGTCAAGGACGTGATGACCCGCGAGAATCTCATCACCGCTCCCGTCGGAACGACCCTCGAGGAAGCCGAGCGCATCCTCCACCAGAACCGGATCGAGAAGCTCCCCGTCGTGGACGAGAGCTTCCAGCTCCGGGGTCTCATCACGGTCAAGGACATCCAGAAGCGGATCCGCTACCCGCGCGCCTGCAAGGACCACCTGGGGAGACTCAGGGTCGGCGCGGCCATCGGCGTGGGCGAGGACAATCTGGCGCGCGTGGAGGAACTGGTCCGGGCCGGCGTGGATGTGATCGCCATCGACAGCGCGCACGGGCACTCCAAGGCCGTCATGGACATCACGCGCGCGGTGAAGAAGAAATACCCCAGCGTCCAACTCATGGTCGGGAACGTCGCGACCGCCCAGGCTACCCGCGATCTGATCGATGCCGGCGCGGACGCGGTGAAGGTCGGCATGGGCCCCGGATCCGCCTGCACGACCCGCGTCGTCGCCGGTGTCGGGGTGCCCCAGATCACCGCGGTTCTCGAATGCGCCGCGGCGGCCGCGGATGCCGGCGTGCCCATCATTGCGGACGGCGGTGTCAAGTACTCGGGGGACTTGGTGAAGGCGCTCGCCGCGGGCGCGCATTCGGTGATGCTGGGGAATCTTCTGGCGGGAACCGAGGAGAGCCCCGGGGAGACGCTTCTCTACGAGGGCCGGACCTACAAGGTCTACCGCGGCATGGGATCGCTCAGCGCCATGTCGAGCGGCCGCGGAGACCGCTATTTCCAGGAAGGCGTGAAGGACTTGAAGAAGCTCGTGGCGGAAGGCATCGAGGCCCGCGTCCCCTACAAAGGGCAGATCGCGAACGTCATCTACCAGCTCGTCGGCGGTCTCAAGGCGGGCATGGGATACTGCGGCGTCCGCTCCATCGAAGAACTGCGCACCAAGACCCGTTTCACCCGCATCACCCATGCGGGGCTCCGCGAGAGCCACCCGCACGACCTCACCATCACCAAGGAAGCTCCCAACTACGAGATTCGGTAGGGCGCGGCGGGCGAGCCCGCCGTTCACTCACTGCCCCCCCAAAAACGCGGCGCCCCGCCGGGGGGACGGGGCGTGTGGAAGTATGCCGCGTTGCTTCTAGGGGGTGCGTGCCCTCCGGGGGTGATTC
>JBGPHU010000167.1:0-5084 GCA_041484545.1 Candidatus Eiseniibacteriota bacterium | reverse complement strand
CTCCATCCCGGCAGTAGATTCCCCGGCCGTCCGGACCGCGATGGGCCAGGGACCGGTTCATCCGCTCGAGGATGGCTTCGCTCTCGGGGCCTGAGACCTCGGGGCCGAAGAAGCCCGCTATTCCGCACATACGATCACAAGGCGCGGCCCCGCGTCACGCGCTCATTGCTCCGCGAACGCTTGGATCAGGCGGGCGACGTGCTTCGCGTGCTTGAGGTAGAGATCCAGCCGGAGGTTCTCGTCGGGGGCGTGCGTGCGCGTGTCCGGGTTCCCGAATCCCGCCGTGGCGACGGGCACCTTTAGCTCCTGGATGAAGGCGAAGTTGGGCCCCGAGCCGCCGACCATCGGGACGATCTGCATGGGCATGCCGTAGACGGGCCGCGCCGTCTCCGAGACGAGTCTCAGGAAGGGATCGTCGGGATCGGTTCGCCCCGCGGGATTTCCCCCGAGAAATTCGATCCGGATGTCCGGAAATCCCTCGTGGTCGAGGTGGGCGCGAAGCTGCTTCAAGACCTGATCCGGGGTCATGTCGGGAACGAGTCGGAAATCCACCTTCGCGGAGGCGCGCGCCGGCAGCACGGTCTTGGAGCCCTTGCCCTGATAGCCCGACGTGAGCCCGCAGATCGTGCAGGTCGGCTCGAACACCTCGGCGATCGAGAGCTCCACGCCTCCCTTCATGCCGCGCAGGAACTCCTTCACGCCGTACCGCGTCCGGTGGTCCTCCGCCATGTCCGGGGCCTGGGCCATCAGCTCGCGGTCGCGCGCGGTCGGCGGCCGGACCGGGTCGTAGAAGCCGGGGATCCGGACCCGCTCGTCCTTGCCCTTGAGACTCGCGAGCGCCCACGTCAGGCGCCATGCAGCGTTGGGAAAGATCGAGCCGCCGATGCCCGAGTGCACGTCGCGCGTCGCGGTCTCGACGGAAAGCTCGACATAGCAGATGCCGCGGAGCCCCGCGAACTGGAGCGGGACGCCGCGATGGTCCAGGTACCCGAATTCCCAGAGGCAGGCGTCCGCTTTCAGGCGCATGCGGTTCGCTTTCACGAACTCGTGCATGTGGACGCTCCCGATCTCCTCTTCCCCCTCGACCACGAACTTGATCCGGCACGGGAGGCTCTTCGCCTGGGCGAGCAGCGCGTCGATGGCGAGGAGCCGCGCCGTGAGGTGCCCCTTGTCGTCGCTCACGCCCCGGCCGAAAAGATGGCCGTCGCGGAGGGCCGGCGCGAAGGGAGGGCTGGTCCAGAGATCGAGGGGCTCGGCGGGCTGGACGTCGTAGTGGTTGTAGATGAGCAGCGTGCGGTCGCTCGATCCCTCGCGCTCCGCCACAACGACGGGGAACCCTCCCGAGGGCAGGGTTAGGACGGCGAAGCCACGCGAGCGAAGCATCTCGGAGACCAGGCCCGCGCATTCTTCCATGCCCAGATTCTGGGCCGCGACGCTGGGCTGAGACGCGTACCGGATCAGCTCGGCCACGCTCGCGTCCATGTGCTGGTCGAGATAGCGGTCGATCGCGGTGAAGTCGGCCATGCGAGCTAGGAAGCCCGGGCGGGGCTCGGGGCCGCGACGCCTGCGGGGCTGGGGGCCGCGGAGCCGGCCTCTTCCAGCGCCCGCTCGGCTTCGGCCACCGGAGCGATCTCGCAGCTCGCGGCGCCGAAGGCCACGAGATAGCCAAGCGCCTCCTCGCGGCGGCCCACCTTGACCAGCGTGTCGAGGAGGTTCCCCACCATCCCCTTCCAGTCGGGGTGGTGCATGAGCGAGCGGCGGTCCTCCTCGCAGAGGGACGCGAGGATCTCCTTCATCTTGTCCGCGGCGCGGGAGAATTCACCTGCCGCGGCCATGAGATCCCCGGACTTCGCGTGGATCTCGCCGATCAGGTCCAGGCCTCGCGCCGCGAGCGGACGAAAGCCCCGCTCCGTCGCGCGCCGCACCAGCTCGTCCAGCTCCTCGAGGGATTCGGCGCCGGTTCCTTCGCCGCAGGCTGCGCGCGCGGCCGTGAGGACGGCGCGCAGCTCGAAGTGAGACATCTTGGACCAGCGCGCGATGTCGCGCGCCTGCCGGGCGGTGCGCTTGGCCTCGCCGTGGTTTCCGGCCGAAAGCTCCACCTGGGCGGACGCGATCAAGGATTCGATGAGGCTCTCCACGTTCCCTGTCGGCTCGCCGAGCGAGATCGCGCGTCGCGCGTGCTCGCGGGCCGCCTGGAGGTTTCCTCGAGCGGCCGCGATGATCGCGCGCTTGGCCTGCACCTCGGCCAGCACCGCCGCCGCGTCGAGATCGGCCGCGAGCTGCTCCGTGAGCCGCACCTCCTCCTCGGCCCGATCGAGCTGGTGCAGGTCCAGGTAGAGCTCCGCGAGATTGTCGTGCAGAAGCGCCAGGGATTCGGTCCGCTGGCCGTGCGCCGTCCGGATCTCGAGCGACTCGCGATAGAGCCGTTCCGCGCTGGCATAGTGCCCCTGCTCGAACCGCACGAGCCCGAGATTCCCCAGGCACGCGCAGAGATCCTCGTTGTTCCCCAGCTCGCGGCAGAGGGAGAGCGACGCCTCCCAGTGCCGCTGCGCGCCGGCGTGGTCCCCTTCCTGGTAGTTCAGGTTCCCCAGGTGCCGGAGCGTGACCGCTTCGCCGCGGCGGTTCACCGCCTTCCGGTAGAGAGCGAGCGCTTCGTTCAGATGCCCTTCCGCCTCACGCGGCTCGCCGAGCCGGTAGTGCAGGATGCCGATGTTCTTGTGCGATTGGGCCATCCCCGACTCGTCGCCGAGCCGCTCGCGGAGCGTGAAACAGGTGCGGTGACAGGCGAAGGCTTCCTCCAGGTCTCCGCGCACGTAATGGATCCCGCTCAGGTTGTTGAGCGCCGCGGCCAGGAGCCGCTCGTCACCACGCGCCTCGGCCATCTGGATCGCCTCGCGCATGAACCGCTCGGCGGTCTCGATCTCGCCATTGAAGAAATGGAGCTTTCCCAGCTCGCGAAGTGCCGTGTTGACCCTCGACTCGTCGCCCGAGGCCCGCGACTCCGCGAGGAGCTCCAGGTACCGCGCGATGGCTTCGTCGTAGCTCTTCCGAGCCTCGGCCGGGTGCCCCAGCAGATACTGCATTCGGCCGATCGCCCGCACGATGTCGGCCTCCCGCTGGGCGTCAGGGGCCGCGCGTGTCAGATCGAGCGCCACCTCGTAGCTCACGAGCGCGGCCCGGTACCTTCCCGCCGCGTACTCCTCGTCTCCGCGGCGATGCCGGATGTCCACGAACTGGCGGACGCGCTCGACCGGCGGGTGGTCCGGGTGTAGGTCGTGAAGCAGCTGTTCCGCGCGCTCGAGGTAGCGGATGGCATCGGCGTGCGCGAAGAGCCGCGCCGCGGCGTTCGCCGAGAGAATGAGAAAGGGGAGCGCCTCCGATTTGAGTCCCGCCGCAAGCAGATTGTAGGCGATGACGCCGGCGTGCTCCTCCGACTCGCCGAAGCTCTCGGCGAGGAATTGCCCGACCACCGTGTGGTACTCGATCCGCAGCTCCGGCGGGATGCTGTCGTAAAGGATTTCCCGTATCTTCGAATGGTCGAAGTGGTACTGGGGGCCGGCGGAGTGGATCAGGTGATGGATCTGCTCGAGGAACTGGAGCGTCTTCAAGAGCGGCATGCGCTCGAGCCCCAGCCCGCGCAGGATCGTGCCGGAGTGGAACACGTCCCCTTCCACCGCGCCCAGCTCCAAGATCTCCCGTTCACGCTGCCCGAGCCGGCTCAGACGTCGCATCACGACGTCGTAGACCTTCTCGGGGATGGAGATCTTGTCCACCGTCGTCGCCAGCGCCCAGACCTCACCGCGCTTGGCGAGAACCTTCTCCGCGGTGAGCAGCTTCAAAATCTCCACCATGAAGAACGGATTCCCCTCCGCCTCGCGGAAGAGGAGCGTCCCGAACTCATCGCCCCACTCGTGCCCCGGGTAGAGCCGCTGGAGCACTTCTGCCACGTCCCCGCGGCCCAGGCGCGCGAGATCGATCCGCTCGAACCGGTCCTCGCGCCCGAGCAGCTGCAGCACGGCCTGGAGCGGATGCTGGCGGCCGCCCGGCTCGGAGATCGCCTCCTCGGGCCGGTAGGTCACGAGCAGGAGCATGCGGCGTCCCGCCACACGGCGGGTCAGGAATGGGAACAGGCGCACCGTCCCTTCGTCCGCCCACTGCAGATCCTCGATCACGAATACCAGTGGGCGCTCCTCCGCGATGAACGCGATGACCTGGTCCAGCACCTCCCACAGCTCTTCCTCGCTTGTGGGGCCGTTGGTCGCGAAGGCAAACCGGAGAAAGCGGCTCAGGACCGGGATGGACCCCGCGAGGCGAGGCGCGCGGTCGAAGAGAAAGCGCTGGAGCGCCGGAGCGGAATCCACGCCGCGAAGGGCGAAGTACTGCCGGAGCGCGTCGGCGATCGGGCGGTAGGAGCTGCCGCCGCCGCCGAAGAGGCAGGTGGCGACGAGCACGCGGCTCCCTTCCCGCCGGCACGACAGGCAGAACTCCTCCACGAGGCGACTCTTCCCGATCCCCGCCTCCCCGGCAACGCACACCGCGGCGCCCTCTCCGACACGCACCTCGCGATGCAGCGCGGCCAGCCGCTCCATCGGCTTCTCGCGCCCCACCATCGGCGCCAGAAACCGCTCGCGGCGCGCGGCGAACACCTCGCGGGTCGCAACCAGGTCCAGCTCCTCGTGCACGCCGGCGCGACGTAGGCGGTCGTGCTCGCGGAACCGGGCCAGGTCCTCCGCCATCTCGGCCGCGCTCTGGTAGCGCTCCTGCGCGTTCTTCATCATGGCCTTCATCACGATGTGCTCGAGGTCGGCGGGAACCTCGGGCGCGAGCTCCCGGATCGTGATCGGGTCCTCGTGGAGGATGGCGTGCGCGACCGCCACCGCTTGATCGCCAACGAAAGGGAGCCGCCCGGTCAATAGCTCGTACATGACGACACCGAGCGAGAAGAGATCCGTCCTGCCGTCCACCTCCTGCCCGACGACTTGCTGGGGAGACATGTAGGCGGCCGTTCCCACGATGGTGCCGCTGGTCGTGATCGTGCTCCCCCCCGTGATCTTGGCCAGGCCGAAGTCCATCACCTTGACCCG
>JBGPHU010000166.1:0-5089 GCA_041484545.1 Candidatus Eiseniibacteriota bacterium | reverse complement strand
CTGCTTCTCCACACAGGCTCTGCTCACGCTCTTCGGCGACGCAGCTTTGCCGAGCAGCTTCGGTGACGCCACCGTTCACCTCACGCTGGCGAGCGGCGCCACGGTCGTGGGCACGTTTGACGGTTCCACGCTGGCGAAGCACGGCCACGACGACAACGGCCGGCACGGCATGAACCCGAAGGCCCGGCCGAATCCGCTGAATCCGCGCACGCAGCTCACATTCACGCTGTCGCGTGGCGGCCGGGTCCAGGTGGCCGTCTATGACATGCAGGGACGGCTCGTGAACAAGCTTCTCGATGAGGTCCGGTCCGCGGGTCCGCAGAGCCTCACGTGGGACGGATCGAACTCCAGGAGGGCGAGGGTGGCGTCCGGGGTTTACTTCTTCCGGATCCAGGCCCCCGAGGGGCAGGTCATGCAGCGCGTCGCCGTCCTGAAGTAACCGGCTGAGACGTTGGAATTACGGGCGGGCGGGCGCTGAGGCGTCCGCCCGTTTCGTACTTTTCTTGCAGTAGGCGTATAGCGCGTCGTACACGATGAACTCGGCCGCGAGAATCTCGTGGTCGTTCGTGAAGGCGAGGTGGCGGAATCCCTCGGCGATCGCCTTCAAGCCGGCCGATTCCGCCTGGTTCCAGAGCGTGTTGTCGGTGTCGGCGCCGTTCACGATCCTCGCGAGGAGCGAAAGCGCCGGATCGCCGGACAGCTCGTACTTCTTCACGATCGCGTCGAACGAGCATTCTTTCCCGTGGTGCCCCAGCTCCACGCCGGTGACGTCGTAGGGAATGGCGCCCGTCGCGGCCGCCTTCTCCATGACCTGATCGGCCGGGACGAAGAGGAACTCGGCCTCGCGGTCCACGAATTTCCGGATGAGCCAGGGGCAGGCGACGCGGTCGACCTTGACCCCCTCGCGCGTGATCCATTTCATCTCTTCGCTCCACTCGGCTCGCGGCGCTTCACGGCCGGCCGTCTCCCGTGACCAGGGCGATCGCGAGCCCGTCGTAGCCCTTGCTCCCGACTGTCTGGATGGCGGTGCCGGTCACGCGCGTCTCGGCCGCGAGCATCGAGAGGAATTTCCGGACGCCCTGGACGCTCGGGTCCTCGCTCCTGGGCTCGATCACCGCCCCGCCGCGAACGACGTTGTCCACGATGATGAGGCTGCCGGGGCGCGTCAGCTTCAGCGACCAAGTGAAGTATTCGGGGATGCTCTGCTTGTCGGCGTCGATGAACACGAGATCGAAGGGGGCAACGTTTTCCGCCGCGATCTGGGGAAGCGTCTCGAGCGCCGGCCCCAGCCGTAGCTCCACGATCCCGGCCAGCCCCGCGCGGGCGATATTCGCTCGCGCGACTTCGGCGTGCTTGGGGTCCGCCTCGAGCGTGATCAGGCGGCCGTCCTTGGGGAGCGCGCGAGCGAGCCAGATCGTGCTGTATCCGCCCAGCGTCCCGATTTCCAGAACGGAACGCGCGCCCCGAACGCGGACGAGCATGTTCAAGAGCTTCCCCTGATTCGGCGCGACCTGGATCTCGGGGAGCCCCGCCGCGGCGCTCGCCTTCAACGCCGCCTCCAGCGCGGGATCGTTCGGCGAGAGAAGATCGGCGATGTAGCGGTCGACCGAGGTCCAGAGGCTTTCGTCCACGCGTACCTGCTCGGCGGGTGGGTTCATGCCGCCCATCCTAAACCACAAGAGGATTGCGCCTCCACCCCGGAATCGGCGACCCTGGGCCGTTCGGCAATACGGTCCATGCAAGGCCCAGGAGGGAAATTCCCTTGAGCTACATCGACAAGAGCCTCATCGAGGGCGAGGCGGTCCTCTACAAGGCCCGACTCCACTGGATCGTGCTCCTCTGGCCGGTCCTGATCGGCGGCCTGGTCGGGATCGCCGGGATCGGCTTCCTGGTCGGCGGGGTCTACCACTCCGCCCGGAGCGGATTTTCGGGCGCGATGGGCGTCGTGGGGTTCGTGCTGTTTCTCGCGGCCCTCGCCCTCATCGCCGGAGGAATCGTCAGGAGGAACGCCACCGAGATCGCCGTGACGAGCAGGCGCGTCCTCATCAAGACAGGGATCATGGATCGCCGCACCCTCGAGCTTCTTCTCGTGCGAATCGAGAGCATCGGCGTGAACGAGACCCCCCTGGGCCGCATGCTGGGCTACGGATCGGTAATCCTGCGCGGAACGGGCGGCACCCCGGAGCAGTTCGACAGGATCGCGAGGCCCCTCGAGTTTCGAAAGCAGGTGCAAAGTCAGGTGGAAGGGGTCACGTCCCCGAGACCGCCGGCGCCCCCGCTTCCCACGTAGGTCGGGTTCATCAGGGGCCACGATAACCGATCCGTTGATTCCGGTGGGTCTCCGCCGTATCTTCCCGGCACAGGTCCTGTGCGTGAGGGAGGTCGGGAAGTCGTTGGAGAGGAGGCCAGGATGAGATTCAGTCTCCGCATTCTTGCAGTCGTTGGTGTCTTTGTGCTGGCGCTGTGCGGCTGCCAGAAGGGGAGTCAACGGGCGAGCTCCGGTTCGCCGGACATGGCCGAGGCCGCGAAGGCGGACTCAAAGAGCGGCCACTCCAAGATGAAGTCCGAGAAGACGAAGACCGAGAAGTCTGAGAAGTCTGAGAAGGCCAAGAGGGCCGAGAGGGCCGAGAAGAAGGAAAAGAAGGAGAAGGAGAAGAGGGAAGCCAAGGCTTCGGCTTCGCACGAGGCCCACAAGGCAGCCAAAGAAAGCGCCTCCCACCCGGTGCACAAGGCCGGGACGCTCACCTCGGCCGACGACGGCATGGATTTCGATTTCCGTCAGGGCCAGATCATCACCGTCGTTCTCGACTCCAACCGCGCGAGCGGGCTGGGCTGGGTCATGGTCGAGCCGGCGGGAAGCGTAATCGTGCGCGACGGAAATCCCGTGTATTCGGCCAGAACCGGGAAGAACGCGGGCGGCAGTGAGACCTGGCATTTCCGCGCCGCCAAGGCGGGGCATCAGACGGTGAGGATGGAGTACCGGCGGAAGTGGGCATCCAGCGTGCCGGAGCGGACCTTCCGGTTCACGGGGAACATCGGGTAGCGCCCGAGATTCGCCTCAAGCGGCGGGGTCTCTGTTCCGATAATCCGAATGGAGACCCGCCATGCCATACCCACTCGCGATCGCCTTCGTTCACGGCATCGGCCGGACCGAACCCGGTTACTCGGCCTGGATGCAGCGCGCTGTCGCGCGCCGTTTCGCCGGTCTCATCGGCGCCGAGGCTGCCACCGCGCTAGGCGGGCCCGACTCCTCCCATCTCGTCTTCGAGGAAGTGAACTGGAGCGCCTCCCTCCAGTTCCGGGAAGACAGCCTCTGGGCGCGCCTTCTTCCGGACGGTCCGATGCGATACAAGCGTCTGAGGCGATTCATGGTGGATTTCGCCGCGGACGCCATCGCCTACCAGCCCGCGCCTTCGGACCGCACGGCCTACGACGCGATTCACCGGGAGGTGGCGGGATGCCTGGTCCGGCTTTCCGAGCGCGCTGGGCCCAAGGCGCCGCTCTGCGTCATTGCCCACAGCCTCGGGACCGTGATCGCGAGCAACTATCTCTACGACCTCATGAAGGGCGAAACCTCCTTCATGTGTCCGAGCGTGCGCTCCATCATGAACGGCACGCCGCTCGAGGACGGGGAGACGTTCTCGCTCTTCTACACGCTCGGAAGCCCGATCGCGCTCTGGAGTCTGCGGTTTCCTCGATTCGGCGAGCCGGTGCGGTTTCCCACGGCGGCGCTCAAGCGCCATCATCCCAACATCGAGCCCGCCTGGATCAACGTCTACGACCCGGACGACGCCATCGGGTATCCGCTCCGCGTCTTGAACTCGGCCTATGGCGCGGCCGTGACCGAAGACCGCCCGGTGGACGTCGGCTCCATCCTCACGCGCTGGAATCCGCTCTCGCACGTCGGATACTGGAACAACGGCGGAGTCGCGGACGCGATCGCGGAATCGCTCGCCGAGACGTGGGCGCGGAGCAGCGCGTTGGAGCTGGCTCCCGATTGCCGCCTTGCGGCGAGAGCGCGGCGGGACGCGCGGCGGTCGGCGAGGCGGTCGGCGTGAAGAACGACGTCAGGTGATCGCGGTGCGCGACGAACGAGGTCAGCCGGTCGCGGTTCCGACGAGGTAGGCCTGAAGATAGAGCACCGCGATCTGACCGGCGAATCCGATGACACAGACCAAGACGGCGCGGCCCAGGCTCCGGTAATCGAGCGCCTGCCGCACCGCGACCACCATGGCGGCCAGGGTCCAGAGCCACGCGGCGATGACCACCAGCCAGCCGACGACCGGGATGAGCCCCAGAATCCTGAAAAGCCCCGGAGTCGAAGCGAACCCTGTCGTTCGGACCAGCTCTCCCAGGTTGGACCGGGTCTCCGACTCCGGGAGCATTTTGACTCCGACGAGCCAGATGAAGAAAAGCCAGGTGATCCATCCCGCGAGCCCGCCCACCAGCCTCGCCAGAACGTCGGTGTCGCCGTTGTGGAAATCGCCCACCGTGATCGCGAGCGAAGACACGACGGCGATGACCACCGCCTGCCAGGTCGCGCTCTTGTCCGCTTCGATCTCTTCATAGGTGGGGGCGTCGAGCTTCGCCGCCCCCGCCATACGCCGGAACATGGATCTCAATGCGATGACCTCCCTGGTCTGAAGCCGCGGACCGAGATCACCTCGATTACAGGAAATTGACCCCGAAGACCGCCTTCCAGTCCGGGACCCGGTCCGTGAGGCCGAGCTTCAGCTCCACGAACATGGGCGTGCCGGATTTCTGGTTGAAGAAGAGCCCGCCCAGGGCCTCGACACCGAGGTTGGTGTCGCTCCCCGCGGGGCCGTCCGGATTGGCGACGTACAAGGAAAGCCCGCCGCCCGCATAGAAACGCACTTTGCTGTGCGTGACGAACCGGTACTGGAGATCGCCGTTGAAGGAAAGGGAGGTGAGATTGTCGCCGAGCCCAAGCTCGCCGCTCGGGACGATGAAGAGGTTGTGCGCGACCGGCGAAAGCTCCAGCTGCCCGCCGACCAGGAACTGATCGGGGCTCGAGCTGAAACCCGCGCGGAGCCCCCCGGACGCGTCCGCGCGCGCGGGCAGGCCCGCG
>JBGPHU010000165.1:0-5153 GCA_041484545.1 Candidatus Eiseniibacteriota bacterium | reverse complement strand
CGCTCCACGACGCCCACAAGCAGATCGTGCTCACGAGCGACGGCCCCCCGAACGAGATGACCGCGATCGAGGAACGGCTGGTCTCGCGGTTCACGTGGGGCGTGGTCGCCGATCTCAAGGCGCCCGATCTCGAAACCCGCGTGGCGATCGTGAAGAAGAAGGCCGAGCTCCAGGGACGGAACCTCCCCAACGAGATCGCACTCCTCCTCGCGAGCCACATCAAGACGAACATCCGCGATCTCGAGGGATCCCTGTCGCGCCTCCTCGCCTTCTCCGATCTCATGAGCCACGAGCTGACCGTCGATTTCGCCCAGGAAGTGCTGCGCGATCAGATCAAGCCCGACTTGGCCAGGATCGACGTCTCCGACATCCAGCGTCTCGTGTCCCGGCATTTCAACGTCACCGAGGAGTCGCTCCGCGGCAAGCGCCGCACCGACGTGATCGCCTTCCCCCGACAGGTAGGCATGTACATCGCCCGCTCGGTCACCGACCTCTCCTTCGCCGACATCGGCATGAAGTTTGGCGGCCGGGACCACTCCACCGTGCTCCACGCGTGCAGCAAGATCGAAGCGCTCATGGCCACGGACCGCGAACTCCGCACGGTCGTCGAAGATCTCATGGCCAGCATCAGCACCTAGCGGACATCGCATTCAACGGTTCGCGCCTGACGTTTCGCGATCGCCACGTCTCGCCGGGTTTCACGGCCTAATCGCCGGTGCGTTCCCTGTGGACAACTCGCCCTTCTTACGACTCCTGTGGACGGCGGGGCATAACTTTCAGCTTATCCACACGGTTTCACGGCCGTTGCCGCGACACCTAGACACGTTAATTTGTTGCAGCACAACACATTGGCGTTGGTATTGGCGTATTAGTCCACACAATCCACAGCCCCTAGTACTACTGCTTCTATTCATGGAACCTAGTTCTTCGTAGCGTGAGCAGAATGAACCCAAAAAAGAGGCCTTTTTCATTGTGAAAAACCCCCTCCGCACCTATACTTTTTTTGGAGTTGAGACCCTTCCCGACACCACCTGCAAACCCTAATCCAACAAAGGATTAACGGAGATGATTACTGCCCAGGAAGTGGCCATGAAATTCACGATCGCGCAGAGCGAATTCTTAGACGCCTTGCAGGTGGTTTCCAGCGCGGTCCCCAATCGGACGACGCTTCCCGTCCTGTCCAACATTCTCCTCGAGGCTTCCGAGGACCGAATCGAGATGCGAGCTACCGATCTGGACCTTGCGATTTCGACAACGGCCAGAGCCAACGTGAAGGAAACCGGAACACTGACGGTGCCGGCGAAGAAACTATTCGAGTTGGTCCGCAAACTTCCAAAAGAGGAGCTGAAGCTCGAGGCGAAGGATCTGACGCTGAATATCGGGAGCAAGAGCGGCCGCTACAAATTCCTCTGCATTCGTCCCGAGGAATTTCCGGCGATGCCGAGCGTGGAAGCGGACGTCGAAATCTCCCTGGATCCGGATCTTCTCGAGCGGCTCATCCGCCGCACGATCTATTCGGTCTCCACCGACGAGACGCGCCCGGCGCTGAATGGCGCCCTGTTTCAGATCCGGGACGGCGAGCTGCGTGTCGTCGCGACCGACGGACACCGCCTCTCGAAGGCCTCCTGCAAACCCGTCGGCGGCATTCCGACGCCACCCAAGGGCGACGTGATCGTTCCGCTCAAAGCCTTGAACCAGGTGCAGCGGCTTCTCGCGCTTGCGTCGGGACCGGTGAAGATCGGCATTTCCAAGAATCACGCGCGCTTCGTGATCGGGGACACGGCCCTCACGACCAAGCTGATCGAAGGCCCGTTCCCGAACTACGAGCAGGTGCTACCCAAGCAAAACAACAAGCATCTGACCGTGAAGCGGGAGGATCTGGCTCAGGCGCTGGAGCGGGTCTCCGTGTTTTCCGACAATCTCACGCGCCAGGTGAAGCTCTCGCTCCGGCCCAACCGCGTGACCCTCGTCGTGCAGACGCCCGACCAGGGCGAAGCGACCGAGGAGCTCGAGGCCCGGTACGATTCCGAGGACCTCGACATCGGTTACAACGCAGCCTACTTGCTCGACATTCTTCGTACGATCGACAGCGAAGAAGTCGACATTCGTCTCAACACACCGGTGACGGCCGGACTTCTGGCCCCCGCCCAGACGGACAAGGGAGCGGCCTCGAAAGAGGATCTCCTCTGTCTCGTGATGCCCCTTCGCCTGGCGAGCTGACCCGGAACGCGTGCGCCTTCGATCCATCGAGCTTCGCGAATTCCGGAACCACAGAGAGGCCAGGTTCGACCTCGGCGGCGAGTCCGCGCTGGTCCTGGGCGAGAACGGATCGGGAAAGACGAACCTGATCGAAGCGGTCGTGCTTCTCTCGATTGGGAAGTCCTTCCGCGGCTCCCGCGATCCCGCGCTGACGCGGCGGGGTGCCCACGCGTTCGAGGTGCGCGGGCTGGTGGAGGACCGGCTCGGCGTCACAAGCGAGATCGTCGCGCGCGGAGGAGACGGGGCGAAGGAGATCCTCATTGACGGCTCGCCGCTCGCGCGTATGACCGATCTCCTGGGCCGGTTCTGCACGGTCCACTTCTCGGCGGAAGACGTGGCGGTGCTGAACGGCGGGCCGGCCTCGCGGCGGCGCTTCCTGGACGTGGCGCTTTGCCAGCTGGAGTCCGGTTACGTGGCCTCGCTGCGCGACTACACGGCCGCGCTGCGGCAGCGAAATCGACTGCTGATCGCGGACCGGCGCGGGCTCGGGGTGGAGGACGCCGAGTGGTCCGCGTGGGAGGAGATCCTCGCAAGGGCCGGCGTCGCGCTGGATCGCAGGCGGAGGACGCTCTGCGCGGAGCTGGGCCGCCACGTGCGCGGGCTCGCGGCGGAGGTGGACCTCACGCTGGAGCCCGGGCTTGAATACAGGGACGGACTCGGCGATTCCGATCTCGCGGACGAGGAGCAGATCCCGGCGCGCATGGAGAGACTCACGCGGGCGCGTCCGGTCGATAGCAGGATGGGCTGGACGATGCACGGGCCGCACCGCGCGCGTCTCCGCTGCACGATCGGCGGGGAAGAGCTTTCGGAAGGCGCCTCGCGGGGGTTTACCAGACTCTATTCGATTCTCCTCCGCCTCGCGCTCGCGCGGGTTTTCGAGGAGCGGCAGAACGACGCTCCCGTGGTGCTCCTCGACGACCCGGAATCGGAGCTGGATCCGCGCTGGATCGGACGGATATTGAAGCTGGTTCCGGAATCGAGCCAGGTGATCGTGACCGCGTGCCGGCAGCTCACGGAGACGCCGGCAGGATTGAAGAGGATGCCTATCGAGCTGGCCGCCCTCGAGGGCAGCGCCGCGTGAGGCGCACCGGGGGAAGGACGGCCGACGCCGCCAACACGCGCGAGGGGTTCGAGCCGGTCGGCACGGTGCTCGACCTGGTCATTCGCTCGCTCCGGCTCGAGACGCGGTTTCAGGCCGCCGAGGCGACCGACCGCTGGGCCACCGTCGTCGCGCCTGAGGTGCTCGCGCGGACGCGCTGTGTCGGAGTGCGCGACGGCGAGCTTCTGGTCGAGGTCAAGGGCTCCGTCTGGATGGGGCACCTCGCCGTGTTGAGACAGGGCATTCTGGATCGTATGAACCAGACGCTGGAGACCGAGAAGCGGCTTAGCGCCATACGATTCGTACCCATGCGATCCAAGGAGGTAGGTAAGCGGTGACCGGACCTCGCGACGAAGCGGCCACGATGACGCCGACCCAGGAGGGGCACTCCTACGACGCCCGAAACATCCAGGTCCTGAAGGGCCTGGAGGGCGTGCGGAAGCGCCCCGCGATGTACATCGGCTCGACCGGCCAGAGCGGGCTCCACCATCTCGTCTACGAGGTTGTCGACAACTCGGTCGACGAGGCGCTCGCCGGCTATTGCACCGAGGTGCACGTGGCCATCCACACGGATTCCAGCGTGACCGTGATCGACAACGGCCGCGGGATCCCCGTGGACATGCATCCGACCCAGAACCGCCCGGCGGTCGAGGTCGTGATGACCACGCTCCATGCCGGCGGGAAGTTCGACGAGAACTCCTACAAGGTTTCGGGAGGTCTGCACGGCGTCGGCGTTTCGGTCGTGAACGCGCTCTCCGAGTGGCTGGAGGTCGAGGTGCGCCGCTCGGGTAAGCGCTATCACCAGCGCTACGAGCACGGCGAGGTGAAGAGCGAGCTCAAGATCTTGGGGGACACCACCGAGGCGGGCACGACCGTGACCTGGAAGCCCGATACCACGGTCTTCGAGACCGTGGACTACAGCTTCGACACGCTCTCGCAGCGGCTCCGTGAGCTGGCTTTCTTGAACAAAGGCATCCGGATCACGTTCCTCGACGAGCGCACCGGCAAGAAGCACGACTTCCAGTACGAGGGAGGCATCGCTTCCTTCGTGAGGTACCTGAACGAGAACAAGACCGTGCTCCATCCGGCGCCGATCTATCACTCCCGGGAGCGGGACAAGGTCACGGTCGACTTCGCGATCCAGTACAACGACGGCTACGTGGAAAACGTCTATTCCTTCGTGAACAACATCAACACGGTCGAGGGCGGGACGCACCTGATCGGGTTCCGCGCGGCGCTCACGCGCACCATCAACAACTACGCCGAGCGCGAGGGGCTCACGAAATCGCTCAAGGAGGTCAACCTCGGGGGCGAGGACGTGCGCGAGGGGCTGACGGCGGTCGTGAGCGTGAAGCTCCCGGACCCCCAGTTCGAGGGACAGACCAAGTCGAAGCTCGGAAACACCGAGGCGAAGGGGGTCGTGGAATCGGCCGTGGGAGAGGGGCTCCGGAACTACTTCGAGGAGAACCCCCAGGTCGCGCGGAAGATCGTCGAGAAGTGCATCGCCACCGCCCGCGCGCGCGAGGCGGCGCGCAAGGCGCGCGATCTGGCGCGGCGCAAGAGCATCCTCGATTCCGGCTCGCTCCCCGGGAAGCTGGCGGACTGCCAGCTGACGGACCCGGCGCAGTGCGAGATCTACCTGGTCGAGGGAGATTCCGCCGGCGGGTCGGCCAAGATGGGCCGCGACCGGAAATATCAGGCGATCCTGCCGCTCAAGGGAAAGATCCTGAACGTGGAGAAGGCCTCCCTCGACAAGATGCTCTCGAACGAGGAAATCCGGACCATCATCACCGCG
>JBGPHU010000164.1:0-5308 GCA_041484545.1 Candidatus Eiseniibacteriota bacterium | reverse complement strand
GCGTGGGCCGGTTTGATCTTCCGTAGGTTCGGGGCGGGAGATCCGCTGCGGTCGCGGATCTCCCACCGCTCCGCATGAACCCAGCCGAGACGGGCGCGCCCCCTCGCCCCGGCGCCGCGTCGCTCTTTTTCCGCTATTGGCTTCCGGTCATTCTCTACGTCGGGCTGATCTTCGGCGCGTCTTCCATTCCGGGTCGCGATATCCCGACGCTCTTTCCGTACAGCGACAAGCTCGAGCACCTGACCGAGTACTCGCTCTTCGGGCTCCTCCTGGGGAGGGCCTTCCGCTTCACCGTCGGCGGAGGACGCGGGAGACTCTGGTTGGTGGGCACGGTGATCCTGGGAGGCTTTGTCGGCGGCATGGACGAGCTGTACCAGCGGCTCACGCCCGGTCGTTTCAGCGACATCAAGGACTGGGTCATGGACGTGACCGCCGTCATCCTCGCGGTTCTCTTCACGCAGTACATCCGGATCCACCCGATCGGACGCCGCCGCGACCCCGCGCCGGCGGCCGCGCCCGAGAAAGGCGCGCCGTGAAGTTCCAGGCACCCAAGGGCACCCACGACATCCTGCCGGGTGAAGTCGAGCGCTGGCAGTGGCTCGAGGAGCGCACGCGCTCCGTGGCGGCGCTCTACGGCTACCGCGAGGTGAGGACCCCGGTCTTCGAGTCGACGGATCTCTTCACGCGGGGCGTCGGCGAAGCGACCGACATCGTGCGGAAGGAGCTCTACACCTTCGACGACAAGAAGGGGCGCTCCTTGACGCTTCGCCCCGAGGGCACGGCCCCCCTGGTGCGCGCCTATCTCGAGAACCCCTCGCTCCGCTCGGACGCCCAGACGCGCCTGTATTACCTGGGGCCGATGTTCCGCTACGAGCGTCCCCAGGCGGGGCGCTACCGCCAGTTCTGGCAGATCGGCGCGGAGCTTCTGGGCTCGGCCAGGCCCGAGGCGGACGCTGAGATGATCGATCTCTTCCGCGCGATTCTCTTCGACGTCGGGCTCCGGGACGTGACCGTGCTCCTGAATTCCCTCGGCGATTCGGTCTGCCGGCCCCGCTACCGGGAGGCGATCCGCGCGTACTTCAAGCGGCACGAGGCGGCCCTCTGCGGAGACTGCAAGGAGCGCCTCGAGACGAATCCCTTGCGGATCCTCGATTGCAAGGTGCCTTCCTGCGCTCCCGTGATCGCGGGGGCGCCGAGCGTGCTCGACTCGCTCTGCCCCGAATGCGCGGAGCACTTCGAATCGGTGAAGCGGGCGCTCTCCGCTCTGGGCATCCGCTACGAGATCTCGCCGCGGCTCGTGCGCGGTCTCGATTACTACACGCGCACCGTGTTCGAGATTCACGCGGCGGGCCTGGGCGCGCAGAGCGCGGTCGGCGGCGGCGGACGCTACGACCAGCTCGTCAAGGATTTCGGCGGCCCCGACACGCCGGCGATCGGTTTCTCGATCGGCATGGAGCGGCTGCTCCTCGTGGTCGGGGAGGAATCGGCGCCGAAGGCGAAAGGGCCCGACGTGTCGGTGATCGCGCTCGAATCCGGCGCCGCCATCGAGGCGCAGACTCTGGCCCGCGCCCTCCGCGGCCAGTCCGAGGAGCCGGAGCGGCGCAAGGCGCTGACGGTGGTCGTGGACACGGCGGGGCGCAGCGCCAACTCGCAGATGAAGTGGGCGTCGAAGATCGGGACGCACTGGGCCGTCTTCGTGCCGCAAGGCGCGGAGGGGTACGCGGTGCGCGACATGGAAGCGGGGAAGGACGAGGCGAGACAGCGCTCCGTCGAGGATCTGAGGCGCTGGCTGCTTACGCGGCGGGACCTCGTGGAATCCCGCTCGTGCTGATCGAGCCCCTGGGCGGAAGAAAGCGCACGCACCGTTGCGGCGATCTCAGGGCCGAGCACGCGGGCGCGCGCGTGCGGCTCATGGGTTGGGCCCATCGCGTCCGCGACCACGGCGGCGTGCTCTTCCTGGACCTCCGCGACCGGTACGGCATCACGCAGGTCGTATTCCGCCCCGAGACGCTGGAGCCCCCTACGCTCGAGAAGGCGCGCGCGATCGGGAGCGAGTACGTGGTGTTGGTCGAGGGGACCGCGAAAGCGCGCCCGCCGGGAAGCGAGAACGCGGATCTCGCGACGGGCGCCATGGAGGTCGAAGCGGACTCGGTCTCGATCCTGAACGCGAGCCGCACGCCCCCCTTTCCTCTCGACGACGGCGGAACGGCCTCCGAGGACCTGAGACTCAGGTACCGCTACCTCGACCTCCGCCGCGAGACGCTCAAGAACAGCATGATCTTCCGGCACCGGATGGTGCGGAGCGTGCGCGAGTATCTTTCGGACGACGGATTCCTCGAGATCGAAACGCCGCTCTTGGTGAAGCCCACCCCCGAGGGCGCGCGGGACTACGTCGTGCCCGCCCGGCTCCATCCGGGCAAGTTCTACGCGCTCCCGCAGTCTCCTCAGCTCTACAAGCAGATCCTCATGGTCGCGGGCTTCGATCGCTACTTCCAGATCGCCCGGTGCCTCAGGGACGAGGACCTGCGCGCGGACCGCCAGCCCGAGTTCACTCAGATCGATCTCGAGATGTCCTTCGTGACCGAGGACGACGTGTTCGGGGTCGTGGAGGGGACGCTCGGAGCCATCTTCCGCCGCGACCTGGACCGCGAGTTGAAGACGCCCTTCCCGCGCATCACGTACGACGACGCGATGGCCCGCTTCGGAAGCGACAAGCCGGATCTCAGAATTCCGTTCGAGATCAAGGACGTCACGGAGATCGCGGGCGAGAGCGGCTTCGAAGTGTTCCGCGCGGCGAAGGCCGGCGCGCCGAAGACCGCGACGCTCGCGCTCGCGCTCCCCGGCCTCGCCGCCGCCTCCCGGCGCGAGATCGACGGCTACGAGGCGTCCGCGAAGCAGGCGGGCGCGCCCGGGCTGGCCTGGGCGCGTGTCAAGGGATCGGCGCTGGACGGCGGGGTCGCGAAGCACATCGCGGCGGATCTCCTGCCGCGGCTTTTCACGACCGCGCTCGCCAAGGACGGCGATCTGCTCCTCTTCGCCTCCGGGCCGCGGGCGCTCGCCCAGCGCGTGCTGGGTCTCCTCCGCACGCAGATCGGGAACGCCGCGTTCAAGCTCGACGATCAGGATCACCGCTTCGTGTGGGTGCACCGATTCCCGCTCTTCGAATGGGTGGAGAGCCACTCGTCCTGGGGGCCGGCGCACCACATCTTCACGATGCCGCTGGACGAGGATCTCCCGTACATCGAGTCGGATCCGGGCCGCGTGAAGGCACAGCTCTACGATCTCGCCGCGAACGGGAACGAGCTGGCGAGCGGCAGCATCCGGATCCATCGAAAGGACATCCAGGAGTCCGTGATGCGCACCATCGGGATGAAGTCCGAGGAGGCGCACACCAAGTTCGGATTCCTGCTCGAGGCGTTCGAGTACGGCGCGCCGCCGCACGGCGGAATCGCGCTGGGGCTGGACCGGCTCGTGATCCTCTTCAACGGAGGGGATTCCATCCGCGACGCGATCGCCTTCCCCAAGACCGCGAGCGCCACGTCGCTCATGGACGGCGCTCCCGCGCCGATCGACCCGGCGGACCTCAAGGAACTCAGAATCCGCATCGAACCCTGACCTGGTATCCTTCCTGCTCATCTCGCGGGGCGGGGGACCAACCAGGCTTGACTTGGGCTCTAGCGGCTCCTACGTT
The DNA here is from genome assembly GCA_041484545.1 of Candidatus Eiseniibacteriota bacterium. GTDB lineage: Bacteria > Eisenbacteria > RBG-16-71-46 > SZUA-252 > SZUA-252 > WS-7. The sequence continues at coordinate 1,617 of JBGPHU010000164.1, read as the reverse complement.
GAGACGGAGGGATCGGGGCGTCGCTCGTTCCATGTCATCCTAAGTTGATAAAAACGAACAGTTTACATCGCATTGGCCGCGGCCGGAGGGAGCAGGGCTCCGCCGGCGCGGACTTGCCGCCGGTCGGTTCCCGGACGGCTCGGATGTGGCCGGGTCGCCCAGCCCTGACCGTGTCGTTTCTCCTGATTACATGGCCCGTTGGATTTGCGGGCTGCGGGCATGCCACTGTGCCGTGCCCCACGCCCACTTCCCAGATAGACCGGCTGCGCGGCGAGGCGGAGCGGCTCCGCGAGGATACCGAGAAGGCTCAGGCGGAAGAGGAGGCGTGGGATGCCCGGAAGGAGGCTGCCGCGCAACGGGTTCTGGCCGCGCAGGCCCGGCTCGACTCGCTCGCGGCGGCGCGCCGCCGTTGACCGGCCGGTGGCTCATGAGGGCCGTATTGGTCCTCGCCCTGGCGGCATCCGCGGCATCTATAGAGGGGTGTGGAAAACCCGTGCTTCGCGTGGCGGACGCGTCGCTGGGGGACTATTACTCCGGTAAGGAATTCAGGAAGCTGAGCAAGGAACAAAGGGCCGAATACTGCTCGGAGCTGGCGCGGCAGGACTCCGTGTACAAGGAGGAGCTGCTGGATCTGAAGGGCGAGCTGGATCAGTCGCGTGCGCGCTCGCTTCGGTTGCGCGCGGAAGGCGATTCGCTCTTCGCCGCCGGCACGGCGCTGGAAACGCAGGCGGGCGCGGGCGGGCGCGTGGAGACCGTGGAGAGAAATCCGGCCGGGGGATCCCGCCCGGCGGCGCGCCACGTGGTGCGCCGCGGCGAATCTCTGTGGGCCATCAGCGCCTCGGGCGGCGTTTACGGAACAGGCAGCCGGTGGCGGGCTCTCTTCGCCGCCAATCGCGCGCGCATCACGAACCCCGACCTCATCTACCCAGGACAGGAGCTCTCCATCCCGAGATGACCGACGAGACGAAGGGCGGCACGAAGGGCGGCACGAAGGAGACGACGAAGCTGGTGGCGATCCAGGACCTGGACCCGCTCGCCCTCTTCGGCAAGAACGACTCGAATCTTCGCCTGGTGGAGCGCAGCTACCCGGTGAACCTCACGTACCGGGACGGCTCGCTGGCCGTGCGTGGGGAGCCCGCGGTCGTGGACGAGGTCGCAGCGATCCTGGGCTCCCTCGCCGAGCTGGTCCGCAAGGGCGCGATCCTGGAGGAGCACGACGTCCACAATTTCATCGGCGTCGCGGACCTGGACGAGCGGAACGAGTCGCTCCAGATCTACGAGCGCCCGGTGCTCTTCTCCTTCGACAAGCGCACGCTCCGCGTCAAGACGCTCGGGCAGGCGCGCTACGTCTCGGCGCTCCAGAAGCACGACATCGTCTTCTCCATCGGGCCCGCGGGAACGGGGAAGACCTACCTGGCCGTCGCCGCGGCGGTGCACGCGCTCCGGTCGCGGCAGGTGGAGCGGATTCTCCTCGTGCGCCCCGCGGTCGAGGCGGGCGAGAGCCTGGGATTTCTTCCGGGCGACATGAAGGAGAAGGTCGATCCGTATCTGCGTCCGCTCTACGACGCGCTCAACGATCTCCTCTCCTTCGAGAAGATTCGCCGTTTCCTGGACCTG
>JBGPHU010000163.1:0-5333 GCA_041484545.1 Candidatus Eiseniibacteriota bacterium | reverse complement strand
AGGGCACGATCGCTAACGTCCCGCCGCAGGGCGGGCGGAAGCACCCTCAGCAGAAGTACATCGAGGTGAACACTAAGGACATCCTCTTCTTCTGCGGCGGCGCGTTCGAGGGTCTGGAGAAGATCGTGGAGCGCCGCGTGACCCAGAAGTCGATGGGCTTCGGAGCGGACATCCGGAGCCGAAAGGACCGGAACATCGGGGAGCTTCTGTCCCTGGTGGAGCCCGAGGATCTGTTGCGCTACGGGCTGATCCCGGAGCTGGTCGGGCGTCTCCCGGTCATCGGGGCGCTGGATTCCCTGAACAAGCAGTCCCTGATCGAGATCCTGACCAAGCCCAAGAACGCCATCATCAAGCAGTACCAGAAATTCTTCGACATGGAGGGCGTCAAGCTGGAGTTCACCGAAGACGGGCTGGAAGCCGTCGCCGATCTCGCGCTGAAGCGGGGCACCGGCGCGCGGGGACTGAGGGCCGTCCTCGAGGAAGCCATGATGGACCTCATGTACGAGATTCCTTCCCGGCTCGAAGTAGTCGGCTGCACCCTCACCCGCGACGTGATCAACCGCAAAGCCGAACCGATTCTGACCTTCCGTGGCGATCGTCGCCGCAAAGAGGCATAACCGAAACGAGGTCAACTGGGATGATTCGACTCGAGCGCGACGGAGAGGTATTCGAGATCCGCGACCGGATCCCGCTGCTCCCGCTTCGCGACGTCGTCATATATCCGTACATGACCATTCCGCTTCTCGTCGGGCGTATTCCGTCCGTGAACGCCATCGAGGCGGCGGTGCAGAAGGACCGCGTGCTCTTCGTCCTCGCGCAACGGCGCCCCGACGTGCCGGACCCCGTGGCCAAGGACCTCTATCGCGTCGGGACCGTGGTCCGCGTGCTCCAGCTCTTCCGCTTGCCGGACGGGACGATGCGCGTGCTGGTCGAGGGGATCTGCCGCGCCCGCGCCAAGAAGTTCTTCCGCGGCGCCGACTACATGTCCACGTCGGTCGCGATCATCGACGACAAGCTGAAGCAGGACGCCCAGCTGGAAGCGATGACGCGGAACGTGCTGGCCTCCTTCAACGACTACGTGCACCTGAACCGGCGCGTCCCGGATGAAGTGCTCTCCACCGCCAACAACATCGTGAATCCGGTCCTTCTCTCCTACACGGTGGCGTCGCACCTGATTCTCAAGGTTGCGGTGAAGCAGGCCGTCCTGGAAGAGGACGACATCACCGAGCGTTTCCGCCAGCTCAGCAAGACGCTGGCGAACGAGCTCGAGATCTTGAAATTGGAGCGGAAGATCGAGGGGCAGGTCCGGAGCCAGGTCCACAAGAACCAGAAGGAGTTCTATCTCAACGAGCAGCTGAAGGCGATCCGCAAGGAGCTGGGCTACCAGAACGAATTTTCGAACGAGATCGACGAGCTGGTGCAGGCGGTCAAGAAGGCGAAGATGCCTCCGGACGTGCACGAGAAGGCCGTGAAGGAGATCGACAAGCTCGGGAAGATGTCGTTCATGTCGCCGGAGGCGACCGTGGTGCGGAATTACGTCGACTGGCTGCTCTCGCTCCCCTGGAGCGTCAAGACCGACGACAACCCGGACATCTCGAGCGTCGAGAAGATCCTCGACGAGGATCACTACGGGCTCAAGAAGATCAAGGAACGGATCATCGAGTACCTCGCGGTGCTCAAGCTGTCGGGGAGCCTGAAGGGGCCGATCCTCTGCTTCGTCGGCCCACCCGGCGTGGGCAAGACCTCCCTCGGGAAGTCGATCGCGCGCGCGCTCGGACGGAAGTTCGTGCGTATGTCGCTCGGAGGCGTGCGGGACGAGGCGGAAATCCGCGGGCACCGGCGCACGTACATCGGTTCCATGCCCGGACGGATCGTGCAGGCCATGAAGCGCGCCGGCTCCATGAACCCGGTGCTCCTGCTGGATGAGATCGACAAGCTGGGGACCGACTTCCGGGGCGACCCGGCGTCGGCGCTCCTCGAGGTGCTGGATCCCGAGCAGAACCATACCTTCAACGACCATTACCTCGAGGTGGATTTCGACCTCTCGCAGGTGATGTTCCTGACGACGAGCAATTCGCTCTATTCGATCCCGCCGGCGCTGGCCGACCGCATGGAGATCATCCGCCTCCCGGGCTATCTGGAGTTCGAGAAGGTCGAGATCGCGAAGAGCTTCCTCTTGCCGAAGGAGCTGAAGGCGAACGGGCTTCTGCCCAAGGATCTCCAGATGACCGACGGAGCGATCAAGGCGGTGATCAGCGCCTACACGCGCGAGGCCGGCGTCCGGAGCCTCGAGCGCGAGATCGCCGCGATCTGCCGCAAGGTCGCCCGCAAGAAGGCGACGCTCAAGAAGGCGCGCACGTTCCGGGTCGTGGAGAAGCAGATCTCGAAGTACCTGGGCGTGCCCAAGTACCTGGACAGCCAGATCGAGCGCCGCTCGCGCCTGGGTGTGGCGACCGGGCTCGCGTGGACCGAGGCGGGAGGGGACCTTCTCAACATCGAGGTCAGCATCCTGGTCGGCACGGGCGTCCTCATGCTGACCGGAAAACTCGGCGAGACGATGCGGGAGTCGGGGCAGGCGGCGCTTTCTTATGCGCGCTCGCGGGCCACCTCGCTCGGCCTCGACAAGAACTTCTACAAGGGGATCGACGTCCACGTGCACCTTCCGGAGGGAGCGATACCTAAAGATGGGCCCTCGGCGGGGATCGCCATCGCGACCGCGCTGGTCTCGGCCCTGACCGGCGTCCCGACCCGGGAAGACGTGGCCATGACCGGAGAGATCACCCTTCTCGGGAACGTCCTACCGATCGGAGGCTTGAACGAGAAGGTCGTGGCCGCCAAGCGCGCGGGCGTGAAGACCGTGATCATCCCCAAGCTGAACGGGAAGGATCTCCAAGAGCTGCCGGAGCACGTCCGGAACGCCGTCGAATTCAAGCTCGTCGAGACCATGGACGAGGTGCTGGAAGTCGCCTTGAAACCGGGCGAGTCCACCACGTATCTTCGCCGCAACCAGGAAGAGCAGCCGCCGCCGCAACCGTACACGCATTGATCCAATCCGCGAGCCGAGGTCCAGGAGAACGATGAAGCGCGTGCTGTTCACCCCGGGACCCACCGAGGTTCCCTCCGAAGTGCTCCAGGCGATGGCGAAGCCGCTCATCCATCACCGGACCGACGAATACCGGCAATACTTTCTCGAGACGACGCGCCTCATGCAGGAGCACCTGGGAACCCAGGAGCCGGCGCTCACCCTCTCCTGTTCGGGCTCGGGCGCCATGGAAGCCGTCGTGGTCAACCTCCTCTCGGCGGGAGACGAGGCGATCGTGGTCGAAGGGGGAAAGTTCGGCGACCGGTGGCGGGCGATCTGCCAGGCGTACGGCGTCACGGCGCATACGGTGAGCGTGGAGTGGGGCCGGGTCGCGACGGTGGAGGAAGCGGAGTCCGCGCTCGCGGCGCACCCCAAGGCCAAGGCCATGTTCCTCACCCACAGCGAGACTTCCACGGGGGCGCTCTTCCCGGTGCACGACATGGCGCGCGCGGCCAAGGCGCGCGGCGTCGCGGCGGTCGTGGACGTGATCACGAGCTACGGCGTCTACGATCTCCACTTCGACCGCTCGGACATGGACGCGGTCGTGTGGGGATCCCAGAAGGGAATGATGATCCCTCCGGGGCTCGGGTTCGTTTGCCTGAGCCCGCGCGGGTGGGATCTCGTCAAGACTTCCAAGCTGCCCAAGTTCTACTGGAACCTCGCCAAGGCGAGGACCGTTCTCGAGGCGGGGGATACGCCCTTCACGCCGGCGATCAGCCTGGTTCTCGCGGCACGCGCGGCGATGCTCCTTCTCCAGAAGGAGGGTCGCGACCAGGTGTTCGCGCGGCACCAGCGGAACGCCGACGCCACGCGGCAGGCGGTATCGGCCCTCGGACTCTCGCTCTTCGCCGAAGTTCCCTCGAACACGCTGACCGCCGTCCACGTGCCGCCCGGCGTGGATTCGGGCGGAGTGCTCCGAACGATGGAGATGCGATACGGTGTGAAGATCGCGGGCGGACAGGATCGCCTGAAGGGAAAGATCTTCCGCCTCGGGCACATCGGCTACTACGATGAAGGCGACATTCTTCGTCTCGTGGGCGCCTTCGAATCCGCGCTCGGCGACCACGGCGCCAAGATCGAGCCGGGCGCCGGAGTTCACGCCGCGCAGCAATCCTTCCGCGACTCCCGAGCCTCCTCCGCGGCGCGTGTCGGTTAAGGTCTTAGTCAGCGACCCGCTCTCCTCGCAGGCCGTGGCGATCCTCCGCGCGACGCCAGGCCTCTCCGTCGAGGAACGGCGCGGCCTTTCCGAAGCAGAACTCCTCCCACTCGTCCAGGACATCGACGCCTGGGTTGTCCGTGGCGCCACGAAGGTGACGCGGCGGCTGATCGAGGGGGCGCCGAAGCTGCGCTGGGTGGCGCGCGCCGGCGCGGGCATCGACAACATCGACGTGGTCGCGGCTCGCGAGCGGGGGATCGGCGTTCTCAATGTTCCCGGGGCGAACGCGGTCGCGGTGGCCGAGCTTACGTTCGGGCTCCTGCTCGGCCTCTTCCGCCAGATACCCGCCGCGGACGGCGCGCTCAAGCGCGGAGAGTGGGACAAGTCGCGCTACAAGGGGCGGGAGCTTCGGGGCAAGACGATCGGGATCCTCGGGCTGGGGCAGATCGGCCGGGCGGTCGCGCGGCGCGCGCTCGCCTTCCAGATGAAGTGTATCGGCTATGACCCGTTTCTCTCGGCCGACGCGATGCGGGCCCTCGAGGTGGAACCGCTCCCGCTGAAGGAGCTATTGACGCGTTCCGACATCCTCACGCTCCACGTTCCGCTCACCCCGGATACGAAGGGAATGATCGGCGCTCCCGAGATCGCGCTGATGCCGCGCGGCGCCGTCCTGGTCAACGCCGCGCGGGGCGGGCTGGTGGACGAGGCGGCCGTGTCGGCGGCGCTGGAACGCGGGCACCTGAGCGGCGCCTGCTTCGACGTGTTCGCCGAGGAGCCGCCCCGAGGTTCTGCGCTTCCGCAGAGGGCGGACGTGGTTGGGACGCCCCACATCGGGGCGGCGACGGTGGAGGCCCAAGAGGCCGTTGGGGAGGAGATCGTGAAGCTCCTGCTGGGAAAGCTCCGGGAATCCGGGGCGCTCGCCTAATCGCCGACCGGAGTTGCTCCGGAGTCGAGGGTTGCAACCGGGAAGATAGGTGACAGAGCAGACCGGGCACATGGGTGACACTCTTTAGCTTCCATAGCGGCGCCGGCGACGTCTGCGGTATGAGGGGTCGACGATGGGAATGAGTCGTCCAAACTGGCGAGTGCCTTTCT
>JBGPHU010000162.1:0-5376 GCA_041484545.1 Candidatus Eiseniibacteriota bacterium | reverse complement strand
GGAGATCGCGCTCAAGGCCGAGAAAGATCGCGCGGTTCAGGTTTCGCGCGAGGGCTTCGGGGGCGTGAAGGGGACTGCGGACGACCTCGAGAGCAAGGCCCGCGATCTTCGCCGCGAGCACCACGAGATCACGGAGCGCCTCCACCGGGCGGAGCTGGAGCGCGCCGAGTCCGAATCGGAGATACGCGTGCTCCTCGAGCGGGTCCGGAACGAATACGAGGCCGATCTCAGGACGTGGACCCCGCAGGCGTTCTCGGGGCCCGAGGCGGGCGGACCGCTCGCCGAGATCGAGGACGCGGAGTTCGAGGGGGACGAGGCGCAGGTGCCGGACGAGGCCATCGTCACACGGGGGGAGCCCGGATCGGTGGGAGAAGGGGCGCCGATCTCGCGCGAGGATCGGCGCGAGCGCCTGCGCTTCCTGCAAGAGAAACTCCGCTCGCTCGGCCCCGTGAATCTCCTCGCGATGCAGGATTACGAGGAGCGGCGGCAGAGGCTCGGGTTCCTCGCCGGACAACGAAAGGATCTCGACGAGGCGCGCCTTTCGCTGCTCGAGGCGATCGAGAAGATCAACCTGACCGCCTCCGAGCTCTTCCAGAAGACGTTTCTGCAAGTTAATGAGAACTTCCAGAGGGTCTTCAAGACGCTCTTCGAGGGCGGGGAGGCGGCCCTGACGCTGAGCGGCGAAGATCCGCTCGAGGCCGAGATCGACATTCTCGCCCGTCCGCGCGGGAAGAAACCGCAGTCGCTCTCGCTCCTCTCCGGAGGAGAGAAGGCCTTGACCGCAATCGCGCTCCTCTTCGCGATCTACCTGGTCAAGCCCAGCCCCTTCTGCATCCTGGACGAAGTGGACGCGCCCTTGGACGACGCGAACATCGACCGCTTCGTTCTGCTGCTCCGGGAGTTCAGCCTCAACACCCAGTTCATCGTCGTGACGCACAACAAGAAGACGATGGAAGTGGCGGACTGCCTGTACGGGGTCACCATGGAAGAGCCGGGCGTTTCGAAGCTGGTCTCCGTCCGCTGGAATGCCGAGCCGCCTCAAGAGGTCGAGCCCGAAACGTCGCAGGAGCTGGCGCAGGCCGAGACGTAGAACCGGTTCTGTGGCGTTCTTCGACAAGATTACCCAGGGGCTCAAGAAGACCCGCGACACGCTCTTCGGGCAAGTGGCCTCTGTGTTCCAGCACGGCCGCGAGCTGGACGAGGAGGACTACGAGGCTCTGGAAGCCGCCCTCCTCCGCGCCGACGTGGGACCCTCCACGACCGAGAAGATCCTGATGGGCGTGAGGCACCGCCTGATGGACGGCTCGTTCCAGGGCGACTCGCAGGAGGCGCTGCGCGCGGAGATCGAGAACATTCTCTCGGCCGGGGGGAAGACATCGCTCCCCCCAACCGGGGAACCTTCCCGACCTGCGAGCGACACCCCCTACGTCATCCTGGTGGTCGGCGTGAACGGGTCGGGGAAGACCACGACCATCGCGAAGCTCGCCGACCGCTACAAGCGCGCGGGCGACTCGGTGCTGCTGGTCGCCTGCGACACCTTTCGGGCGGCGGCAGCGGATCAGCTCGAGGTCTGGGCGGGGCGCGCCGGCGTGGAGATCGTGAAGCAGAAGCCGGGAGCCGACCCCGCCGCCGTGGCCTTCGACGGCATGGCGCGCGCGAAGAGCCGTGGCGTCAAGCGCGTGCTCGTGGACACCGCGGGGAGGCTCCACGTGCAGGTCAATCTGATGGAAGAGGTGAAGAAGATCCGGCGCGTCATCGAGCAGCAGATTCCCGGCGCGCCGCACGAGGTGCTCCTGATCCTGGACGCGACCACGGGCCAGAACGGCCTCAGCCAGGCCCGCGAGTTCGGCCAGGCGCTGGGCGTCACCGGGCTCGCGCTCACGAAGCTCGACGGAAGCGCCAAAGGCGGCGTGGCGCTGGCCATCGCCGACACGCTTCGTCTGCCGATCCGCTGGGTGGGCGTGGGGGAGGGGATGGAGGACTTGATCCCCTTCGAGGCGTCGGGGTTCGCGAAGGCGCTGGTTCTCTCCTAGGCCGGCGCCCGCAACCGCCCCGGACCTGCTCGGGGGCGAATTACCCGCCTTCTCCCAGGACCACCTGATTTTTCCCCGACGATTTCGCGCTCCGGAGATTCATGTTCGCCCGGGTCCAGAGCTCGTGGCTGATCTTCTCCCGTCCGGGCGCGTCCAGTCCGCGGGTGCGGTCCACGCGCAGCGAGACGTCTGCGGGAAACATCGCGCCTCCGAGGCTCATCGTGACGCGCACGGCGTTCTCCCGGCCCTCCAGCGTCGGGACCACGATGGCCAGATTCTGGATCTTGAGCCGCAACCGATCGCAGATATCGCGCGCGTCGGACGGGGTCGTCTCGGCGCTCAGGATGAGCGCGAACTCCTCGCCTCCCCATCGGGCGACCGTGTCGAAAGGGCGGACGCTGGACGCCAGGGTCTGCGAGATCTCGCGGAGCACCGCGTTTCCCGCCTCGTATCCATAGAGATCGTTCAGCTGCTTGAAATTGTCGAGATCGCCGATGATGAGCGACATGGGGCGTCCCTCGCGGTAGGCGCGAGCGATCTCGCGGTCCAGCTGGCGGCCGAAGTAGGGGCGGTTGTAGACGCCGGTCAGCTCGTCGATCATGACGAGCATGCCCAGCTTCTTCAGCGTCACGAGAAGGTCGGTCGCGTGCTCGGCCACCACGCTCAGCAATCCCAGGCGCTCGTCGGAGAAAAAGCCCGGCGTCTTGCTCCACGCCTCGAGCACGTAGAGGAAGGGCGTGCCGGGCTCCCCGACCCTCGCCATCCCCAGCGACCGGAAGCTCTCGGGCGCTCCCTTGGGCTCGTACGGCGCGACGGCCACGTGCATGGTGGCGTCCATGGACTCCGCGTCGATCATGACGCGTACGTATCCCGGCTTGGACAGGTCCTCGACATAGACCGGGATGGCGCGCCGCCCGACCCAGTTCTCGGCGAGGGCGCGGTTCCACGGCTCCCCCTCGCTCATCGGCTGGGCGTAGCGCGTGTCGAGGCCGCGCGCCAGCGAGTAGAGCCGCGTGTCGTCGCACTCGAGGATCTGCATCGCGCTGCTCAGGATGGTGCGAAGGATTTCAGCAGGGTCGGTCTGAAGATACTCGGTGTTCCGCTCGTCCCGCGCGAAGAGCTTCCGCTCCACCGCGATCAGGTGCGAGATCACGCGGTAGAGGAGTCGGCTTCGGACGTGCCAGTGGGGCCGTGCGGCCCGGACGAGCGCGTCCTCTTCGGCGCGCTTGCCGGCGGCGGCGGGTAGCAGGAATGTTTCTCCGGAGCCCGTCTCGCGGTAGCGGACGTACGCAAGACCGTCGCGCTGGAAGCGGTCGACGCGCTCGAGAACGCCCGCATCGTGGAGCTTTTCCGCGATCTCGTAGGTGATCTCGTCCCGGCGCCCCTTGTCGAGGTCGGCGAGCGCGAGCTCGATGGGCTGATTCGGGGCGTCGGCGGTCGATTCCTGGAACAGGCGGACTGAGGAGAGAAATGCCGTACGGATGCGGTGGCCTTCGTTCATTCCCTACGGTCTCGGGTGCGCGCGCATGTTGGACGGGAAATAATCGAACATGATTATACCATGCGACGCGGCGCTCGCTCCCGGTCGGGCTTGTAAATTCGGGCTAAGGCTGTTTTACCGTTGATTTTGGGAGACGTTTGTGCTAGTTTCCTGCAGGTAGCCGGTTCGCCTGCCCAAAGGAAGGGTGCGCATGGCTCCAAACCACATTCAACGAGGGGTGGCGTCCGCCGAGCCATCCCTGGAATTCCCCCCGCCAGATTCCCCAATCGTTCATTCCGTCCGAGAAGAGCGCGCCAACGAAGCCTCAGGCGCTCGGGAGCGTCCATTATGGATCGATCACGTGGAGCCGGGGTATCCCCTACCCGGCAGAGACACGCACGTGCCGGAATCGCGGGGGCAGAGCTGATGGTGACAAAACGCATTCGCGCCGTTCCGCTCGGCTTCATTCTCTGCTTGCTCGCGGTTCTCGTTTCCGGGACCGCGATCGAGCCGCGACAAGCGACGGCCAGACCCGTCTATACCGGCGGTCCGGATGGCAACCCGTACGGCACCGGGGACCCGACGGGCGACGACATTCCCAGCCCGACTCCGAAGCCGAGCGCGCTCAAGTCCGCCAAGGCCGTGGCGCCGACGTCCGCGAGGACCGCAATTCTGAGGAGCTACCGCTCGTCCAATCGCTGGAACGTCTATCTCAGTATTCTGATCCGCCTCGGACTCCGTTGAGGGGCGGAATGGAGAGAGACAACCCGGGAGCGAGGGGTAATAGCCTCGCTCCCCTGAGACCATGATCCACGATCACGCAAACGATTTCGATCCCGCGACGCTCCAGCGCCGCCTCGAGGAGTTGATCGCCCACGCGCGCTTCGCCGCGGCTCTGGACTTGATCGCGGAATTCCAGGCGCGCGGCCCGCTGCCTTCCGAGATCGAGCATCCGGTCACCCTGGCGCGTTGCCGCGCCTTGCTCGGTCTCGGCAGGTGGCGGGAGGTAGCCGACCTGGCCGAAAAGAAGCTCGAGGAGCTGTACGCCGCCCGCCCCGATGACAAGAAGCCGATCCTCGAGTACCACATCGCCGCCGGAAGAGCGGTCTGGCGAATCGGGCGCCCCTCGAGAGCGGAGGAGCACTTCCGCGCCGCGTACCACATCAGCAGGTGGGATTTCGAAGACCTCGAGGGGATGCTCCGCAGCCGCAACCTCCTCGGCCTCTGTTTCCTGGGCGCCGGAGAGATCCAGCGCTCGGTCGGGGAATTCGGCCGCGGCCAGCTCCAGGCGCGGGGGGCGGGCCTCTTCCACGAGGAGGCGAACTTCTCCCTGAACCTGAGCATCGCACTGGGCAAGCTCGGCCGGTTCGAGCAGGCGGAACAGGAGCTGATGCGGGCGCGCACGCTGTTCGGCGAGCGCGGGCATTCCAGGGGCAAGGTGCAAACCCGGCTCTGTCTCGGGCAGCAACTCCGCATCCGCGGGGACCTGCGCGACGCTGAGTCGCACATCCGCGGCGCGCTCTCGGAGGCGGAGGAGCACGGCTTCGAGCGCGAGCACGTGATCGCCCTGGAATACCTGGGAGACGTCGCGCTCGATCAATTCGACAATCAATCCGCCATCGAGCGCTACGACCAGGCGCTCCTTCTCGCCGAGAGGCTCGCGCCCGAGGGGGATCTGATCCCCGAACTGTGCCGTCGCATCGCCGAGGTGCACGTGCGGATCGGGGAGCCCAACCGCGCGCTCGTCACCTGCGAGCGCGGCCTCAGAATCGCGCGCCGCATCAACGACCGCTTCGAGGAGGCGGCGACCTGCCGCGTCATGGCGATGGCCCACATGATCCTCGGCCACCGCGAGCGTGCGCT
>JBGPHU010000161.1:0-5627 GCA_041484545.1 Candidatus Eiseniibacteriota bacterium | reverse complement strand
TTCGATTTCGCGCACATCAATCTCCACAAGACCTTTTCCACTCCGCACGGAGGCGGCGGACCCGGAGGCGGGGTGCTCTGCGTCCGCGAGGAGCTGGAGCCGTTCCTCCCGATGCCGGTGCTGGAGCGCTCCGGAGAGGGGTGCCGCTGGAGCTACGACCGGCCGCGATCCATCGGCCGTGTGCACTCCTACTACGGCAATTTCGGGATGCTGGTCCGCGCGCTCTGCTACGTGAAGAGCCTCGGAGCCTCGGGCCTGGCGGAGGTGAGCCGGGAAGCGATCCTGAACGCGAACTACTTGAAATCCAGGTTGACCGAGGCCTACGCGCCGTCGCACGAAGGGTATTGCATGCACGAGTTCGTGCTCTCCGCCTCGCGCCAGAAGGCGCGGGGGGTGAGAGCGCTGGACGTCGCCAAGCGGATTCTCGATTTCGGCATGCACGCGCCCACGACCTACTTCCCGCTGATCGTGGACGAGGCATTGATGATCGAGCCGACCGAGACGGAGACCAAGGCGAGCCTGGATTCCCTGGCCGAGGTGCTCCTGACGATCGACCGCGAGACGAGAGAGGACCCGGAGCGGGTGAAGCAGGCGCCCACGAAGACGCCGGTGAGGCGGCTGGACGAGGCGCGCGCGGCCCGGAAGCTCACCTTGACGTGGCGGGATCTCGAGGCTGAGGGTGGCGGCGGTTGAGGAGCGCGTCCCCGCGCCAGCGGCGCGGGAGACGCAGCAGGCGCTGGAGTGGTCGGTCTGGCCGGCCCGCGAGCGGCCGTGGGCCGCGGCGGTGCTCGTGGCGTCGCTACTCGTGCTGGGCGTCCTGATCACGCAGGGGACTGGGGACAAGGTGCTGGGAGCCGCGGCGCCGGTGTTCGTCCTGCTTTCGGTCGGATCGTTCATCGCGAGGACGCGCTATCGGCTCACGTCCGAGTCCATCGAGGTCCGGGCGCTGGGCGTCGCCAGGGCGAGACCGTGGTCGGAAATGCGGCGCGCTACCGTCGACCGGGGCGGGGTGTTCCTGAGTCCATTCGAGAAGCGAAGCTGGCTCGAGGCGTATCGAGGCATGAGGCTTCCCTTCGGAGGAAACCGAGATCAAGTCGTGGCGTTTGTGGAAACGAAGCTCCCCGTCATCTTCGAAGACGGAGGAGGCGAGGGCCCGGGACGCCGGAGCCGGGGGCGGCGCGCCGCCGCGGGCTCCGGAGGATGAGGCTCTCCTCGACAAGCTCGCCCTCCTCACCGTGCGCCACCGCATGACCGTGCCCGCGATCTTCTTCCTCGAGAGCATGAAACCGCTCTCCTTCGTGGGAAGCCAGGCGATGCACTTCTTCGAGCCCATGGTGCACGCGTTCTTCCCGGTTCGGGACTACGAGCGGTTCGCGATCCTCATGGAGCAACGGGAGAACCTCGAGGTCCTGCTCGTGAAGATCGAGGCGCGGGACGACGCGGCGCGCCACGAGGAGCGGGAGCGCCGGGAGCGCGAACGCGCGGAACGAGACGCCCGCAAGGGGAGAAAGGGAATTTCGTGAGCACCATCGATCCCGAAAAGCTGAGTTCGATTCTCGCGACGGATTGCGGCAGCACCACGACCAAGGCGATCCTGATCGAGCGCCGCGGCTCGGAGTACCGGCTCATCGTCCGGGGGGAGGCCCCCACCACGGTGGAGGCGCCCTTCGAGGACGTGACCCGGGGCGTCTTGAACGCGATCATGGAGGTGGAGGAGCTGGCCGGGCGGAAGATCCTCGACGGGGAGCGGATCATCACGCCCCAGACCGGCACCGAGGGGGTGGATCTCTACCTCTCCACCTCCAGCGCCGGGGGCGGGCTCCAGATGATGGTCTCGGGCGTGGTGAAGAGCATGACCGGCGAGAGCGCGCAGCGCGCGGCGCTGGGCGCGGGCGCGATCGTGATGGACGTGATCGCGAGCAACGACGGACGGCTCCCGCACGAGAAGATCAAGAGGATCCGCCATCTTCGTCCCGACATGATCCTCCTCTCCGGAGGCGTGGACGGCGGCACCACGTCGCACGTGGCCGAGATGGCGGAGCTTCTCGCCGCGGCCGATCCCAAGGCGCGGCTGGGGGCGGGATACGAGCTGCCGGTCATCTACGCAGGGAACAAGAACGCGATCGACATCGTGAAAGAGCGGCTCGGGAAGAAGGTCGCCCTCGTGATCACCGAGAACCTGCGTCCCGTGCTCGAGCGCGAGAACTTGGGCCCCGCCCGCGACAAGATTCACGACCTCTTCATGGAGCACGTGATGGCGCACGCGCCGGGATACCGGAAACTCATGACCTGGTCGCCGGTGCCGATCATGCCCACGCCGGGCGCGGTGGGGCTCATCATCGAGACGATCGCGCGCGAGGGAGGCATCCAGGTGGTCGGCGTGGATATCGGCGGCGCCACCACCGATGTGTTCTCGGTCTTCGAGGGGATCTTCAACCGCACCGTGAGCGCGAACCTCGGCATGAGCTACAGCGTCTCCAACGTCCTCGCCGAGGCGGGCCTGCCGAACATAGTGCGTTGGGTGCCCTTCGAGATCGAGGAGCGAGACCTCCGGAACCGGATCAAGAACAAGATGATCCGTCCGACGACCATTCCCCAGTCGCTCGAGGAGCTGATCATCGAGCAGGCGATCGCGCGCGAGGCGCTCCGGCTCGCCTTCGAGCAGCACAAGTCGCTCGCGGTCGGGTTGAAGGGCGTGCAGCAGGAGCGCACCATTTCCGACACGTTCGAACAGACGGCGAGCGGGGAGACCCTGGTCCGGCTGGACCACCTGGACCTCCTCGTGGGGAGCGGCGGCGTCCTCTCCCACGCGCCACGGCGCGCGCAGGCCGCCCTCATGATGCTGGACGCGTTCCTTCCGGAGCACGTCACCGAGCTCGCGGTCGACTCGATCTTCATGATGCCGCAGCTGGGAGTGCTCTCCACGGTGCATCCGCGCGCGGCCAAGGAGGTCTTCGAGAAGGACTGCCTGATCCGGCTCGGGAGCAGCGTGTCCCCGGTCGGTCCCGGCAAGGACGGCGTTACGGCCCTCCGCGTGACGCTCGAGCTTCCGGGCGGAAAGCGCGAGGAGTTCTCGTTTCCCTATGGGTACTTGAAGCTCGTGCCGCTCGATCTCGGCGAGACCGCGAAGGCGACGCTCCGCCCGGAGAAGGCGTTCGACGTCGGCGAAGGAAAGGGTCGGGAGCGCGTCGTCACGCTGAAGGGCGGCGTCGTGGGGCTCATCTTCGACTGCCGCGGACGGCGGCCCTTCCGCCTGCCCGAGGACCGCGCCGCGAGAATCGCGAAGCTGAATCTCTGGAACGAGGCGCTCGACATCTATCCGCCGCGCGAAACCGCCAAGGTGTCGACGGCCGAGCTTCGGCCGCTCGCGGCGAGGGTCTGACCCATGGCGCACTCCTATACTCCCGGTCTGAAGGTGACCGCCTCCACGAGGCTCCGGAGGGAGCGGAAGCTCCCGCTCCCCGGTGACGTGCTCGTGACGGTGGGACAGACGGTCACGGCCGATACCATCGTGGCGCGCACGGAGCTGCCGGGGAACGTGCAGACCGTGAACGTGGCGAACCTCCTGGGCGTCCTCCCCGAGGACGTGGAGGAGTGCCTCACGAAGCCCGTGGGATCCAAGGTCGACAAGGGGGAATCCTTCGCCGAGAACCGGTCCTTCTTCGGGCTGTTCCGGTCCAAGTGCCACGCTCCCGTGAAGGGCACCATCGAGAGCGTCTCGAAGATCACGGGACAGGTGCTCCTCCGCGAGGAGCCGATCCCGGTCGAGGTGGACGCGTACGTGGACGGAACCGTGGTGGAGGTCCATCCGCGCTCGGGCGTCACCGTGGAGACCGAGGGGGCGTTCATCCAGGGGATTTTCGGCGTGGGCGGAGAGACGTGCGGGCTGCTCCACGTGGCCGTCTTGGACCCGACCGAGCCGCTCGAGGAACGCGCCATCGATGCCTCCTGCAAAGGGAAGATCGTCGTCGGTGGGGCGTACGTGACCGCCGCCGTTCTCCGCAAAGCAGTCGCGCTGGGGATCAAGGCGGTCGTGGTGGGCGGCTTCGACGATCACGACCTGCGCGAGCTTCTGGGGTACGACCTGGGCGTCGCGATCACCGGCTCGGAGGAGCTGGGAATCACCCTCATCGTGACGGAGGGATTCGGCTCCATTCCCATGGCGACCCGCACCTTCGAGCTGCTTCGCGCCTGCGAGGGACGCCGCGTTTCGGTGAGCGGGGCAACCCAGATCCGCGCCGGGGTGCTGCGTCCGGAGATCGTGGCCCCGAATCCCAAGGGCTCCGCCGCCGCGCGGAGCGGGCAGGAGGAGGCGGCCGACGGGGGCCTCAAGACGGGGGATATGGTTCGAGTGATCCGGCAGCCCTACTTCGGTCGGATCGGCCGGGTGACGGCGCTCCCGCCCGAGCTCATGCCGCTGGAAACCGAGGCCCGGGTGCGGGTCCTGGAGGTGGATTTCGGGAGTGAGTCCCGGGCCCTGCTTCCCCGCGCCAACGTGGAAATGATCGAGTCGTGAGCCGCTTGCGGCTTGACATCCGCATGTTCCGAGCCTACCGTCCGCTTCGAGTACTCGCCGGTACTACCCCCATGAGGAACGCTACGGCGTGACATCCGCGGCTCGGATTCTCGTTTTCTTCCTCGGCGTTCTCGCGACCCCCGCTTTTGGATTTCCACTCCAGGCGGTTGACACCCCCAACGATGGCGGGGCGAGCGTCACGCTGCGCTGGGCCGTCCCGCCGCGCCCGCCGGCCGAGTGGATCCTCTATCGCGCCGAGCCCGGGAAGCCGTTCGCTCCCATCGACACCATCGGCGGCGATCTCACGAGCTACACGGATCAGCCGTCGGCGACGCACGGGGTGCGAAACGGAGTGGAGTACCGCTACCGCCTGGTTCCGCTCCCCGCCGACGCCACGCTCCTCTCCGACGTATCGCCCGCCGCGACATCCCAGGCGAGCTGGTTCGACACGGGGAAGGTGAACGTCTTCATCGTGATCACGCTCTTTCTGGCTCTGGTGCTGTACTACATCCGGCAGGCGGAGCGCGGGACGAAATGGGGCTTCCGCACCATCGCGGGCCTCACGGCCATCGAGGAGGCCATCGGCCGCTCGACCGAGATGGGAAAGGGCGTCCTCTACGTCCCGGGCGTCCAGGATATCGACGACATCCAGACCATCGCGAGCATGATCATCCTGGGCAACGTCGCACGGATGACCGCGAAGTACGAAACGCCCCTCATGGTCCCGACCCCCTCTCCCGCCGTGTACACGGTGGCGGACGAGGTCGTGAAGGGCGCGTACTCCGACGTCGGGCGAATCGACGCGTACCGCTCCGACATGGTCCGTTACATCACCACCGAACAGTTCGCCTACGTTGCGGCGGTAAACGGGATCATGCTTCGCGAGCGGCCGGCGGCGAATCTTCTCCTGGGGGCCTTCTTCGCGGAATCGCTCCTCCTGGCCGAGACCGGGCACGAGATCGGCGCCATTCAGATCGCCGGCACCGCGAACGTCCATCAGCTTCCGTTCTTCGTCGTCGCGTGCGACTACACCCTCATCGGCGAGGAGTACTACGCCGCGAGCGCGTACCTCTCCAAGGACGCCAAGCTCCTGGGGAGCCTCAAGGCTTCC
>JBGPHU010000160.1:0-5710 GCA_041484545.1 Candidatus Eiseniibacteriota bacterium | reverse complement strand
TCCGCCGCCTGGACCAGCTCGAACCCACCGCCCAGGCAGCGCCCGCGAACGGCCGCGAAGACGGGCAACGGAAACGTGAGCACCCGCTCGATCGTCTCCACGAGCTCCGGGATCAGGGTGCGGTAGGTGGGCGGGAGGTGTTCGGAGACGTCCGCCCCCGCCGAGAAGTGACGACCCTCCGCGGTGAGGACCACCGCGCGCAGATCGCTCCGCCCGGCAAGGCGCGCGAACGCTTCCCGAAGTTGGCCGAGGAGCGCCCGCGTGAGCACGTTGAGCGGCGGATGGTCGAGCGTGAGCGTCGCGACTCCTCCGTCGATCCGCTCTCGAATCATCATGGCATCGCCCTCCTGCTCAGAGGTACTGGCCGCCGTCGACTTGGACGACTTGCCCGGTTACATGTCCCGCCCGCGTCGAGCAGAGGAACGCCACGGCGGAGGCGCAATCCTCCGGCTCCCCGATGTGTCCCAGCACAGTCTCCGCGATCGCGCCTTCCAGGACGCTCGCCGGGAGCTTCTCGGTCATCGGGGTGCGCACCATGCCCGGAGCCACGACGTTGACGGTGAC
The DNA here is from genome assembly GCA_041484545.1 of Candidatus Eiseniibacteriota bacterium. GTDB lineage: Bacteria > Eisenbacteria > RBG-16-71-46 > SZUA-252 > SZUA-252 > WS-7. The sequence goes on along the minus strand of JBGPHU010000160.1, from coordinate 5,146 downwards.
GCCGTAGCGTCCCAGCTCCCGCGCGAGTGTCTTGCTGAGCGCGATGACCCCGCCTTTGGACGCGGCGTAGTTGGCCTGTCCCGCCTTGCCGCGCAGGCCGTTGATCGACGCGATATTCACGATGCGCCCCCACCGCCGCTCCCTCAGCACGATACCGGCCTCGCGATTCCAGTGAAAACAGCCGGTGAGATTCACGCCGATCACCTCTTCCCACTGGGCCGGGGTCATCTTCCAGCTTGGAGCGTCGTCGGTGATCCCGGCGCTGCAAACGAGAATGTCGAGTCCGCCCAGCGCGGACAGGACCCCCGCGATCGAGCGCTGAGCGAGCGAGGCGTCGCGCACGTCGGCCGTGATCGCGATGGCGCGCCTTCCCGCGGCCCGGACTGAAGAGAGCACTCCCTCGCACGCCTCGGCTTCGCGCCGGTCCACGACCGCCACGTCACACCCCTCAGCCGCGAGTGCGGCCGCAACGGCGGCGCCGATCCCCGAGGCGCCTCCCGTGACCACCGCGACTTTGCCGTCCAGGCCGAGATCCATGGCGCGCTCCGACCGGCCTCAGCGCCGCGCCGACTCGGCGTTGAATTGCGGCGAAATGGCGCGCAGAAGCTCCTCGTCCCAGGGGTGGCCCTGCGCGAGCATCTGCCGCAACCGGACGAAGTCGACTTCGCGCCGATCCTTGGGGCCCTCGTGGAACGCGCGGAAGCCGGCACGCCCCTCCGTCATCATATTGAGAGCGAGCCATTCACGATTCGTGACGTTGTTCTGGTCCCAGAGGCGCTGCTTGTGTTTGCGGATTCCGTTGATGGTCTTCGACGTGCAGTCCGGCATCAGCATCAGGAGCTTCTCGCAGAGGGTCTCGACCGCCGCGTCGAGCTGCGTCAAGTCGGTGCTCGTCTTGGCCAGGACGCTCTTCGCGGCCGCCAGCGCCTCACCCGTCCGGTAGTCGCCGTAAACGATTCGGCCCAACGAGTCGACCAGCCTGTCCGTGATCACGAGCGGATTCGCGACCCACTCGGCCCCGATCCGGAGCGCAGGCACGACCTCGTCGATCAGACCCACGTAGGCCGCCTTGTGCGCGCTCCACGTCTCGCAGAGCACGGCGCTCTGCATGGCGCGCGCCACCCCGACATAGAGAGGCAGAAAGTCGGTCGAGCCCCCGTCGGGAGCGGACCCATGCTTCGGCCCTGCCTGCCCGAAACGGGCGGTGTCGGCCGCAATGCTGAAATCGCATGCCATGCCGATCTCCTGACCGCCCCCGATCCGCATCCCGTTCACTCGGTTGATCACCGGCTTGTCGCATCGCAGGATCGAGTCGATCATGTCGTTGAAGATCCGCATGTACTGCTTGTACTCCTGAGGGTTTCCCGCGTAGTACTCGGCGTACTCTTTCGTGTTCCCGCCGGTGCAGAATGCTTTGTCGCCCGTGCCCGTGAGGACGCAGGTGACCACCCGCCGATCCATGCTGGCCTGCCGGAACGCGAGAACGATTTCTCGCGCCGTATCGGTCGTGTAGCTGTTCAGCTGCCCGGGGTTGTCCAGAACGATCCAGGCGTGGAACAGCCCTTCGACGGCGCGGCCTTCGCGATCCCGCGCCGGGCGAAGCTCGTAACGGACGTGCTCGAACCGATAGTCCGGCACCAACGTGTGATTCTTCAGCATGGACTCAATCCTCCGCGCGCCGCGGCGCGCCTGGCTTCCGGGCCGGAGACCGCCCGTTGGGCTCCAGGATGGCTCTGCGATGGATCTCGTGATCGGCGACCCGCCTGACGACGTCGGGTCCCTGGGCCAGTGGAAAGCGCTCGATGAACGGCTTCAAGGTCACGCGCCCCGTCGTGACCAGCCGGAGCGCGTCCGGGTACAGTTCGGGGCGGCATCCCCACGTTCCCTGCACGGTCGCGTCGAAGGCCATGAGGTTGCTGAGCCGGATCTCCAGCTTCCCGAGCGTGAATCCGACGACCATCAGCGTCCCGGCGTGGTTCAAGAGGCCGAACGCGATCTGCTGCCCCTCGGTGGTCCCGGAGCACTCGAAGATCTTCCACGCCTCGGTGGGGCACCCCCATTCCCGCGCGCGGGCGACGATCTCCTTCTTGAGGGACTTGAAGTCCTGTTGGGACGGGTTGAGCGTGAGACTGGCGCCGTGCCTGGCGATCACGCCGAGGCGAGCGTCATCCACGTCGATCGCCACGACTCTCGCTCCGAGCGCGGCGGCGATCTGGACCGCATAGCCGCCGACGCCCCCGGCGCCGATGACGATCGCGAGGTCGCCGGGCGAGAGTCCGCTCCGCGCCACGGCCTGGTAGGGCGTGGTGACCGCGTCGGCCACCACGGAGAGCTCGGAGAGGTCGTATCCGCCCCGATCGTCGACAGCGCAGAGTCCGCGGCCCGGGACCACCATCCATTCGGCGAACCCGCCGTCCAGGTCGTTCCCGGGCATGACCTGGTCGCGGCACGCGTTCCCTCGTCCGGACCGGCAGAGGGCGCAGCGCCCGCACGGAATGACCGAGGGCACGATCACGTCCCGACCGACCCAGGGCTTGAACTCGGCGCCCGCGTCGGCCACGACTCCGCTCACCTCGTGACCCAGCGTGAGCGGGAGCGCGTGGCGCGTCGGAACCCTGTCCCGCCAAAATCCGATGTCCGTGTGACAAACGCCGCACCCCGCGATCCGCACCAGGACCTCATCCGCGCGAGGGACGGGAATCGGAACATCTTCCAGGACGAGTGGCCCTCCGACCGATTCGAGACGTACCGCCTTCATGCGCGTCCTCCCCCCGACGAGACGCGCGCGCCGCGCGATGCGGCGGCCCGCCTCGGTCCCACGGCGGCGGCGCCGAGTCCGTCGAGGAGGTGCTCCGCGAATTGATCCCCCAGCGCCTCGGCATCGAGGGCGCCCTCGGGGCGGTACCACCGCGCGATCCAGTTGATCGCCCCGAGGATGGCGAACGTCGCCACCTTTGCGTCCACGGGGCGGAATACCTTCTGGCGAACCCCCCGCTCCAGGACGCGGCGCACTTCACTTTCGTACCGGTCGCGCGCCGCGATGATCTCCGATCGACGCCGCGCCGAGAGCGCCGTCACCTCGAAGGCGAGCGGAGAACCCTCCAGGGTGTCCGTCATGACGCGAACGTGCTCCCGGATGATGTGCCGGAGCCGCTCGCGGGGCGTTCGAAGCTTTCGGGCTTCGGTGACGATGCGATCGAGCTCGCCGAGCGACTCCCGATGGCACTGGAAGAGAATCTCCTCCTTGTCCGGGAAGTAGTGATAGAGTGCGGTCTTCCGAACCCCAATACGGCGCGCGATGTCCTCGAGCGTGGTCGCGTGATATCCGCGTCGCCGGAAGGCGCGAAGCGCCGCGCGAAGGATCTCCTCGCGGCGGCGCTTGCGCTTCGCGCGGACGCGGGGTGAGCCGGCGGAAACGAGCGGCACGGGGCTCCTCCTCAAGGTGTGAACGGCTGGTCGAACTTTGAACGTAGGTTCAAACGACGAGCGCCAAGGTGCAAGGGGGACTCTCGGCGCACTCGACGGTCTACCAAAGGAGGGGACTCCCTTGGGGCCCAAAAGGGCCAAAGTACGGGGATGAGGTGCCAAATGGCGAGCAAGCCCGAGTTCCATGAGATCGACATCGCTTTGAAGGTAGGTCCGCTGTGAGCGTTCTCGACCTTCGCGCGATTCTCCTCGACCGGGTGCTCGAGATCCGCGGGGACGGGCGCGCCGGCGGGGGCCTGGTACTCGCGTTCCAGAGCCTCGCGAATTTGATCCTGCGCGACCCCGCGCTCCACGTCCAGGAGTGGCCCTTCTTCAGCAGCGCCCGGCGCGGCGCGGGAATCCGATCCTTTCTCCGCGTGAGCGCGCGTCCGATCCTGGCGGCCTGCGAAGTGACGCGACCATCCATGACCGTGCTCATGGACGAAAGCGCCGCGCGATCGACTGACTTCGCGCTCGGCGTCCCCCCGGGCGGCACGTTTCTGCTCAATACCCGGCGTTCGCCCGAGGAGTGCGCCCGCCACTACCGGCTCTCCGGCCGCGTGATCACCGTGCCGGGGAACGAGATCGGCGCCGCGCACCTGAAGCACGCGATCGGGAACGTGTCGATCTACGTCGCGGCGGCGCAGGTGATCGGCGGGTTCGACACTGCCGCGGTGGTGGATTCTTTCTTGGAAACCCTGGAGCGACGCCACGTCCCCGCGCCGGTGATCGAGCGGAACCGCGCGGCTCTGCTCGCGTCATCCGGAGCTTCGTCGGAAGGCGTCTACACCCACGCGGGTCCGGAGGATCATCGAGCCTCGGCTTGGTCCGGGTACGGAGACCTTCCGACCGGCGCGCAATCGCCCCTGCGGCTCTCCCGCCTCAACCGCACCGCGGACTACGCGCCGAGCGGACTCCGCCTTCGTTTTCACGACCCCGCGGTGGCCTGCACGGGTTGCGCCCACTGCGTCACCAACTGCCCCGAGGGAGTCATTCTCTTCAAGCCGGACGAGGAGCGCGGGCTCCTGGTCACCGGGGTCGAGGTCACCACCTACTGCAAGCTTTGCGGTGAGTGTATCGCCGTCTGCCCCGAGCATCTCTTTCAGGAGCTTCCGTTCGAAGAGCACTGGGAGGAGGAGGCCGCCACGCCGTGAACCCGCCTCCGGCGCCCCCGGCGCGGCCCCTGGAGCACCACCCGACCGCGTGCGGCGAGCTCTATCCCGCGGCCGTCGACCTCGAGCCCGTCCGCGCGCAGCACCGGGCCCTTTATGAGCGGCGCGAGCAAATCACGGCCGACGGGAATACCGCGGCGGCGCTGGCCACGCTCCAAATGTGGCGCTGTGTCCTCTTCCCGGGATTCCCCATCACGCCCTCCACCAAGTGGATCGAGGCCGTCGCGTCGCACCTGGCCGGGCCGGGCGGCGGGAAGAAGCGGCTCAAGCTCCTGGAGGCGGAGCACGCGGTCGCGGACTATCTGGTCGGCGCCGCGGCTGCGTGCCGGGATCTCATATTCCCCACGGCGACCAGCTCGGTGGGCCTGGACCACATGACCGAGACCACGCGCTCGCTGGGGGCGAGCGGGCTCGGCAACGTGATGATCATCGACGTCTACCGCGCGACCGCCAACTTCCCGCTCTGCATCGAGGGCGATCCGTCCGACACGCTCGCGCATCGCGACGAC
>JBGPHU010000159.1:0-5926 GCA_041484545.1 Candidatus Eiseniibacteriota bacterium | reverse complement strand
TCCTGGCGATCAAATCCCGGGCCAGATCGGGCAACACCGGCAGGTCTCCATCCACGAATGGATGATCGCGGAGCAGGGCCGGCACGATCCACCGCAGCTCGTCGCACTGGATGGGCGTGGGCGTGCCGCGGACCAGATCGCAGAAGTGGAAGTAGAGGCTGACCCGGCGGTCGGGGTAGACGTGGGTCAGCGCCCGCCACAACGGTCCCACCTCGATCTCGATCCCGATCTCCTCGAGCATCTCGCGCTTCAGGCAGTCGGGGATGCTCTCTCCCCTGTGGCGCTTGCCGCCCGGGAATTCCCAGCGCCCGCCCTGATGATCGCCGGCCTGCCTCCGGGCGATCAGGACCCGGGAGCCGTCCCAGACGATTCCGGCGGCTACTTCGTAGAGTCGCATTCGCGTCGTTGCGCTGGGGAAGGGGGCACGGAGCCACGATAGCGGAGGCCGGACCGGCGAGTCAACGCGACCGAGAGATTATTCGGGGATGGTGTAGAGGAAGGCGCGCTTGAGGTTTCCGGGACGGAGTGAGGGATCGAGACCGGCGGCCAGCCACGCGATCCAGGCCTGGATTTCCTCCGCGCGCAGCCGCTCGGGAAGGAACTCGACGGCTCCGTAGGAGAAGCGGTCGCGGCTTCCCGCGATGTTGCTCTTCTTGAAGAAGAACGCGCACAGCCGGTCCTTTTCTTCCCGCGGCCGGAACAACTTCATCCTGCATCGGCCCGGGGCCGCGGTCGCGACGGGCAGCGCGGCGAATTCAAGCCCTCCCGCGCGCGGATCGATCGCGAAAGGTTCCGCCGCGTCGCGAAGGGCTTGAACCACCTGAGCGAAAACCGGATTCAGGGACAGCTCAGAATCGAGCTTGGCCCGGCAGGCTGCGTCCGTGACGCCGGTCAGCATGCCGGCTCGAGCGTGCACGCGCCGGGGCGGGGCCGCCGCCGAGCGAGCTTCCGGCGAAAGATGGGCCGGGCGACCTTCTTCATGAACTTGAGCTGTGTCTCGTACATCCAGGTCGAAGGTCCCGGGTGCGCGAGATAGCGAGTATCGTCGGGCTGGCAGATCAGGCTCACTTCGATATTGGGCGCGACTCCGATCGGGATTCCGTTTCGCTTGCACGCTCTGTAGACGTGCTCGAAGACGGGCCGCATGTCCTCATAGCGCGGGACCGGATGGTTCTCCATATCGGCGCCGATCACGGGGCGGAAGACGCACACCGTCGGGAAGGCGCCCACGCTCGTGATGTAGTCGATGGCGCGGAGCGTGTCCTTTACCGGCTCCACACCCGCGATGATCTCTCCGGAAACGGCCCCTTTGCCAAGGAGTCCCGCCGTGTACTCGAGCGCGCGGAAGAACGTCTCCTGACCGACGGTCTTCTGCTTGCCGGGGAGATAGCGAGCGAAGAACTCGGGATTGTGGAACTCGTAGCAGAAGGAGAAGTGATCGGCGCCCAGGTCGATGAGCTGGTCGTATTTCCAGAGGTCGCTCGTGGGCATGAGCTGCACACCCACGAGCGCGCCCACGCGTTCTTTCACCGCCTGCACGTAGGGAGCCGCCTGATCCAAGTCCCGCCCGGCCTGGTAGCCGCTGTTGAAATGCACGAACGTCACGCCCGATTCTTCCTTCGCGGCCCGGCAGACCTCGACCACGTCGTCGAGATGCTTCGATGCCATCTCGTTCACTCCCACGTTGGAGCCGGTCGTGCAGAACCTGCAGTTCTGGGCAGGGTCCGAGTACCAATAGAGGCAGGAGTTGGAGATGTAGATACCGAGGTAGGTGCCCTGCAGGACGCCCACGCGGCGCATTTCGGTGCCGCGGCTCGTGCGCGCGCCGTACCAGCGCGGCTCGGCGGGGAGGCGCACGGAATAGCTCTGCCCGGAGCGGTCGTCCCGGACCCGGTATTCGGACCCCTCCTTGACGAGCACGTAGGGCGAGCGCGCCGCGAAGTCCTCCTCGACCGGAACGTTGGTCCAGATGTCCTTGAGCGGGCCGGGTATGACGATCTCGAGGCCGGAGCCCAGACCAGCGCGGGTGCGAGAGACCTGGCGGGCGTCGTCCACCAGGTCACAGGAGGGATCGAGCCTCGTGCCGTTGCAGAAGAGGTCGATTTGAAGCTCGCATGGATTCAGACGGGCGCGGGACACGAAGCCTCGTTGGGCGATTACCCCGAGTCTGGGGCTAACGCCCTCTATTTGTGAAAGTTATCACAAATTGAGGCCTGTTTCAATGGGAAACCCCCGGCGTGGAAATCAGCCCGACTTTCGAGGCAGCGAGGCGCGCTTCAGCTCGCGTTCCAGGAAGGCGAGAGTCCTCCGCCAGGCGTCCTTTGCCACGGTGGGGCGGTAGCCGCCCCAGGGGTTGTTCACGTTGGCGAAGGCGTGCCCGGCGCCGGGGTAGATCTTGAAATCCACCTTCTTGCCCGCCTGGCGGAGCGCCGCCTCGAACTGCGTCACCTGCTCGGGAGACGGCCCCAGGTCCTCCGCGCCGAAGTTTCCGAGCATTGCGGCCTGGATTCCCTGGATCGCGCGCGGGTCGGTGATCGGGGCTCCGTAGTACGCCACGCACGCGCGAACCCCCGGGTCCGCCGCAACCAGCCGGATCGCGTATTTCCCTCCCATGCACCATCCGATCACGCCGATCGCGTTCGCCCTCACGTCCTGGCGGGTCCTGAGAAAATCGGCGGCCGCGCGGACCGTGGCGATCGCGTCCTCCTCGACGAGCCCGCTCATGAGCTGGTGCGCCGTGGCCTCCTCGTACGCCACCTTCCCCTTGTAGAGATCCGGGGCGAACGCGACGTATCCGTGCGACGCGAGGCTGTCGGCCTGCTGCTTCACCCAGTCGTTGAGCCCCCACCACTCCTGGATCACGACCATCCCGGCGTGCGTCCCCGCGCCCTTCGGAAGCGAGAGGTAGCCCGTGAGGCGCGTGCCGTCCTGCGTGGTCTGGAGCATGTGCCCTCTGCCGGAATACGCGCGGTGGGGGGCCGTGGCGCCGGCAGCGTGGGTGGATGGGACGGCCCATGCGAAAAGGAGCGCCAGGGCGAGCGCCGTTCCAAGCGCCCGGAGAATCCGGTTCATGGTCGTGAGTCTCCTTCCATGAGGGAGGTGGAGGCGGCGTCCGAACACGAGTCCAGCGCCGTGTGGATTTCCGCTAAGACTTCCCGCGAGATCTCGCGCCCGGCCGCTTCGCCGAGTGCAACGCGCGCAGCCTGCCCGCCGATCCGCCCGATGGCCCAGGCCGCGTGCCCCCGGACGACCGGCTCGGGATCCTGAGCCAGCGCGACAGCCAGCGCACCGATGGATCGACGGTCGCCGAGATTGCCCAGCGCGACGGCGACGTTGCGGGCGAAGCCGGCCCGTTTCGCACGCGCTATCGCGGTGCCCTGGTAGCGGGCGCGGAAGCCGTCCTCGTCCAGGGACAACAAGGGAATCAGCTCAGGCGTCTGCTGCTCGGGCCGCTCGGCGAAATCGGGATCCACGGTCTTCACGGCGAAACGGTTCCACGGACACACCTCCTGGCAGTCGTCGCATCCGAAGATTCTCGTGCCGATCGCGGGTCTGAGCTCGAGCGGAATCGCGCCGCGATGCTCGATGGTGAGATAGCTGATGCAGCGCCGCGCGTCCAGTTCATACGGTCCGACGATCGCGCCGGTGGGGCAGGCCGCGATGCACCGCGCGCACGTGCCGCAGTGATTCCGCGCGGGTTGGTCCGGCTCGATCTCCAAGTCCGTCAGGATCTCGCCCAGAAACGTCCATGAGCCCCGGCCCTGGACGATCACGTTCGTGTTCTTTCCGATCCAGCCGACGCCGGAGCGCTCCGCCCACGCGCGGTCGAGCAGGGGCCCGGTGTCCACGTACGCGAGCCATCGGGCGTCGGGGTTCAGCGCCGCGATCGAGCGCGCGAGGAGCTTCATCTTGCGGCGGATTCGCTTGTGGTAGTCGCGACCCCAGGCGTAGCGCGCGATGCGGCCGCGCGGCGCTTGGGCGGTGGCCTCGGGGGATCCGGGCTCGCCGTTCTCCGGCCAGTCGCCGCGGTAGTAGGGGACCGTGACCGAGATGACCGTGCGGGCGCCCGCAAGCACCGCGCGGGGATCGGAGCGTCGCGCGGGGTCGCGCGCCATCCAGCGCATGGTCCCGTGGCGTCCGGCTGCGAGCCAGGTCCGCAGCCGCTCCGCGTACGGCGCTTCCGAAGCGCTCGCGAATCCAACCGCGCCGAATCCGAGCGAGCGCGCCTCCTCGCGGATACGCTCCTTCCGCTCCGCCGCTTCAGGGCCCGCGTCGCCGGGCGCGAATGCACGCCCGGCCGCCCCTGTGCTAGCATTCGTCTGTGACGATCTCATCGAACGTGACGCCCCTTTTCCCGCTGCCGGACGTGGTCTTTTTCCCCAAGACCCTTCTGCCGCTCCACGTGTACGAGCCGCGCTACCGCGCGCTTGCTTCGGAGGCGCTCGAGCAGGATCGAATCATCTGCACGGCGCTCCTCAAACCCGGTTGGGAATCCGACTACTACGGCTCTCCGGAAGTGTACCCTGTCGGCTGCGTCGGGAGAATCGTGCAGCATCAGAAGCTTCCGGACGGCCGCTACAACATCACGCTGGACGGAATCACCAAGGTCCTGATCGAATCCGCGGTGCGCCTCGAACCCTACCGGCTGGTGCGCGTCACGCCGGTCGAGGACGATGCCGCGTGGGCGCGCGGGGCGCGCGCGTCCGAGGAAGCCGCGGAGCTTGTTCGTCTGTTCAGGCAGGTGCACGAGGGGCAGGGGCCCTCCATCCCGCTCGAAGAAATGTTCGGCCAGAACATGGCGCCGGAATCCGTTCTCAATACCGTGGCGCTGCATCTGAACGCCGAGCCGGAGCTGAAAGAGCAGCTCCTCGAGATGGACAGCCTCGGCCTTCGCTATCAGACCCTGCTCCAGATTCTCCGCAACGCGACGAAGACCCAGGAACGGATCGAGCGTGTCCGCCATCTCTATCCCCGCGACAAACGAATCAACTGAAACGCGCGCCCGCGCGCTGATCGGGCGGCTCAAGGCCGCCTATCCGGACGCGGCCTGCGCGCTTCGGCACAGGGATCCCTTTCAGCTCCTGGTCGCGACCATTCTCTCGGCGCAGTGCACGGACGAGCGTGTCAACAAGGTGACCCCCGCGCTCTTCGAGCGCTTTCCCGACGCGCGCTCGATGAAGGACGCCGACGTGCTCGAGGTCGAGGATCTCATCCGCACCACGGGCTTCTACCACAACAAGGCCAAGTCGCTTCTCGGGGCCTCCCGACGTATCGCCGAGACCTATCGGGGCGCGGTGCCGTCGACCATGGAGGAGCTGCTCACGCTCCCCGGAGTCGCTCGAAAGACCGCGAATGTCGTGCTGGGAGTTGGCTACGGCATCGGCGAGGGCATCGTGGTGGACACGCACGTGGATCGCGTCTCCCGCCGCCTCGGGCTGAGCCGTGGGGGAACGCCGGTGCAGGTGGAGCGGGAGCTGATGAAGCTCGTGCCGCGCCCGGACTGGATCCTCTTCTCGCACCTGATCATTTTCCACGGGCGCCGGATCTGCATCGCCCGGAAGCCTCGGTGCGCCCTCTGCCCGGTTCAGGATCTCTGCCCCAGCGCGTCCTACTTCCTGAGCGGGAAGCTCCCGCCGGCCGAGCGCGCTCGCGCCGCACCGCCGCGCGCGAAGCAGACGCCGGCGAAGCGCGCGGGAAAGTCGGCGCCGAAGAAGAAGGCCGTGCCGAAGAAGAAGGCGAGGCGCCGATGAGCCCCCGCGTGGTGTCCGGCGCGCGCGCTCCCGATTTCAACCTCCCGCTCGTCGGAGGCGGATACCGCGGGCTCCATGACCTGGTGGATCCGGGCGGCGGCGTGCTGGTGTTCTTCAAGGAGGATTGCCCCACGAGCGAGCTGGTCGTGCCGAATCTCGGTCCGCTCGCCGCGGCC
>JBGPHU010000158.1:0-6091 GCA_041484545.1 Candidatus Eiseniibacteriota bacterium | reverse complement strand
CCTCCCCCATCACGAAACCGTCGCGCTGGGAGTCGAAGGGCCGGGAGGCTCGGGTCGGGTCGTCGTTTCGGGTGGACATCGCCTTCATGGAGCAGAATCCGGCGAAGGAAACCGGGGTAACCGGCGCTTCGGCGCCTCCCGCGATCATGACTTCCGCTTCGGAGTTCTGGATGATCCGGAACGCCTCCCCCACCGCGTGCGCTCCCGAGGAGCAGGCCGACACGGTGCAGTAGTTGGGACCCTTGGCGCCGAACTGGATCGACACCTGGCCGGAGGCCATGTCCGAGATCATCATGGGAATGAAAAACGGACTGACGCGGTTCGGGCCCTTCTCCAGCAGGGTCCGATGCTGTTCCTCGAACGTGGAGATCCCTCCGATCCCCGACCCCACGATCACGCCGAATCGCGTCGGATCCACGGCGCCCTTCACCCCGGCCTGTTCCACCGCCTGGGTGGCGGCGGCCACCGCGAATTGCACGAAGAGATCCGTGCGGCGGATGTCCTTCCGGTCCATGTAGTCTTCCGGCTTGAACCCGCGCACCTCGCCCGCGAACCGCGTGTCGTACAGGGTGGTGTCGAAGCGCGTCACCGGGCCAATGCCGGATTCGCCCGCGATCAACCGTTTCCAGAATTCCTCGACGGTGTTTCCGAGAGGGCAAATCACGCCCTGCCCGGTCACGACCACCCGGCGAGGACTCCCATTTCTCCGATACGTCACGAACGTTTTCTCGATTTCTTCGCCCAGCTCCCATCCGCGCGGGACGAAGCGTCCGGCGCGGCGCCGAATCAGGCGTTCTTCGGCACGTGCGATTCCAGATACTTGATGGCGTCCGCCACCGTGGTCATCTTCTCGGCGTCCTCGTCCGGAATTTCGATGTCGAATTCCTCCTCGAGGGCCATCACGAGCTCCACGGTGTCGAGCGAGTCCGCTCCAAGATCGTCGATGAACGAAGCTTCCGGCGTGACCTGCTCGGGCGCCACGCCCAGCTGATCGACGATGATCTGCTTGACCCGATCCTCACTGAATGAGGCCATTCGCTGCTTCACCTCCCCTTGTGGATTCCCGTCGGGAATCCGACCGATTCACATCCGCATACCGCCGTCGACGGACAGCACCTGGCCGGTCACGTATCCCGCCTCCTCGGAGCACAGGAACGCCACCGCGTGGGCGACGTCTTCCGGAGACCCCAAACGTCCGAGCGGGATCTGCGCCTTCAGTGTTTCGCGCACCTTCTCGTTCAAACCGGACGTCATAGCCGTTTCGATGAAGCCCGGAGCGACCGCATTCACCGTAATATGGCGCGATGCCAGTTCCTTCGCAACGGCCTTCGTCAACCCCACCAGTCCCGCTTTGGATGCGACGTAATTGGCCTGCCCCGGATTTCCTATGAGCCCGACCACGGAGGTCACGTTCACGATCCTCCCCCAGCGCTGTTTCATCATAGGCCGGGTGAACGCCCGGATGCAGAGAAAGCTTCCCTTGAGATTCACGTCGAGCACCTGATCCCACTCTTCCTCGCTCATCCGCATGACCAGGTTGTCGCGGGTGATCCCGGCGTTGTTGACCAGGATGTCCGCCCGGCCGAACGTCTCGAGCGTCCTCGCGCAGAGCCGGTCGGCGTCGTCCGGCTTGGCGACGTCCGCCTCCATCGGGATCGCCTCGGCGCCCCCCCGGGCCATGATCTCGGCGCAGGCCGTGTCGAGCGCGGTCCGGTCGCGTCCCGAGAGGACGATCCTCGCCCCACCGCGCGCGAGCCTTTCGGCGATGGCGCGGCCGATCCCCTTTCCCCCTCCGGTGACAACCGCCACGCGGTCCTTGAAGCCCCCAAGGGTCACGCCGCGACTTCCTCGAGCGCCAGCACGGTCGCTTCGATCGAATCGGGATCCTCGCTCCCGAAGAGCGACGCCTCGCGGTCCACGCTCTTCACCAGTCCACGCAAGACCCGACCCTGTCCGACTTCGACGAACCGCCGCACCCCTCCCGCCAGGAGCGCGCGCACCGTCTGTTCCCAGAGCACCGGCGAGAGAAGCTGCTCTCTCAGCGTGACGCGGATCTCGTCCGGCGACTGCGCCGGGAGGGCCGTGGCGTTGGCGTAGATCGGAAAACGCGCGGGGCGGATCTCCACCTGGTCGAGCGCCTCAGCCAGCCCGCGCGCGGCGCTCTCCATGAGCGGCGAGTGGAAGGCGGCGCTCACATGCAAAGGCACCACCTTCTTCGCGCCCGCCTTCTTCGCTTCCACCGTCGCGCGCTCGAGCGCTTCGGGCGTTCCCGAGAGCACGACCTGTCCCGGCGAGTTGAAGTTCGCCGCGGCGAGATCGCGCGGCGCGGCCACCGCCTGGAGCACCTTCTCGATCGCCGCGGGGTCAAGCCCCAGCACCGCCACCATGGATCCAGGCCGCTCCGTCCCGGCGGCAGCCATCAGCTCGCCCCGTCTCCGGATGAGCTTCAGGCCGTCCTCGAACGAAAGTGATCCCGCGGCCACGTGGGCCGCGAATTCTCCCGCGCTGTGCCCCGCCCCCGCCGAGGGGTGCACGCCGCGGCGCTCGAGCACACGCGCGGCGGCGACGCTCGTGACGAGCAGGGCCGGCTGCGTGTTCTCCGTGCGCGTCAGCTCCTGGATCGGGCCCTCGAAGCAAAGCCTGGATAGAGGAACGCCGAGCACCGAGTCCGCGCGCTCGAACACCTCACGCGCCTCGGGGTAGCGCTCCGCGAGCAATCGCCCCATCCCCGCGACCTGGGATCCCTGTCCCGGAAAGAGGAACGCGACGAGACTCACCAGCGCACCACCGCCGCCGCCCAGGTGAAACCGCCTCCGAATGTGACCATTTCGAGCAGATCGCCCGGCTTCAGGCGGCCCTGCCGCTTCGCTTCGTCGAGGGCGAGCGGGATCGACGCCGAGGAGGTGTTGCCGTAGCGGTCCAGGTTCACGAACACCTTTTCCATCGGAAGGTTGAGACGCCGCGCCGTCGCGTCGATGATGCGGTAATTCGCCTGGTGCGGGATCAGGAGGTCCAGCTCTTCGGGCTTCAGCCCCGCGGCCTCGAGCGCCTCGCACGCCACCGACTCCATGGCCCGCACCGCGTACTTGAACACGTCGTTTCCGCTCATGCGAATGTAGTGGAGCCTCTTATCCACCGTCTCGTGCGACGAGGGGTTGAGGGAGCCGCCCCCCGGCATCTCGAGCAGGTGGGTGAGGGATCCGTCGCTGTGAAGCTTGGTCGCGAGGATCCCGCCGGGCTGGCCGGTGGAGCGCAGCACCACCGCGCCCGCGGCGTCGCCGAAGAGAACGCACGTGTTGCGATCCGTCCAGTCGGTGATCTTCGAAAGCGTCTCGACGCCGACCACGAGCACCGTGTCCGCCACGCCCGCCGCGACCTGCGTGCGCCCGATGGAGAGCGCGTAGAGAAATCCCGAGCAGGCGGCGGAGATGTCGAACGCGTGGGCGGAGACGGCTCCGAGCCTGTCTTGCAGCAGGCAGGCCGTCGAGGGAAAGGGCCGGTCCCCGGTCACCGTTCCCACGATGATCAGGTCGATCTCCTTCCCCTCGACGCCGGCATCCTTGAGGGCGCGCCGGGCCGCCTCGGTCGCGAGCACCGAGGAGGGCATGTCCGGGCCCGCGATCCGCCGCTCCGTGATCCCGGTGCGCGTCCGGATCCACTCGTCCGAGGTGTCCACGATCCGCTCCAGATCCTGGTTCGTGAGCACCCGGTCGGGCGTGAAGGAGCCGACGCCGATGATATGGACGTCACGGGCGGTCGCGATCACGGCCGTTCCCTCGATGCCGCCTTCATGCCGCCTCCGGTGCGTGCCTTTGAAGATCTTCGCGTATGAAATCCGCCACGCGCGCATCGGCGCAGCGCGCGGCCGCGCGGATGGCGTTCTTGATCGCGCGGGCGTTGCTCCGCCCGTGCGCGATGATGCAGTTCCCGTCCACCCCCAGGAGCGGGGCGCCACCGACCTCGGCGTAGTCCATGCGGCGCTTGAGCCGGCGGAACGCAGGCTTGAGGAGCAATCCCGCGAGCATGCTCAGGGGGTCCGCGCGGATCTCGTCCCGGATCATGTTCCCCACGCTGGGAATCACGCTCTCCGCGAACTTGAGGAGCACGTTCCCCACGAACCCGTCGCACACGACGACGTCGGCCGTTCCCAGGATGATGTCGCGCCCCTCGACGTTCCCGACGAAGTGGACCGGGCTCTGTTTCAGGAGCTGGTGCGCTTCGTAGTACAGCTCGCTTCCCTTCTCCGCCTCCTCGCCTATGTTCAAGAGCCCGACGCGCGGGCGCTCGACGTGGAGCACGAGCCTCGCGTAGATGCTCCCCATCATCGCGAATTGGTGGAGGTGGTACGGCTTGCAGTCCGAGGTGGCGCCGACGTCCAGGATGACGACGTTGCCCTGCGGGGTCGGGAGCACCGTGGCGATCGCGGGACGCTGCACCGACTCGATGCGCCCCAGGCCGAAGAGGGCCGCCGCCACCACCGCGCCCGTATTTCCAGCCGAGACCATGGCGTCGGTGTGGCGCTCCTTCTCCAGCCGCGCCGCGATGTTGATCGAGGAATCCTTCTTCTTGCGAACCGAGGTCGCGGCCGACTCGCCCATCTCGACCCGCTCGGAGGCATGGATGATGGAAGGGAGCGCCGAAGTCAGGTGGAGACGGGAGGCTTCCTCTCGGACGAGCGCTTCGTCGCCGATCAGCACGACGTCGAACGCGCCCCCCGACTCGCGGGTCGCTTCGATGGCTCCTTGAATGACCACGCCCGGGGCCAGATCGCCACCCATGGCGTCCACCCCGATGACCGGTCGCCCGGCTCGATTGCTCACCTTGGCCCCGTGCCCACCGCCCCTACGTATTCTTGGACGCCTCCTGCGAGATCACCTCTTCGCCTGCGTAATAGCCGCAATGGCCGCACACGCGATGCGGCAGCTTCGGCTGGCTGCAGTGAGGGCAAAGCGACCGGGAGGGCATGGAGAGTTTCCAGTGCGTGCGGCGTTTCTTGCCGCGGGTGCTCGAGTGTCTTCTCTTGGGTACGGCCATCGTTCTTCATTCCCTTCGCTGGTGTTCTGAGCCGGCGTGAGTCTATGGCGACCCGCCTCGCTCAGCCCGTGACCGCGCCGACGCAGCGGCACGACCCGAGGTTTCGATCTTCGCCGCACCGCGGGCAAAGTCCCGCGCACACCTCACGGCAAAGGGGCCTCATGGGGAGGCCTAGCAGCACCGTCTCCCGTATCTCACTGTCGATGGAGAGCACGCGGCCGTCGTGGAAATGGACCCCCCCGTCTTCTTCGTCCAGGGCCTTGGGGCTCATCGTGCGGTCTTGAGGCAACTTAGCACAGAAGACCTCGAACTCCAACTCGAGAATCTGCGAGAAATCGACCAGGCAGCGGCTACACTGTTGCAGGGCAATCGTATGGATCGCCCCGCGGATCCAGATCTCGTCCCCGCGGCGGTCCAGGCTGAGCCCGATCGTGACGGGCCCTTCCAACTCCACGTCCTGGGCCTGGATCCCGACCGCACCGGCCTGTACCGCAAGCTCCAGGCGGGTTTGGCCCTCGTCGATCTCATGAAGTTTGAATTCCATGGCTCTTCTTTAGACTAGCGACGGGCCGAACCGTCTCCGAAGAAGAATTCGATCTCGGCGCGGGCCGACTCCGGTGAGTCGGAGGCGTGGACCGCGTTCCTCCCCTTGCTCTCGGCGTGGAGGGCCCGGATCGTGCCCGGCCGGGCCTCCTTGGGGTCCGTGGCGCCGATCAGCTCGCGGAGCTTCTCGACGGCATGGTCGCGCCTGAGGCGGACCGGGACCGCGGGGCCCGAGGACATGAACTGGACCAATTCCTCGAGGAAAGGCTTCCCCTCGTGCACGGCGTAGAAGAGCCGGGCCTCGCGCGGTGTCAGGCGCACGAAGCGCAGGTCGAGGATTTCGAATCCGGCCCGCTCCGCCTCGGAGAGAATGGCTCCGATCTTGTGAGCCTGGACGGCGTCCGGCTTGATCATGAACAAGGTCTCATCCACGCGGCGTTTCCTCTAGCGGCCGCGCCGCCGTGAGGCCTTGGCGGGCGCGGAGCGTTTCTTCGTAGTGGAACGAACGCCCCGT
>JBGPHU010000157.1:0-6147 GCA_041484545.1 Candidatus Eiseniibacteriota bacterium | reverse complement strand
GGACGTCCGCCTCTACGAGATCATCTACGAGGCCGTCGCCGACGTGAAGGACGCGATGTCGGGACTCCTGAAGCCGGAGATCCGCGAGACCGTGATCGGCTCGGCGGAAGTGCGCCAGGTCTTCAGCACCACCAAAGCCGGCACCATCGCCGGGTGCAAGGTCGTCTCCGGCGCCATCCAGCGGAGCGCGCGCGCCCGCCTGATGCGGGCCGGCGCGGCGGCCTGGGAAGGCAAGATCGAATCCCTTCGCCGCTTCAAGGACGACGTGCGCGAGGTAGCGTCCCCGTTGGAGTGCGGCATCGGACTCGAGGGGCGCGACGACGTCAAGGTGAACGACGTCATCGAAGCCTACGTTCTCGAAGAGTTCGCGCGCCATCTGTCGTGACATGGTCGTCGGTCTGCTCCACATGGAGCTTCATCTGCCCGGCTCGCACTCCCTCAAGGCGAAGCGGTCGGTCGTGAACCACGTCAAGGAGCGGCTCCGCACGCGCTTCAACGCCTCCGTCGCGGAAGTGGACCACCAGGACCTCTGGCAGCGCGCGACCCTCGGTGTCGCGGTCGTCAGCGGCGAGCCGGGCGGGCTCGACCGCGTGCTCCGGGACATCCTCGCCGTGGTCGAGCGCGAGGACCGGCTCCAAGTGCTCGACTACCAGATCCGGATCGACTGAAACCGCCGACCCATCATGCCCTCGCGCAAACAGAGCCCTCGCACGCGCCGCGTCGCCGACCGGATCCAGCTCGAGCTGGGAGAGATTCTGTCCACCCGGACCGAGGATCCCAGGCTCCGCACGCTCACCGTCACGGGAGTGGACGTGACGCGGGACCTCTCGATCGCCAAGATCTGGATCTCGGGGAGCGTTGCCACGGAAGACCAGCCCCACGTGCTCCAGGCGCTCGGGCGGGCCGCGCCCTACTTCCGGAGCCTTCTCGCGCCACGGCTCAAGCTCCGGATCGTGCCCGTGCTCCACTTCCAGTTCGATCACTCGATCGAAGCCGTAGAACGGATCGACCAGCTTCTGCGGGAGATCCGGGAGCCGCGCGATGAGTGAGAGCGCCTTCCGGGGCTTCGAGCCGTTCATCGCGGGCGCCGACGGGTTCCTGATCACGTCCCACATCGATCCCGATGGGGACGCGGTCGGGTCCTGTCTCGGTCTCGCGCATGCCCTACGGCATCTCGGGAAAAAAGCGGACGTGATTCTGGAATCGCCGCTGCCGGGGACGCTCACGTTCCTGCCGGGAGCCGATTCGATCCGCCGTCCCGAGGAGAACGGGAAGCGCTACGGGTCCGCGTTCGTGCTGGACTGCTCGTCTCTCGACCGGGCGGGATCGGTCGCGGAGAAGTGCCTCGCGCCGGGCGCGCGAATCGCCGTGATCGACCACCACTGGGGGAACGAGGGGTTCGGGGACCCACGCCAGGTGAACCCCGAGTCCTCCGCCACGGCGGAGCTGGTCTACGATCTGATCGAGATTCTGCGCGTGCCGATTTCGCCCGAGATCGCCGAGTGCCTCTATACCGGCATTCTCTCCGACACCGGCGGGTTCCGTTACGCGAACACTTCCGCGGGCACGCTCCATGTCGCCGCCCGGTTGGTGGAGCGCGGCGCGCGGGCCCCGGTTGTCGCCGAAGCGATCTACGCCACGAAGACGGCGCCCAGCCTCCGCATCCTGGGCTTAGCACTCGCCTCGCTCGAGACGAAGGCCGGCGGAAGGATCGGCGCCATGACGATCTCGCGGGAGATGTTCGAGACGGCGGGGGCCAAGCCCGAGGACGCCGACGGGATCGTCCAGTACGCGAAGTCGCTCGTGGGCGCGCGCGTAGGCATGCTCATCCAGGAGACGGCGCCGGACGAGATCCGCGCGTCGCTCCGGAGCGACGGAACGGTGGACGTGAACCAGGTGGCCTCCCTGTTCGGCGGCGGCGGGCACCGGAACGCGGCGGGCCTCCGGGTGCGCGGGGCCCTCGAGAAGGTGAGGCAGGACCTCTTCCGGGCGCTCGAGCGGGCCATGAACGGCGGACCCCCTCCATCGGCGTAACGGTTGGACCTCCTTCACCTCCTCGATAAGCCGGAGGGCTGGACCTCCCACGACGTGGTGGCGCGCATGCGCCGGGTTCTCGGCGAGCGGCGCATCGGGCACGCCGGCACGCTCGATCCCTTCGCGACCGGACTTCTTCTCGTGGCCGAAGGCCGAGCCACGGCGCTCCTCGGAAGTCTGGCGCTCCTCCCGAAGCGATATCGCGCCACGGCCCGGCTCGGGGTCGCGACCGACACCCAGGATAAGACCGGCGTCCCCATCGGGACCTCCCGGTCCATCCCGGCCGCCGCTGAGGTCCTGGCCGCGGTGGCGCGCCTCGCGGGCCTGACCCTCCAGCGTCCGCCGCTCTACTCGGCCGTGAAAGTGCGGGGCGAGCGGCTCTACAAAGCGGCCCGCCGCGGGGAAGCTCCCGAGGCGGAGGAGCGCCCGATCCGGATCTACGACCTCACGGCGGACAGCTCGGCGCTTCCTTACCTGGATCTGGATCTCACGGTGAGCCGCGGCACCTACATTCGGACGCTGGCCCACGACCTGGGTGAAGCGCTCGGATGCGGCGCCCACCTGGTCTCGCTGCGCCGGATCGCCTCGGGACCTTTTCAGGTCGATGAGGCGCTCTCGCCCGCGGCGGAAGTGACCGCGTCCGATCTGCGAGCGCGGGCGATGACGCCCGCCGCGGCCATTCCGCACCTCCGGCGCGCGACCCTCACGAGCGAGGAATCCTCCAGGCTCAGGCACGGCCGTCCGCCGGCAATCGAGCGCGGGCGGATCCAGCCGGCGCCTCTCGAATATCCGCCGCCACCCGACGAGACGCGCTGGCCGGTCGCGCTCTTCTCGCCCGAGGGGGACCTTCTGGCGCTGGCGGAAACGCCCGGACCCGCCGCGTACGCGCCGGGCGCCCCGCAGGCGCCACTCAAGCTCCTCCGCGTGTTTCCATGACGCTCGCCGCGCGACCGATCGCGATGACGATCGGGGTCTTCGACGGGCTCCACCGGGGGCACCAGGCGGTGATCGCCGCCACCGTGGAGGCGGCTCGCGGGCATGGGGGAATCTCGTGGGTCACGACGTTCGATCCGCACCCCGACACCATCGTGCGCGGCGTGCCGCCCCGCCCGTGGATCACTCCGCCCGACGAGCGCGAGGAGCTCCTGCATGCGATGGGCGTCGATCGCGTCCACGTGGAGCGCTTCGACCGGAGCGTCCAGGAGCTTCCACCCGAGGGGTTCATCGACCGCGTGCTCGGCGCCGGCGCTCCCCTGGTGGCCCTGATCGTGGGACCGGATTTCCGCATGGGAAAAGACCGGGTCGGCGACCGAACGTATCTCGAGGCGCTCGGCGCCCGGCGCGGATTCGCGGTGCGTGAGGTTCCGTTTCTCAAGCAAGAGGGCGCCAAGTTCTCGAGCACGCTCCTCCGCCAGCTCATCGAGGCGGGTTCGGTCGGCGACGCCTGGGCCGTGCTGGCCAGACCCTACGCGCTTCGGGGCCGGATCGGCTCGGGGGCGGGCCGCGGAACGCAACTCGGCTATCCGACCGCGAACATCGAGGTGCATCCGGAGAAACTCCTGCCGGCGCCCGGTATCTACGTTTCCGAGAACCGGTTTCTGGGCCGGACGAGCCGCGGTCTCACCTACGTTGGCAGCGCGGGCACGTTCGGGCCCGGCCCCATCCGCGTAGAGGTGCACCTCCTGGAGCACCCGGGGGGAGAGCCGCTACACGGTAAGTGGCTTGTCACGAGCCTCTTGAAGCGGCTCCGGGGGGACCAGGTCTTTGCTTCGCCCGAGGAGCTGGTCCTGGCCATGGATCAGGATCGCGCAAGAGCCGGGGAATATTGGGCTTCCGATTCGCAGGCCGAAGATCGTCGCTAACCCTGGAATCGTCGGAGATTGGCCGTTGCAACCCGCTTCCACTCTGTTGTACAGTCCGCCCGTCCTAGAGAGAGAAAAGGGAAAGTCATGGAGGTGACCACCGGTGCCGTTGACGCCTGAAAAGAAGCGCGAAGTCATCGATCATTTCCGCACCCACGAGACGGACTCGGGGTCGGCTGAGGTGCAGATCGCGCTCCTGACCGAGCGCATCAAGTACCTGACGGAGCATTTCAAGGTTCACAAGCGCGACCACCACAGTCGTCGCGGCCTGCTCCGCATGGTCGGTCAACGGCGTAGATTGCTCGACTATCTGAAGACCTCCAACGTCGAGCGTTACCGGATGGTGGTAAAGGAGCTGGGGCTTCGCAAGTAGGCCCCTGCCCGAGCAAGCGGCACGCTCGCTTCACGCAATCCTGGCTAATCCCCCGAAAACTCCCTGCGCCCTTCGCCCGGCCCCATGGCCGCCGTGCGAGCGCATCGCCGTGTGAAGCGTCATGATGGAATTGAATGATGGAAGGAGAAGAGAATGGCCGAAACAGTAAGCCTTGATCTGGGGGGTCGCACCTTCAGCATCGAAGTCGGGAAGGTGGCGAAGCAGGCCTCCGGATCGGCGTGGGTCCGGTACGGAGACACGGTGGTCCTTGTCGCCGCGGTCGGTTCCAAGTACCCGATCGACAAAGACTTCTTTCCCCTCAGCGTGGAATATCGCGAGAAGACCTACGCCGCCGGAAAGATCCCGGGCGGCTTCTTCAAGCGCGAGGGACGACCCACCGAGAAGGAGATCCTGAGCAGCCGGCTCATCGACCGGCCTCTGCGCCCTCTCTTCCCCGACGGGCTCCGGAACGAGATCCAGATTTCCGCCACCGTGCTCTCCTCGGACCAGGCGAACGATTCCGACGTCATGGGCATCACCGGCGCCTCCGCCGCGCTCATGGTCTCCGACATTCCGTTTCCGGAGCCGGTTTCCGGCGTCCGGGTCGGGCTGATCGACGGAAAGCTGCTCTTGAACCCCACCTTCCAGGAGCTGGAGCAGTCGGCCCTGGACATGGTCGTGGCGGGCACCGATTCCTCGATCGTCATGGTCGAGGGGGGCGCTCGCGAAGTGCCTGAAGCCATGTTGGTCGAGGCGCTCCAGTTCGCGCACAAGCACATCGTGGAGCTGAACCGGCTGCAGCACGATCTGAAGAAGCGCATCGGAAAGCCCAAGCGCGAGTTCAAGGTGCCGGTCAAGGACACGGCTCTCGAAACCGCGGTGGACGGCGATTTCGGCGTGCGGATCCGCAAGGCGAACGAGATCCAGACCAAAGAGGAGCGCCAGGCCGAGCTGGACCACATCAAGGAAGAGGCGCTCGCGCGCTTCAAGGAGTCGCATCCCGACGCGGGGAGGCAGATCGCGGGCATCCTCGAGCACATCGAGAGCCAGGATCTCAGGCGGCGCATCCTCAAGGACCATCGCCGCGCCGACGGCCGCGGCCACGACGACATCCGCGAGATCACGTGCGAGGTGGGCGTGCTGCCGCGCACCCATGGATCGGCGCTCTTCACGCGCGGCCAGACGCAGAGCCTCGTAGCCGCCACGCTCGGGACCAAGGTCGACGAGCAGCGCGTGGAGGAGCTGGAAGGCCAGTCCTGGAAGAGCTACATGCTCCACTACAACTTCCCGCCGTTCAGCGTCGGCGAGGTGAGGCCCATGCGCGGGCCCGGCCGGCGCGAGATCGGCCACGGCGCGCTCGCGGAACGCGCGATCGAGCCTTTGATTCCCACCGATATCGACTTCCCCTACACCATACGCGTCGTCTCGGAAATTCTCGAGTCGAACGGTAGCTCGTCGATGGCGACGGTGTGCGGGGGCAGTCTCTCTTTGATGGACGCGGGCGTCCCGATCAAGGCCCACGTGGCGGGCATCGCCATGGGGCTGATCAAGGAAGGGAACGACATCGCGATCCTGACCGACATCTTGGGCGTCGAGGAT
Source organism: Candidatus Eiseniibacteriota bacterium (assembly GCA_041484545.1). GTDB lineage: Bacteria > Eisenbacteria > RBG-16-71-46 > SZUA-252 > SZUA-252 > WS-7. The sequence continues at coordinate 279 of JBGPHU010000157.1, read as the reverse complement.
CACCTGGGCGACATGGACTTCAAGGTGACCGGCACGCACGAGGGCATCACCGCGTTCCAGATGGACATCAAGATCGAAGGGCTCTCGATGGACATCATGACCCGCGCGCTGGAGAAGGCGCGGGTGGCGCGGATGCACGTGCTTCAGAAGATGGAAGCCGCCATCGCCAAGCCGCGGGCGGAGCTCTCACCGTACGCGCCTCGGATCTACATCATGATGATCGACCCGGACAAGATCCGCGAGGTCATCGGACCCGGCGGCAAGATGATCAAGAAGATC
>JBGPHU010000156.1:0-6162 GCA_041484545.1 Candidatus Eiseniibacteriota bacterium | reverse complement strand
GATCGACAATGCTTGAGAGAAGCTCTGCTTCCGCGACGAGGTCTCCATCGACGTAGGCCTTCCCCTCCATTTTGCAGATCCGTGATTTCAGGCGAAGGAGCGTGAGCTCGAATCGGAGCTGGTCTCCCGGCCGGACCGGTTTCCGGAACTTGGCCCGGTCGATTCCGATGAAGTAAACGAGCTTCTCCTCCGGTTGATACGACGAGTTCAACAGCAGCACACCGCCGCACTGCGCCATCGCCTCGATGATGAGCACCGCGGGCATGATCGGGTGACCGGGAAAGTGGCCGACGAAAAAGGGCTCGTTGATGGTGACGTTCTTGATGCCGACGACGCGGTTCTCCTCGAGGCTCAGGATCCGGTCGATGAGCAGGAAGGGATAGCGGTGCGGCATGATCTTCATGATGGCGGCGATATCGAGTTCGATGGGGCCGCGGGCGCCGTTTCCCTCGGCGGCGCGCGCCGACCGGTCGGCGCGGTCGCGGGAGGCCGGACGCTTCTCCGGGCGCTCGGTCGCCGCCAGCCGCTGCACGAAGCGCACGTTGGTCGCATGCCCGGACTTGATCGACACGAAATGTCCGAGCGCCGGGCGGCCGAGCAGGTACAGGTCGCCGATGAAATCCAGGATCTTGTGGCGGACGAACTCGTTCTCGAAGCGCAGCGGCTCCTGGTTCAGGATCCCGGTCGGCTGGACAACGACCGCGTTCTGGAGGGTGCCGCCCAGGATCATCCCGCGCGCGCGCAGGGCATCCACGTCACGCTGGAGCACGAAGGTGCGCGCCGGCGCGATCTCCTTCACGAAGACGTCCTTGTTGATGTCGTAGGTCGCGTGCTGCGTGCCGAGATAGGCGTCTTCGTATTCGATGGTGAACGTGATGCGCAATCCTTCGTGCGGGAGCGCCACCAGCACGACTCCGTTCTCCTCGTAGCGGACGGGCTCGGTCACGCGGAAGTAGCGCCGCGGAACGTGCTGATCCACCAGGCCCGCCTCCTGGAACATGCGGACATAGGGCGCGGCGCTTCCGTCGCGCGGCTCGGCGGGCTCCTTCGCGGTCAGGGCGATCACGAGGTTGTCGATCTCCAGACCCGCGGCGGCCGCGAGGATGTGCTCGACGGTGTGCACCTCGGCGTTGCCGCTCTTCAAGATCGTGCGCCGCATCTGCTCGGTGTCCACGCGCGCGTAGCGCGGCGCGACCGGGATCTCGGGCGCGCCGGGCAGATCGAGGCGGATGAACCGGATTCCGGAGTCGGGGGGCGCCGGCCTGAATTCCACGCGGCACGGCAGACCGGTGTGGAGACCCACGCCCTCGAAGGCGATGGGCTTGGCGATGGTGCGCTGGCTGGCGGTCTTCACAGGGGCTCTTTGGAACCCTCGAGCTCTTCCACGCGGCGTTTCAGAGCGCGCACCGTCTGGATGAGCTGGGGAAGATTCCGAATGCTCGCCTCGATGCGCTTCGCCTGACGCAGGGGCATGGCCGGGCAGCCGAAGATCCGCTCGCCGGGCTTCACCGATTTCGAGACGCCGGACTGAGCGCCCACCGTCACGCCGTCGCCGATCTCGATGTGCCCCACGACGCCGACCTGCCCCGCCAGCACCACGTGGTCGCCGAGCACCGTGCTTCCGGAGATGCCCACCTGCGCGACGATGATGCAGCTCTTTCCCGTCTGGACGTTGTGGGCGATCTGGACCAGGTTGTCGATCTTGCTTCCGGCGCCGATCCGGGTGGTGCCGGTCGTGGCCCGATCGATGGTGACGTTGGCTCCAATCTCGACGTCATCGCCGATCTCGACATTTCCCACCTGAGGAAGCTTCCGGTACACGTCGCCGTCGCGCACGAACCCGAAGCCGTCGCTCCCGATAACCGTCCCCGAATGCACGATGACCCGGTCGCCCAGAGCGCACTCCTCGCGCACGGTGACGCGCGGATAGAGAAGCGCATCGTCCCCTACCTTCGCCCGCGCGCCCACGTAGCACCCGGCGTGGATGACCGCGCGCGCGCCGATCCTGGCGCCCGGCTCGATCACCACGTGTGGCCCGATGTAGGCGTCGGCCGCCACGGAAGCGTCCGGCGCGACCACCGCGCTCAAGTGCGCGCCCGCGGAGGGACGCTCGTTTTCGCCGGCGAACAGGCGAACGGCCTTGAGGAAGGCCAGGTAGGGATTGGGGTTTTCGATCAGCGGCTTTCCGGTGTTCCGGTGGTTCGCGGAAACGATGACCGCGGAAGCCTGGGTCAGCTCGAGGTAGGATTCGTAGCGGGGGTTGGCCAGGAAGGTCAGTTCCCCCTCGCGGGCCTCGCGGATGCCGGCCACGCCGGTGATCTCGACGGAACCATCGCCGACGACCGTGCCATCGATCGCCCTCGCGACCGCCTCCAGCGTGACCTTCATTGGTGGACTCCCCTTGAATCGGTTCGCGCTACCCGCTCCGGGAATCGACTACCGCCTTCCCCCCGAAGCAGCCGGCGCCGTGCTGGCAGGCTGCGGCAGTCCGCTCGAGTCTTCCTTCCTCATCTGCTCGAGGACCCGGTCGGTGAGATCGAGCGTCCGATCGCCGAAGATGATATTGCCGTCCGCCGCATCCAGGATGATCGACCAGCCTTCGTCCGAGCCGAACGCCGTTACGATCTTGTGAACGCGGTCGACGATCGGCTTCAGGAACTGCTCGTTCAGCTTGGAGACGTCGCCGTTCGGGCCCCAGTTCTTCTGAACGAACGCGTCGTAGTCGGCGATCTTCTTCTGAAGCGCCTGATTCTGCTCGTCGCGCTTCGCCTCGCTCAGCATCGGGCCCTGCGCGTCGAGCTTGCGCTGCAGGTCGTCGATTTCGGTCTTCTTCTCCCTGGCGGTCTTTGTGAGTTCCTGGACTTCCCGGTTGAACGACCGCTGGGCCTCCTGGGTGCCGGCATAGTCCGAGAAGATCCGTTCGGAGTCAATGAAGCCGATTTTCAGGTCGGCCCCGATCCCCACGCCCGGATAGGCCAGACAAAGCACGGCGACGGCCCAGACTACCGTACGCCACGAGCGCTGTCGAGTCATATGCTAACCCCTTCTGCTAGAATGTGTTGCCCAGCTGGAAATGGGGTTCCCAGCGGGACCCGTCCTCGCGGTCCAGACCGTAGCCCAGATCGAGTCCGACCCGACCCAGCGCCGGCACCTCCAGCCGAATGCCGATCCCGATCGACTTCCTTAGATCACCTAGGTCCAGATCGCGGGTCGAGTTCCAGGTATTCCCCGCCTCGAAGAAGAGGAGCCCGTGGAGAGGGTCCGCGATCGGGAACTGTAACTCGCTGGTCAGGATGAGCATGGTCTTGCCGCCCGGGTAACGGTCCAGGATCGCGCCGGTTATGGAGTCGCGGGCGATGTTCGCCCGGGGCACGACATAGTAATCCGGGTAGCCGCGGAGATAATCCACCGTAGTTCCACCGAGTCGAAATCGCTCGTAGTCGGGCACCTGGCCGCCTCCCAGGAACCCGGTCTTGCCCCTCAGCATGAGCACGAACGGACCGCTCAGGCGCGTGTAGGTCTTGTTCTCGAAGGTCTCCTTGTAGAAGGACTCGACTCCCCCCAGGAGCCCTCCTGCGACCTCGTTCGTGAGCAAGATCTTCGATCCGCGCGAGGGATAGAAGGGGTTGTCGGTGCTGTTCCGGTTGAAGGTGAGCGTCACGCTGCTCACCCGCCGCGGCCACTGCGTCGTGCGCAGGGCGGCCAGATTCGCGGGCTCTCCGGCCCGCGGCGGCAGAAAATCGCCGAGGGTCACGTCGCGGAGGTCGTAGGAGATGATCCCGCGCGTGTAGTCGGGCCACCGAAGCGGGCGTCCGAGCCTTATCCCTCCTCCGACGTCCTTGCGTGTGTAGAAGTCGAGGTTCCGGCGTGTATTGAAGATGTCGAACCCAATGCTGAGCGGCGTGTCCTTGAACCACGGCTCCGTGTAGGAGAGCTCGAGGTCGTTCGTTTTCCCGCCACGCTCGAGCCGGACGTTCACGCTCTGCCCGTTGCCGAAGAGATTGTTGTGCCCCAGCTCGATAAATCCAGTTAAACCGGACTGGCTGGAATATCCCGCGCCCGCGCTGGCGGTCCCGGTTTGCTTCTCCTGCACTTTGAGCGTCAGGTTGATGTCCGCGCTGTCCCCCGTCGGCTCATAGTCCACGTTCACGTCCTGGAAGAAGCCGAGGCCAAAGATGTCGCGCTGCGTGCGCATGAGCGCCGAGCGGCGGAACGTCTCGCCGGGATAGACGCTGGCCTCGCGGCGTATGACGTTCTCCTTGGTCCGCGTGTTTCCCGTGATCTCCAGATTCGCGATCCGGGATCGCGACCCCTCCTGAACCTGGAAGGCCACGTCCACGATGGAATCGCGGTCGGTCATCTTGGGCTCGATGGACAGGAAGAGATAACCCTGCTCCTGGTAGAGCTGGTAGGCGTTCTCGAGCGTCTTCTGGACCTGGGCTTCGTTGTAGACCGAGTTGGTCGTGGGCACCGTCGCGATGGTGAGCGCCGCGGTGGGCACGGCGACGTTGCCGGTCCAGGAAAGCTCGCCGAAGCGGTACCGCGGCCCCTCGCGCAGGAAGACGTGGAGGATCACTCCCTTGGCGTCGTGCGTGTCGACCGGCACGATGGAATCCACATCCGCGTCCTTGTATCCGCGCGTGCGCATGTAGAGCCTGAGCTTCGTCTCGTCCTTCTCGATGTGCTCTTGCTTGTGGACCCCGCTCCTCAAGAACCCGGGCGTCTTGCTCTCCATGGATTTCGCCAGAGCCTCGCCCTTCAGGGTCTGGTTCCCGTGGAAGACGACCCCCCGGACCTTGACCTTGCCGCCTTCCTGCAGGTCGAACACGACGCGGACCGTTCCCGGCCCGGCCGGCTCGGTATGCGGCGTGGCCTTCGCGTGCGCGTAGCCCTCCGCCCCGTACGCCGCCTCGATCTTCCGTGCGTCCAGCTCGAGCGTTCCCATGTCCAGGAGCTGTCCGCCCGCCGCGGTGAGCTTTTCCTTGAGGGTCTTCTCCTCGATCTTCTTGACCCCGTGGAACACGATCTCCTTGATGCGCGGCCTCTCATTGACGTGGATCGTGAGCGCGACGCCGCCCGGAACCGGCGCGTCGCTCACCGTCACGTCGGTGAAGAGCCCGGTGGCGAAGAGGCGCCGCACGCCGCCCCGGACCTCGCGAGGATCGTTGGGCTGGCCCGGCGCGATTCCGAACGTGCGGACCACGACCAGGGAATCGACGTTGACGAAGCCCTGGGCGGAGATGCTGCGGATGGCCGGGGCCGGCGCGGCGGTCGTGTCCGGCAGGACTGAGACCGAGTCGGGATCGAGGGGGGTGGCACTCGGCGGCATCCCGAGCCCCTGCGCGTCCGCGCGCGAGGAAAACCCGAGCGTGAGAAACGCCGCGGCCGCCAGCGCAAGGACGAACCCGTGCGGCATGGCGGCGCGAGAACGCCCCACGCGAGAACGCCCCGGATGTTCTACGGATTGCCTCAAGAGGCGAAAATCAACTCGTCACCCCGGCGGGACACCAAGACGTCGCTCCCTTCCTTGAGCTGGCCCCGGAGCACGTGCTCCGAGAGCGGATCCTCGATGAGCTTCTGGATGCTCCGCTTCAGCGGACGGGCTCCCAGTGCTTCGTCGAATCCCTTCTGGATGAGCAGATCCACGACCTCGTCCTCGAAGTTCAGCGTGATCCCGTTTCCCTTCATCCGGTCCGAGACCTGGCTCAACAAGATTTTGGTGATGGAGCCCATCTGCGGCCGGTCGAGCGGATGGAAGACGATCATCTCGTCGATGCGGTTCAGGAACTCGGGATTGAACACCCGTTTGACCTCGTCCATGATCGTGTTCTTCATGGTCGCGTAGTTGGATCCATCCGTCCGGTCCGTGAATCCCAACCCCCGGCCGCCCTTGATCTGCCTCGCGCCCAGGTTGGACGTCATGATGAGCACCGTGTTCTTGAAATTCACCTTCCGGCGCATGCTGTCGGTCAGGGTCCCGTCCTCGAGAACCTGGAGCATCGTGTTGAAGACGTCGGGGTGAGCTTTCTCGATTTCGTCCAGAAGGACCACGCTGTAGGGCTTCCGACGCACCTTCTCGGTGAGCTGACCGCCTTCCTCATACCCGACGTAACCCGGAGGGGCGCCGACCAGGCGGGAGACCGAAAACTTCTCCATGTATTC
>JBGPHU010000155.1:0-6209 GCA_041484545.1 Candidatus Eiseniibacteriota bacterium | reverse complement strand
TTCGTGCCGTAGGTTCCCGTGAAGTATTTCGCCACCATCGAGAGCGCCTCGTACTTCTTCCGGATCTCGGCCGTGACTCCGGGGGCGATGTGGCACTCGACGCAAGCGACATTCCGATGCGAGGAATGGCGCCACGATTCGTAGTAGGGCTTCATGATGTGGCAGGAGCCGCAGAATTGAGGCTTGCTGCTCACGTCGACCGCCGCGAGAAGCGCGACCAGGCCGATGCCGAGCAGGAGCGCGGTCGCGAGCCCCGCGGTGCGGACCGGACGGAGCCCCACTCGCTGGCTGAGCCGGGTCAAGGGGCCGGGAGGACGGGGGCTCTCCGCGCTCAACGACCGCTCTCCGCGGCGGCGCGGCGGCGCGCGCGAATCACGACGGCCGCCGTCACGAGGAGGTAGAACCAGAAGAGCGCGAGACCCACGAAACGCCAGGCTCTGCTGGCGAGCTTCGCGTGAATCTCCGTCCGGACCTGTGAGGCGATCGACCATGCGCGCCGGGTGTGCGGCTCGACCAGGGACGCGTCGAGCGCGTGCATGACAGGATAGGCTTCCATGAGCGCGGTGCGCGCGTCGGTGAGACGCGACTTGTAGTCGTCGACATAGAGCGGGATCCGCTCCGCCTCGTGCACGAGCTTGTCCGCGCGGTCGATCTCCCCCGACGCCCGCGTTACCATCGACTTGAACGTTCCCGCGAGCTTGATCTCGTCCGAGCCTTGTTCGTGGCACTCGATGCACACTCGATCGAGCGTCGTGATGCTCACCGGCAGGATCTTGTGATTTTGATGGCAGGCGGCGCATTCCGGAAGACCCGCGGCGTCCATCGCTTCCTTGTGCGGGCCCGCCACGAAGTAGGCTCGCACCTTCGAATGGCACTGCCCGCAGACCTTCTCCACGTCTCCGACGCCGGGAGGGGTGGCGCTGTGGCTCCCGTGACAGCGCGTGCACTCCGGCGCGGCGTTGTTGCCCTGCTCGAGCAACGCCTTCCCGTGGACTCCGGCGGTGTACTCCAGGAGCGGGTTGTCTTTTCGGCCGTAGAGACGCATCAGCTTCGGGTCGCCATGACACTTTCCACACGTAGTCGGGATGTTCCGCACGAACACGCTGCTCCTCGGATCCGAAGGCGGGTGGATCTCGTGCACGCCGTGGCAATCCGTGCATACCGCCACCTTCTCGTCACCCTTGGCGAGGCGGATTCCGTGTTGCGACGTCTGGTAGAGCGCGTACTGGTCCGAAGGGAGGTTGTAGGGCCGCATGCGCGAAACCTGCGAGTGGCACGACGCGCAGAGGGCCGGGATGTCGCGACGCCGGGGCACGCCGCGAAACGGCGCCCGGTGCGCCGCCGCGACCGTGGTGGCGTTGGCGTCACCCCCATGGCAGGAGGTGCATGTGAGCCCTTCGGACTTGTGGACGCCGCGGTCGAACTCGACCCGTACGTCCGAATGGCAGATCGCGCACATGGCTCCCGGCTTCGCGACCGCGGCCTGCTCGGACGTGATGCTTCGCGGCGCAGCGGGCGCCGGCGCAGCGGGCGCCGGTGCCGGCGCGACGGGCGCCGGTGCCGGCGCGGCCGGCGCGTTCGCGGTCGACTCCGGGCGGGCTGGCGCTGCGTGCGTGCCCAGGGAATCTCCTTGCTGACCCGCGGCGAGACGCGGCATCACCGCCATGCCGGGGGCGGCCAGGACCGAAGCCGCCGCAATCGCGAGCCAGCGCGGTCCTCCTCTCATCGCCGCACCTCCATGTGCCAGCCGGACGCGGTGAGGATCGTCCAGATCGCGCAGGCGACGACCCCGAGAATCAGGTACCTGCGGCGGTTCGGCCCCGCGCCACCGGTTCGGTCGAGGAAGGGAAGAAGCAGCACGAAGACGAAGATCGCTTCCACGAGGAGACCGCGCGCGAACACCGGAACGATCGCAGGGAACATCTGTTCCAGCGCGTGCGGCGCCAGCAGGTACCAGGGGGGCCTCGCGTCGGGCGGCGTCGCGAGCGGGTCCGCGGCCACGTCGAACGAGTGCGGCAGGAGCACGGCCAGGCTGATGAGCGCTCCCACCAGAAAGAGGATGAGCAGGGTCACATCGTAAAGGGCAACGCGAAAGGAGCGGCTGGCGGGAGGCGAGTCCACCCGCGACATCCCGACGCGGCGTACGCTCGAGAAGTGGATGTAGAAGAGGGTGAGCAGCAGAACCGGGAACACGACGATGTGCATCACGTAGACGCGTGTCAGCGTGAACGAGTCGAGCGTTGTCCCCCCGACGAGGAACGTGAGCAGCGGGCCGAGCACGGGCAAGGCGTCGGTGACCTCGCGAGCCCGGACCGTCGTCCAGTAACCCCGAGCGTCCCACGGCAGGAGCCTTCCGCTCAGGTCGGCGAACGTGGCGACGACGAAGGACACGACCGCGGCGATCCAGATGATCTCGCGTCCGCGTCCGTAGAGCCCTCCGAAGAAGAATCGGACGATCCGGATCGCGAGAATGATCAGAAAGAGGATCGCCGACCAGCGGTGCACCTGGTTGATGAGGTTCCCGAACGAAACGTCGCGCGCGATCGAGGTCACCGACGCGTACGCGTCCCCGGCGGTCGGCTGGTAATAGAACGCGAGCAGCGTTCCCGTAATGCCGAGAAAGATAAAGAGGATGAAGGAGAGGATTCCGAGAACGCGGGGCCAGCGCGCGTACGAAGGCAGGGGCTGCCGCATCGCCTCTCGCATGGCCTCCCGAAGCGGCTTGCGAGGATCCAGCTCGGTCGGGAGGAGACCGAAGACGCTGAGGAACGAGACGATCTCCGTGAGATTGACCCGTTCCTCCAACCATCCGAGCAGCGAACGCTTCTCGCGTGTGTGTCCTTCCACGACTTCCTCCGCTCAGGTGTGGACGATGATTTCGTCGGCCCGGACTTCCGCCGGGAACTGCCGAAGCGGCTTCGTGGGCGGCCCGGAGAGCACGTTCCCGCTCTTGTCGAACGCCCCGTCGTGGCAGGGACACTGGATCGTGGAGCTGTCGCGCTTCCACTTCAGGACGCATCGCATGTGAGTGCAGATCGCGGAGACGGCGAGAACCTGGGCGTCGGAAACGCGCACCACGAACAGGGGCTCGTCCGAGTGGCGGATCAGGCGGGCGTCTCCTACCGCGAGCGAGGACAATTTGCCGCAGTTCACGAGGCGCTCCCCCGGCCGGTTCTCGGACGAGGGCGCCTTGAGAAAGGAGGTGACGACCGCGCCCCCGGCTGGAATCCACAGCGCGAGGAACGCCCGGCTGAGCCAGACCAGAACCTTCCGGCGCTCAGGATCGGTTCCCTGATCTTCGCTCACGTAGCCCCTCCTTGGTCCTGGGCCTCTTCGGCCTTCTTCCGCCGCAGAGCCTCCAGCTCGAGCGGATGCTCCTCTTCCATCTCCGACTCCGAAAGAGTCCCGCTCAGCCAGGAAGTGTTCATAGGGTATACAGCCGGGTTGAATATCACGAAATACAGGTGCCAGACCAGAATTGCAAGCGTCGCGAGCACGGCCTCGTACACGTGGATGGTGCGGGCCACGTCCCAGCCGAGCTTGCTCAAGATCGCGATGAACGGATCCTGGAACCACAGGACGATCCCCGTCCCCGACATCACCACCGTTCCCCAGACCAGCGCCCAGTACTCGCTCTTCTCGATGTACGAGAATCGTCCGAACTGGGGCCTCTCTCGCGTGCGGCCGAGAGCGTAGCGAAGCGCGTTCGCGACGTCCTCGAGGTCACCGCGCCGCGGAAGGATGTCGTGGAAGAATGCACGCCCGCGCGCGGTGGCCGTGAGATAGAAGAGATGAACGATCGACGCGAGGATGAGCACCACGCCCGCCACGCGGTGCGCCAGGCCGCGCAGCTCGAACAGTTGGCTGCTGAACCGCTTCAGGCCCTCCACGAGCCAGGCCTCGGGATAGAGGAGCGCGAACCCGGTGAGGACGAGCACCGTGAAGCTCAGAAGGAGCGCGCCGTGCTGGAGCCGCTCGCTCAGGGTCATCCGGAGATAGAGCGCGCGTCCCGGAGGCGGCTCGCCGGCTTCCAGGCCTCGACGGACGCGCAGGCGGTGCCGGGACTTTCGAAGGAAGTCGAGCGCGTTGTGCGCGAGCATGCCGCCGATCGTGACCACGATCAGGATCGTATAGATCGTCGCGATCCAGTAGAGGAGGGGCTCCTCGGCCTCGGTGTTTTCGACGTGCACCTTTCCGCTCGCGAACGCCGCGCTGGCCCCGGCGTGACACTTGCCGCAGGTGGCCGCGAGGCGCGCCGGGTTGATGGTGCTTCGTGGGTCCTTCGAGGGAAGGATGTTGTGGGAGCCGTGGCAGGAGGCGCAATTCGCCGCCGAGACGGAGCCGCCGCGAATCGCAAGACCGTGGAACGAGTCGGAGAACGTCCGGAATCGGTCGTTCCGAATTCCGTACTTGGCCGTCAGCCGCACCGATGAGTGGCACGGAGAGCAGACTTTCTCGGAGACGTTCCCTGGGGCTACGGGGGAGTCGGCCGCTCTCGCTTTGCGAATCGCGTGCTCCCCGTGGCAATCCGTGCAGACCGGCGCCTCCTCGCTCCCCTTGGCGACCGCTGTCCCGTGCACGCTGGCCGCGTACTCCTGCGCGATCTTCCCGTGGCACGCGCCGCACGTCGCCGGGATGCGCCTCTTGTTGGCGCGGGAACGCGCCTCGAATCCCTTCGCCATCTCGTGGGCGCCGTGGCAGTCGGCGCAGGTCGCCGCCTTCGCGTTTCCGGCGTGGAGCGCCGCGCCGTGCACGCTCAGGTCGTAGGCGGCGATGAAGCCCGCGGAGGGCGTGGTGCGCGAGCGCACCTTCGGGTCGTCGAGGTGGCAGGAAAGGCAAAGCCTCTCCTGCTCGAGCTTGGACTCGGCCGAAGGCTCCGCGCCGTTCCGCCCGCCCGTTATGGCCTTCTCGTGACACGTGAGGCAGTGGGGAGCGCCGGGTTGTTCCGCCGCGGCGGCCCGGCCGTGGGCGGACTCGCGGTACTGAGCGACCTCCGTGGCGTGGCATTGCGCGCAGGCGGTGTCGAGATCCCCGGGGCGAAGCGTCGCCTTCCGAACGGCCGCCGGGCGAACCTCGTGTGTCCCATGGCAACCTTTACATGATAAGGACCCTTCGCGCCGAACCTTCGCGGCGACGATCCCGGAGTGGAACACGTGCTTTGAGGCGGCGCCTTTGTGGCAGCTCTGGCAGTCGACGGGCGTGATGTTCGCCTTGTGAGGCGTGTCCTCCGGCACGAAGCCCGCGTGACATTGGATGCAGGCCACGGTGGCGTGGGCGGAGCCCTTCAACACGCCGGGCCGGACGTACAGGGAGACGGTCTTGACTCCCTTCGTCATCGTCATCGTCGAGTCGTCGCCGTGGCATTGCAGGCAATCGGCCTCCGTCGGAGCCGCCGGAAGCGTGCGCGCCATGAAGAGGAGGAGGAAGGCCGCCGCGATCCCGGCCCCGAGCGTCCGCCAAGCGCGGGGGGTCATCGGTACGCGAACAGCATGGCGTAAATGATCCAGAGCACGATGGCCGTGCCGATCGTGAGCGCCGTCCATCCGAACGCGCGCACCGCGCGGATCACGATCTCGGGGTAGGGTGCCACGAGGTGCTTCTCCAGCTCGCCGCTTCGAACAAGCGCTTCGTACTCGTCAGGCTTGTCCTCCTTCAGGTCCTCGAGCGACATCCTCCCGGTGAAGATGACGATATCCATCGGGAATTTCTCCGGCCTCAGGTGGGTGTTGAAGAAGTGTACCGTGAAGATGAATCCCACCGCCAGGAGCGCCTCGTCGCTGTGGATGATCGTGGCGACATTGATGAGCCATCCCGGCAGGAGGAGCGTGAAGAATTCCGGAAACCAGAGCAGGAGGCCGGTCGACCCGATGATGGTCATGCCCCAGAACACCGCGAAGTAGTCGAACTTTTCCCAATAGGTCCAACGCCCGTAGCGGGGCCTTGGCCCCTTTCCGAGGAACCACCGGAGACTGGCGATGAATTCTCGGGCGTCCCGCCGGTTGAGGAGCATCGTGTCGGGCCCGAAGAGGAGGGCCCGCCAGGAGCCGTACTCACGGTTTCTCCGGCGCACGAGATCCACGATGTGGGTGACGAACGTCCCGATCAGGAGCACCGCGCCGAATCGATGGATATAGCCCGCGGTCTCGAATCCCCCGAGGAGACGGGACAGGATGCGCGCCCATCCCGTGTAGGAGAACTTGAGCGTGAGC
>JBGPHU010000154.1:0-6222 GCA_041484545.1 Candidatus Eiseniibacteriota bacterium | reverse complement strand
GAGGGCGCGCCGGAACTCCTCGGCCGCATCACGCCGGTCTCCGTTCATGCTCATGGCGAGCCCGAGCTGATTATGGAGATCGGGAAAATTCGGATTGAGCTTCACCGCCTCGAGCAATTCTCTGATTGCGTCCTGATAGAAACCCCGCTCGAAGAAATCCCTGCCGAGCAGCATGTGCCGTTTGGCCGCGATGCTCATTCCCTTCCCCCCTGCTCCGCGCGCGAGCGCGCCCGGGCCACCTTACGCCGCGAATCTAATTCCGGTTCGAATAGAAGAGGACCACCAGCCCCGTGACGACGCCCAGGACAATCAGCGGCTCGAGAAGCCGGGTGCCTCCTCCCCAGCGCGGGAGAACGGGATCCAGATTCCCGGAGCCGCTCCGGGCGTAGGAGAGGTCTCCCTTGCGGACCACGTCGGTCGCCTGGGCCGAGGACGATCTCGCCCACAGCACCTGCCGGCTCATGGGGTCGACGAGGGTCGCTCCGACCCGCATCGAAGCGAGCCTCTGATACCCGCGGACGCCGGCCGGGAATTTCCGGACCACCCGCACGTACGAGACGCCCACGCTCCGCACTTCGAGGTTGAGCAAGAGGTCGGTGGAATCCAGGCGAGCCCGCGCCGGCGGATCGTCCGCCGTGCCCGCGTTCGCCGTGGCGCGTGTGGGGAGGAGCCGCACCTCGGTCCCCCCTTGCCGGAGATGCTCCACGACACGCTGCGCGAGGAATCCCAGGGTGTCGCCGGGTAGGGGCGTCGCGATTCGGATCGCGTGCCCCGCGGGAATGGGAGCGCCGCGGAGAAGGTCGGCGGCCACCATGCCCGCGACCGAATCGAGCATCGCTCCATGCGTCTTCGGCAGGGCGCTCTCGGCGATCGCGAGCGGAGCAGAGGCCGCGTGGAAGAGAAGCGCCATCCCGATCACGCGAACGACGGTTCTCACGCGACCACCTCCCCGTCCAGATCGTACTGCCTTGCCCGCACGATGCGGGCCGACACCAAAGATCCCGGATTGGGCCCGGACATGCCCGCGGCGGCGCGCACGTACGTCACGCCGTCCACCTCGTAGCCCTGCTGCTCGACGCGGCCGACCCAGACTGAGGCGCGCCCCGGCACGGCCCCGTCCACGCGCACGGGAACGGTTCGCCCGACCCAGCGGCCCCAGACGGCGGAGGCCACGTCGCGCTGCGCCGCCATGAGCGCCCGCCGGCGCGAGAGCTTGATCCGCTCCGGCACCTGCTCCTTCATGAGCCCGGCCGGCGTGCCGTCCTCGCGCGAGTAGGCGAAGCATCCCACGTGGTCCAGCGCGGCCCCGCGAACATATCCGAGCAACTGATCGAAATCCTCCTCGGTCTCGCCCGGGAATCCCACGATGAAGTGCGTCCGGATCGCGACACCCGGAATGCGCGCCCGAAGCCGCTCGATCAGCCGCTCCATGTCGTCACGGCGGACCTCGCGCCGCATCCGGCGCAGCATGGCGTCGGTGACGTGCTGCAACGGAATGTCGACATACTTGCAGACCTTCGGCTCTTCTACAAACACTTGGATCAGCTCTTCGCTCCAGGTCTTCGGATGGGTGTAGTGGACCCGGATCCATTCGATCCCGTCGATGGCGGCCAGGGAGCGCAGGAGCTGAGGGAGCCGGGCCTCGCCGTACAGGTCGTCGCCGTAGGAGGTCGAGTCCTGCGCGATGAGAAGAAGCTCCCGGGTCCCCGCCTCCGCCAGACGGCGCGCCTCGGCGACGACCGACTCGAGAGGCCGGCTCCTGAGATCGCCGCGGAGCTTGGGGATGATGCAGAAGGTGCACCGGAAGTCGCAGCCGTCGGCAATGCGGAGGTAGGCGACGTGGCGGGGCGTCGAGACCGCGCGATGCTCCGCCAGATCCACGGCCGTTCCCGGCGGCCCCACCTCGAGGATCCGCTCCGAGCCCGCGCGGAGCACCCGGTTCAGCACGCGAACCACCGCGTCCACCTGTCCGGTTCCCACGACCGCGTCCACTTCCGGAATCTCGTCGAGCAACTCCGCCTGATAGCGCTGCGCGAGACATCCCGCCACGACGATGGCGCGAAGCTTTCCCTCGCGCTTGAGCGCGGCCATCTCGAGAATCCGGTCGATCGACTCGCGCTGCGAAGGACCGATGAAGGCGCACGTGTTCACCAGAGCGACGTCGGCGTCGCCGGGATCCGAAGCCGTGGTGAAACCTCCGACCGAGAGAAGCCCCGCCATGATCTCCGAATCCACGAGGTTCTTGGCGCAACCCAGCGTCACGAGCGCCACACGCGCCGGCGTCCCCTCCGCCGTACCGACGTCCGGAGCTTCGCGCACCGGAACGGTCTTCGACCCCTTCGGCGACTTGAGCGGCTTGAGCGCGATCGGAGCGATCACGCGTTCGTCCCCACGCCCGGAGGCGCCTCGTGCGCGCGGTCCGCCAGCTCCTGCTCGGTGACGAGCACCTCGCGCCCCTTGGCCCCCTCCGAGGGCCCGACCACACCCCGCTCCTCGAGGAGATCCAGAAGCCTCGCCGCGCGGGAGTATCCGACCTTGAGGCGACGCTGCAGCATGGAGGTCGAGGCCTGCTGATGCAGCACCACGAGACGCATCGCCTCCTCGTAGAGATGGTCGTCCGCGTCCTCCGAATCGGCGATCCGGACCTGCTCCAGCGCGGAGTCGTCCGCCACGACGGGCCGGCCCTGCGATTTCAGGAACTCCACGACCCGCTCGATCTCCTCGCCGGAGACGAAGGCGCCGTGAATGCGATACGGCTCGGGCTTTCCGGCCGGAAGATACAAGGAGTCACCGTGACCCAGCAGGCTCTCGGCGCCGTTCATGTCGAGGATCACGCGCGAGTCGGTTCGGCTCGCGACCTGGAACGCGATCCTCGAGGGGAAATTCGCCTTGATCATTCCCGTGATGACGTCCACGGATGGGCGCTGCGTCGCCAGGATCAGATGGATGCCGACGGCCCGCGCCATCTGCGCCAGCCGCCCGACCGGCTCTTCGATCTCGGTCGGAAGCAGCGCCATCAGGTCCGCGAGCTCGTCCACCACGACCACCAGGTATGGAAGCTTCGGCTCCTCCGACCGGGAGGGATCCAGGTTGAGACGGTTGTAGGCCTCGATGTTCCGGGCGCCGCGCTTCGCGAGCATCTGATACCGCCGCTCCATCTCCTTGACGCAGAAACGAAGGGCCTGCGCCGCCTTCTTCGGATCCGTCACGACCGGCATGCGCAGGTGCGGGATCCCGTTGAAGGGCGTCAGCTCGAGCATCTTGGGGTCGATCAGGATGAACCGCAGCTCCGCGGGGGTCTTGGTGAAGAGAAGGCTCATGATCAGCGTGTTGATGCAGACGCTCTTGCCCGACCCGGTGGCGCCCGCGATGAGAAGATGGGGCATCCGCTCGAGCGAGGTCGCGAAGGGCACGCCCGCCACGTCCTTCCCGAGCGCCAGCGGCAGCGCGTCGGCCGAATCCTGGAAGGCGGGAGAGGAGATGATTTCGCGCAGCGACACGGTCGCCTTGACGCGGTTGGGGATCTCGATCCCGACCGCGGCTTTTCCCGGGATCGGCGCCACGATGCGGATCCGCTGCGCCCTCAGGGCGAGCGCGAGATCGTCCTGGCGATTGAGGATCTGATTCACCTTCATTCCGGGCGCCGGCTCGTATTCGAAGAGCGTGATCACCGGACCGGGGTGCACTTCCGAGACCTTTCCCTCGACGTCGAAATCGGCGAGGGTCCGCTCGAGCACGCGCGACAGCTCGAGCAGCTCCTTTTCGTCGATCGCCTGCCGCTTCGTCTCGTGACGGTCGAGAAGGTCGATTCCGGGAAGCTCCATCTCGGGCGCCGCCACCGGGCCGAGCTTGAGCCCCGCTTCCACAGGGATCCCCGCGCCCGATGCGCCCTTCGCTCCCGCGGCGACGCTAGCCGCCGACGCCGCGGCCGCCTGCGTTCGCGCCGGCGGAGGCGGGAACGGAATGCTCAGCGGCTCTCCCCGCGCGTCACCCTCGCGGCGGGATACGATGCGGGGCCGCGACGGCGGTCTGGGTCTCTCGGTCTCCGGCTCGTAGGCGCTCGCGATCTCCTCCTCCTCCACCGCCGGCGCCTTGCGTCCCTTGAGCGGCGGGGCCAAGGCCTCGACCTGATCCGCGCCGACCACCGCGCGCGGCTTGGCTCCCGGGTTCTTGCCCTGGAACGGCGCGACCAGGAACGCCAGCGCCGCCTGGACCGCCTGGCGCATGCGTTGCGAGGATCCGATCTCGAACGCGATGACCCCGACGACGACGATCGCGGTGCCGAGCACCAGCTCGCCGCCGATCTTGCCCAGGAGCCTCGCGGCGGTCATCGCGACGAACTCGCCCGCCCCGCCGGACAGCGCGCGGTTTCCCGATGTGATGAGGTGGAGAAAGCCGAGAAGGAAGAGAAGGCCGATCGCGCCGAGCGCGGTGCGGATGCCCGTTTCCAGCGCGGGCCTGAGCCGGAGGCGGTTTAGGCCCCACGCGACAAGCGTGAGCGGAGCGGCCCAGGCGCCGGCGATCCCCAGCAGCGAGACGAGGCTGCCCGAGAGGAGCGCTCCCAGCACGCCGCCCTGGTTCCGGACGGCGCTGCTGCCGAGAAGCTCGACCGTCTGGTCGCGCGCGTCCCGCGTGATCAGCGCGAGCGCCAGGAAGGCCCCGAAGCAGAGAAGACAAAGTCCCAGGATTTGGAACTTCCGGCGGACCGAGAGCCGGCCCAGGGGCCACATACCTGGCTCAGGTCCCCTGCTGCCAGGAAGCGAGATACGCGCTCTGCTCGGGAGTCAGCGTGTCGATTCGAACGCCGAGCGCCTCCAGCTTGAGCCGGGCGATCTCCTGATCCAGCGCCTTCGGGATGGGATAGACGTTCGGCTTGAGCTCGCGCGCATGCGAGAGCAGATATTCCACGCCGAGCGCCTGGTTCGCGAAGCTCTTATCCATCACGGCGGCCGGATGCCCCTCGGCCGCGGCGAGATTGATGAGGCGGCCCTCCCCGAGCACGAAGATCTGCTTCCCCTGAGGGAGCGTGTACTCCTCGACGAAGGGACGCACGGTGCGCACCGACTTCGCTTCCTTCCGCAACGCGTCCAGGTCCAATTCCACGTTGAAGTGCCCCGAGTTCGCCACGATCGCTCCATCCTTCATCGAGCGGAAGTGGTCGAGCGCCAGCACGTGGATGTTGCCGGTGACCGTCACGAACACGTCTCCCTGGCGGACGGCCTCGGGAGCGGGCATGACCTGGAACCCGTCCATCACCGCCTCGAGCGCGGGAAGCGGGTCGACCTCGGTCACGATCACGTGCGCCCCCATGCCCCGCGCGCGGGAGGCCACGCCGCGGCCGCACCAGCCGTAGCCCAGCACCACGAACGTCGAGCCGGCTAGGAGCCGGTTGGTGGCGCGCAGGATGCCGTCGATCGTGCTCTGTCCGGTGCCGTAGCGGTTGTCGAAGAGGTGCTTCGTCTTCGCGTCGTTGACCGCGAGGATGGGATACTGGAGCGCGCCCTCGCGCGCCATGCTGCGGAGCCGGATCACGCCGGTGGTCGTCTCCTCGGTGCCCGCGATCACGCCTCCGATCGCGTCGCCCCGCTTCGTGTGCAGCACGGTGACCAGGTCGGCGCCGTCGTCCATCGTGAACTCGGGCTTCAGGTCGATCACGGCGCCGATGTGGTTGTAGTAGGTGTCCGAGTCCTCGCCCTTGATCGCGAAGGTCGCGATGCCGTAGCGGTGCACGAGCGCCGCCGCCACCTCGTCCTGCGTGGAGAGCGGATTGCTGGCGCAGAGCGCGATTTCGGCGCCCCCCGCCTTCAACGTCAGCATGAGGTTCGCCGTCTCGGTGGTGACGTGGAGACAGGCGGCGAGCCGTTTGCCTTTGAGGGGGCGCTCCCGCTCGAAACGGGCGCGGATCTGGCGGAGCACCGGCATCTCGCGCTCGGCCCACTCGATCCGGTTCACGCCCGCCTCGGCGAGCTTGGGGTCCTTGACGTGCCCTTGGGCGCTCATGGTCGCGGTTTGGCTAGGCGTCACGCTTCAAATCCTCCACGCGGTCGAGCAGCTCCCAGCGGAAGCCTTCGTTCTCGCGTCCAAAGTGGCCGTAGGCGGCGGTTTTCCGATAAATGGGCTTCCGGAGATCGAGGTGCCTGATGATGGCGGCGGGCCTGAGATCGAAGTGGCGTCGGACCAGCTCTTCGAGCCTCGAATCCGGCGCCTTTCCCGTCCCGTGGG
>JBGPHU010000153.1:0-6231 GCA_041484545.1 Candidatus Eiseniibacteriota bacterium | reverse complement strand
CGGCGGCTGCGCGTGCCGGCGCGCTCGGCGCTGCGGCGCTCACCCTCGCCCTCGTGGCGGGCGGCTGCGGCCGGAGCGCCACCACGAAGCGCACCGTCGTCTTCTGGCAGTTCTCCCCGCTCACCGCCATCCAACCTGTTCTCGACCGCTTCAAGCGCGAGCATCCCGACATCGACGTCCAGGTCGAGCAGCTCACCTGGCAGAGCGGCCGCGAGAAGATCGTCGCGGCGGTCGCCGCCGGTCGTCCGCCCGACCTGGCCGAGATCGGCTCGACCTTTCTGCCCGGGCTCGTCGCCGACAGCACGCTGATCGACCTCACGGATAGCATTCCGGATCTAAAGCCAGCGCTCCGGGGCTGGTCCGTGGCGGAATACCGCGGGCGCGCGTACGCCATCCCCTGGATGCTCGGGACTCGGGCGCTCTACGCGAACGTAGACCTCATGAAGCGCGCGGGGCTCTCGCCCGAGCATCCGCCCGCGACCTGGGCCGAGTTGGCGAACGCCGTCCAACGCGTCGACGCGCTCGGCGCGGGCGTCAGGGGCTTCGGCATGAACTCGGGCGAGCGCGAGGTCCTCTTCAAGAAGTTCATGCCGTTCGCGTGGGGGAACGGCGGCGAAATCCTGGATTCCACGCTCACGCGGAGCGTCGTCGCCAGCCCAGAGAACATCGAGGCGCTCCGGTTCTTCCTGAGTCTGAAGTCCCACTCGCTCCTCGACCGGCAGGAGATGCTGGACGAGGCCTTCACGCGGGGTAGGCTCGGCTTCACGATCTCGGGCCCGTGGATGCTCCGGAAGCTGCCCGCTTCCGCGCCGGACCTCCATTTCGAGGTAGCGCTGATGCCGCGCCCCGCGGTGGGGAAGGGCACGCCGGCCTCCTTCGCGGGGGCCGAGGCGCTCGGGATCTTCCGCGGGTCGAAGGAGAAGGCCGGCGCGCTCATGCTGGCGCGGTTCCTCGTGCGCGAGGAGAACGCGATGCCGCTCTACGTCGCGACCGGGAACGCGTTTCCCGCCGCGGTCGCCGCCGAGCAGGACACCTACTTCGTCTCCCACCCGCGCGACAAGGTCTTCGTGCAGCAGCTTCAGACGGCGGTCGCTCCGCCGGTCCATCCGCGCTGGGTCGACATCGAGGAGATCCTGAACGCGGAGCTGGAGGAGGCGATCTACGGCAAGAAATCCGCGGAGGCGGCGCTGCGATCGGCGGACGCGCGGATTACGGCTCTGCTCCGGCCCAAACCATGAGAGGCCGCTCGCTCGCGGGACTCCTACCGTGGTCGCTCTGCTTCGCCGTGTTCGGGCTGCTACCGCTCCTGGCCGCGCTCCTCCTCAGCTTCTACGACATGAACCCGCTTCGCCCCGACCTCACGCGCTGGATCGGGCTTTCCAACTACGCGCGCGCGCTGGGATCGCCCGCGTTCTGGCACGCGCTCCGGACCACCGCGATCTTCGTCGTGGGCACGCTCCCCGTGACGCTGGCGCTCGCCTATGTCGTGGCCGCGCTCCTGAGCCGCCTGCGCCGCGGCGAGGCTTTCTTCCGCGCCGCGATCTTTTTCCCGGCGACGCTCTCGATGGTGGTGATCTCGCTCGTCTTCAAGTCGCTCTACGCGGAGCAGGGGCTTCTGAACGGCTGGCTCGCGGGGCTCGGTCTTCAGCCCCTCCATTGGCTGCAAGACCCGCACCTGGCGCTCCCCTCGATCATGGCGATGGACGTCTGGGCGAGCGTGGGCTACTACGCGATCCTGATTCTCGCCGGACGAAAGACGCTCCCTCCGGAGCAGCTCGAGGCCGCGCGGCTCGAGGGAATGCGCGGGCTTCAGATCGAGCGGAGGATCGTGCTCCCCCACGTGAGACCCGTGCTCCTCTTCGTCGTGCTGCTCAACACCATCCGTTCCTTCCAGATCTTCATCGAGGTGTTCGTGCTCACCCGAGGCGGGCCGCTGGACAGCACGCTCACCCTCGTCTATCACCTCTACGAGCGCGCGTTCTATCACTTCGAGATGGGCTACGCCTGCGCCATCGCTTATATCCTGCTCTTCCTGGTCGGGCTCATCCTCCTGGTGCAGCGGCGGCTCATCGGTCGCGCGCCCGTCGAGGCGTCCGCGCTCCCGCGCCCGCGCGCGTCCGCGCCGGTCGAGGCCCGCGCGGCATGAATCGCCCGGCGCTCTGGCTCTCCGCGGTCGCGCTGGTCTCGATCGCGCCGCTCCTCTACATGGCGCGGGTCTCCCTCGGCGTGGGGAACTCGCTTCCGATCGCTCCGTCCGACTGGTGGAGCGGGGGATTCACGCTCGATCACTACAAGGCACTCGAGTCCGGCAACGGGATGGGCCGCTTCGCCCTGAACTCGCTCCTCGTGACCGGCATCGCGGTGCCCCTCCAAATCTTGTTGTGCGCCGCCGCGGGGCACGCGCTCGCGCGAGGGCGATTCGCGGCGAAGGGCGTTTTCCTGGGGCTCGCGACCGCGTTCCTGATCCTCCCGCGCCAGGTGACCCTGGTGCCGCTCTACCTGCTCTTCGCCCGCCTGGGGCTCCTCGACACCTACCCGGGGCTCATCCTCCCGCACCTGGCCGATCCATTTGGGGTGCTCTTCATGGCGCACTACTACCAGACGCTCTCTCCCGAGCTGGAGGAGGCGGCCCGAACCGACGGCCTGAGTCCGGCGGCGACCTTCTGGCGGATCATTCTGCCGCTCTCGGGGCCCGGGCTCGCGGTCGTGGGCGTGAACGGGTTCCTGACCACGTGGAACGCGTTCCTGCACCCGCTCGTCCTCACGACCTCGGAATCCATGCGCACCCTGCCGGTCGGGCTGGCGCTCTTCGCTCAGTCGGAGCACAGCGTGGACTGGGGCGCGCTCCTCGCGGGATCCACCCTCGCCACGGTGCCCGTGCTCCTGGCGTTCGTGATCTTCCAGCGGCAGATCGTCGACGGCCTCCTGCAAGGGAGCGGGCGATGACGGCGCCGCGGGGCGGCGGGCGACGGCCGGGCGGGAGCGTGCGATGAGCCGGACCGACGTCGTGGGATCCGCCTGCGCGATCGGGATCATGAGCGGCACGTCGGCCGACGGCGCGGACGCGGCGCTCGTCGCGATCGAGCGCGGGCTCGCTCCCCGGCGGTCCCGGCTCATCGCATGGCGGCACCGGCCCTTCTCTCCCATGCTCCGCGATCGCGTGCTCCTCGCGCAGGAGGGCACGCTCCCCATGCGCGACCTCCTGGCGCTCCACGTGGAGCTGGGCCAGCACGCCGCCCTGACCGCGCGCGATGCGCTCCAGGCGCCTGAAGCGCGGGGGTCCGCGCCCGAGGTCGTGGGCATGCACGGGCAGACCGTGTTCCACGATCCGCAGGGAAAACGCTCGGGCGTGGCGCTCTCGATCCAGATCGGCGAGCCGACAGCCGTGGCGCGCACGCTCTCCTGCCGCGTCGTGTCCAACTTCCGCATGGCCGACGTCCTCGAGGGAGGGGAGGGAGCGCCGCTCGTCCCGAGATTCGACCTGCACCAGTTCGTGTCCGACGTGAGCGACCGCGTGCTCCTGAATCTCGGCGGCATCGCCAATCTCACGAGGCTCAAGCCCAATGCCCAGGTGGAGGACATCGTGGCGTTCGACTGCGGCGCGGGGAACATGCTGCTCGACGCGATCATGGGCTCCCTCGGCCCCGCGGGCGCGCGCTACGATGACGAAGGCGCCGAGGCCGCCCGCGGCCGCGCCGACAAGGAGGTGGTGTCGGAATTCCTGGCCGACCCCTTCATCGCGCGCCGTCCCCCCAAGAGCGCGGGGCGCGAGGAGTTCGGCGCCGCCTACCTCGAGCGGTTCCTCGCCCGCACGACGCGGCTCTCCCTCGCGGATCGTCTCCGGACCGCGGTCGAGATCACGGCGGGCGCGGTCGCGCGCGGCGTGGCCCTTTCGGAGAGCCGTAAGCCCGACGAGGTGCTGGTCTCGGGAGGCGGGGCCAAGAACCTGACGCTCCTCCATGCCATCGGGAAGGCCCTGCCGGGATCGCGCGTGCTCACCACGGAGCACCTGGGGGTGCCCGTGGGAGCCAAGGAGGCGATGGCGTTCGCGTTTCTTGCGTTCGAATCGATATCGGGGCGGCCGGGCAACGTGCCCTCTGCCACCGGCGCCCGCAAGGAGGTCGTGCTTGGCTCGGTCACGCCGTCGCCTTTCCCGAAGCGATAGCGGGGGTCTTATCCCCGCCCTCCGCGTTCATGGCCCCCTTCTTCTCGCCTGCGCCGCGCTGGCCGCGCTGGCCGCGCTCGCGGGGTGCGCGGGGTCCCGGCGCATGGAGCCCCCGGTCCGTCCGGGCCCAACGGGCGCCCCGGCGCCAGGCGCGCGCCCCCCGGCCCGCGCCGCGGCGCCGCCCTCCGATGGCTGGCGCTCGGCGTCCTCGATCCGGATCGGGCTCGCGATAGCGGCCCCGCGGCTCAAGATCGCCGGCTCGCGCGATTGGACCCTCCGGCTCCTCAACGGGAAGAAGATCGCCGGAGGGGACTCGGGGGACCGTATCGCGGTCATCCGTGGCGGCGCCGGCGCGATAAACGTGTTCCGGGATGGTGAATCCGAGCCGGTCTGGTCCGGCGGGGTCGGCGATACGCTCGAGCTGGTTCCGGACTCGCAAGGGTACTCGGGCTGGAGCGGGAACTGGTACCGGGGGACTTTCCGCGTGCACGCGTCCTATCCCGAAGGGCTCACCCTGGTCAACGTCGTCGGGCTCGAGGAATACTTGGCGAGCGTCCTCCCGAACGAGATCGGCACTCCCCCCGAGTCGGACTTCGCGGCCGTCAAGGCCCAGGCCGTGGCGGCGCGCTCCTACACGGTGGCCTACCTGGGCCGCCGCGCGGAGCTGGGCTTCGATCTCTATGCCTCGGTCGAGGATCAGGTCTACGCCGGGATCACGCGGGAGAACCCCCAGAGCGACCGCGCGGTCCAGTCCACCCGCGGCGAGGTGCTGATATCGGACGGGCAGCCCATCCGGGCGCTCTATTCCTCCGCGTGCGGCGGCAGGACGGCCAATGTCGAGGATGTGTGGCCCTGGGACTGGACGGCCTATCTCCGGAGCGTCCGGGACGACTCGGGGCCCGGCACGCAATCCTATTGCGCTCTCTCCTCGAACTTCCGATGGCGCGAGGAATGGGACGCGGACGCCTTCCTGGCCGTCCTCCGCCAGTACGGCGCCGTGGAGAACCCCGCCGCCGCTTCGCTCGGCGGCGACCTCCTCGACGTCCGGGTGGACAAGCGGTCGCGGTGCGGGCGCGTGCTCGATCTCGCGGTGAGCACAAGCTCGGGCAGCCTCGTCTTCCACGGCGACCGCACCCGCTGGGTTCTTCGAAGGCCCGGCACCGCCGCGATTCTCCGGAGCAGCTTCTTCAAGATCGGGGTCGTTCGCGACGATGACGGCCGTGCGACCAAGGTCATCGCCACCGGCGCCGGGAACGGGCATGGCATCGGGATGTGCCAGTGGGGAGCCATGGGCATGGCCCGGGCCGGGATGGATTACCGCGAAATCCTCGGCCACTACTACAAATCGACGGTCCTCACGCGGATCTAGCCGCCCCCCGACTCATCGCGCAGGCGGCGCCTAATGCCGTTGACCGGGCTCGCCGGGGCGCGTTAAACTTCCCGCTTCTGCATAAGACTTGCCTCGGTGGGGTCGTAGTTCAGTCGGTTAGAACGCCTGCCTGTCACGCAGGAGGTCGCGGGTTCGAGTCCCGTCGGCCCCGCCATTTTTTCGAAGCGAACGTGACCGAGCCATCCCTTGGCCCGGGCGCTGTGCGCAGAGCCTCCCGGATGCGATATGCTGCCGCCTCATGGCCCGAACAGGCAACCGCCGGCCGGCCCAGCAGCGCAGCGCCCAGCAGCGCCATAGCGCCCAACCGCGGCGTCGCGTCGCGTGGTGGCTTCCGATCCTCGTCGCCCTCGTCACCGCATACGCGTTCCTGCCCGCGATCCACAACGGATTCACGGACTGGGACGATCCGTTCTACGCAACGGACCAGCCCCTGATCCATGACCTGTCTCCCGCCGGTATCCGGACCCTGTTCTCCACGTTCGTGGAAGGGAACTATCATCCACTGACCATGGCGTCGTTCGCCGTGGACTATCACTTCTGGAAGCTGGATCCGCAGGGCTACCACGTCGAGAACGTGGCCCTCCACGTGATCGTCACGCTCGCGGTCTTCGGGTTCGTCTTCCTGCTCACCGGCCAGAACGCGATGGCCGCGATCGCGGCTCTGTTCTTCGGAATT
>JBGPHU010000152.1:0-6272 GCA_041484545.1 Candidatus Eiseniibacteriota bacterium | reverse complement strand
GGCTGGGCATTCGACGGCGAGCGCGAGATGTTCACGATGGACGAGCTGGCGGAGGTGTTCACGCTCGACCGGGTCTCCAAGAATCCCGCGATCTTCAACTACGAGAAGCTGGACTGGATGAACGGCGAGTACTTTCGCGCCCTTCCGCTCCCGGTTCGCGCGGACATGGTGGAGGCGCATCTTCGCGAATCGCGCGCACTGCCCGAATCGGCGCTGCGCGACCGCGCCTTCCTCGAGCGCGCCGTGGAGGCGGTCGGGGATCGCCTGAAGCGGCCGGGGCGGTTCCTCGAGTACGCGGGATATCTCTACGTGGACCAGGTCGAGCCGGAGGCGTTGCCCTGGGCCGAGCTGCTCGCGAAGCCGTTCGCGGCCGCGCGGATGAAGAAGCTGGCCACGGCGCTGGCCGAGGTTGAGCCGTTCGAGCACGACGCCATCGAGAAGGCGACGCGGGGCGTCGCGGCCTCGGAAGCGGTCAAGGCGGGCGAGGTGATCATGCCCGCGCGGATCGCGCTGACCGGGAAGAAGGTGAGCCCAGGCATCTTCGACGTCATCCTGCTCCTGGGTCGCGACCGGACCGTCGAGCGCCTGCGTCATGCCGCGGACCGTCTCGAAGCCGAATCTCCAGCCACGACCTCGTGAGCGCTCCGGCCCCGGCACCTCCTCCACGATCGCTCGATTCGCTCCGAGTCGCGCTGGTGCACGACTGGCTCACCGGAATGCGCGGCGGCGAGAAATGTCTCGATGTCCTCTGCGAGATGTTTCCGGGCGCGCCCATCTATACGCTTGTGTACTGGAAGGGGCGGCTCTCGCCCGCCATCGAATCGCATCCCATTCACGAGTCGTGGATCGCGAAGCTTCCGTTCGGCCGCAGCCGCTATCGCTGGCACATCGCCTCCTACCCGAAGGCGATCGAATCCTTCGACCTGAGCGCCTACGACCTGGTGGTATCGATCAGCCACTGCGCGGCCAAGGGCGTGATCACACGCGCCGATACGCTCCACGTGAGCTACTGCAACACGCCGGTGCGTTATTTCTGGGATCTTGCCTCCGAGTATTTCGCGCCGAGCCGCGCGGGTCTTCTGGAGCGTCTCATCGGGCCGCCCATCGCGCATCGGTTCAGGCTCTGGGACAGGATCAGCTCCGACCGGGTCGACCTGTTCATCGGGAACTCGTTCAACATCCGGGACCGGATCCGCAAGCACTACCGGCGTCCCGCGCTCGTGGTGTATCCGCCGGTGGATACCGAGTTCTTCACGCCGGGCCCGGCGGCGTCCGCGCGGCACGAGGGTGCCACGGGCGGCACGGGCGCCACGGGCGCCACGGGCGCCGATTCCGCAGCCGAGGACGCGCCGTTTCTCACCGTCTCGGCGCTCGTGCCCTACAAGGGCGTGGACCTCACGATCCGCGCGGCGAACCGTCTGGGGGCCAAGCTCCGCGTCATCGGATCGGGCCCGGACCTGAAACGGCTTCGGTCGATCGCGGGACCGACCGTTCGCTTCGACGAGTGGGTCTCGATGGAGGCGCTGCGCGATGCCTACCGCGGATGCCGCGCGCTGATTCAGGCGCACGAGGAGGATTTCGGGATCGCGCCCCTCGAGGCGCTCGCGTGCGGACGTCCGGCCGTGGCGCTCGCGAAGGGCGGCGCGCTCGAGACCGTGACGCCGGACACCGGTGTCCTCTACCGCGAGCCGACGGAGGAGGCCCTTGCGGAGGCGATGCGGGAGGTCGGGCGCCGGCGGTTCGACCCGGTTGCGCTCCGGCGCCAGGCGCTCCTCTTCAGCCGCGACCGCTACCGGTCGGAGATGCGCTCCACGCTGGAGACGGCGTATCGCGCCCATCTTCTGAGGCACGAGGATCCGGAAGGGATCGAGCGCCCCGCGCGACAATGCAAAGAGACACAAGCCGTCCTCTGACGACGCGTCGGCGCCGCGCCGCCTTACTCCTACTCGCGGTTGCGGTGCCCACGGCGCCCCGGGGAGTCGCCGCGAGGATTCACCTCACTCTACCGAGGCAGCAGCCGGCGCAGCCCTTCTCCGTTCGTCGATCAGAGCCGTCATCTTCCGGGCTACGGCGTCTGCCTCGCTGTCTCCCGGATTGAGTTCTTGTACGCGGCGCGCGAATCGAAGACCCGCATCCTCATACCTGTTCTCGGCGAACCAATTCATTATCTGGCGAATGGCGGCGATGTCGTCTGGGGCGATGGCGAATGCCCGCAAAGCCACGTCGTCGTAGGTCCGATTCGGAGGCTGCTCGGCTAATACGGCACAGACGTCCGCTATTGCGATCCCTCGGGGGAGTGCGACGGTTGAATCCATGACTGCCTTGGCTTCCGGCTCTCTGCCCTCTGCCAGCAGAAACATGGTCGCCATCCGCCGGTGGACGCTCCTGAGTCCCGGATTGACCTCCGGCATATGGAGCAGGATCTGTACGGCGGCATCGGTTTCTCCCGATCCCGCCAATCCCATTGCATATGCGCGAATCGCGCCCTCGCATACCTTGTAGTCGGGCTCCCTACCACTGGCGGATCGGGCGTAGAGCGTTCCGACGTTGATGTTGATAACGTCACGGTCCGGCGCGATCACGGCCACGACCTCGGGGCCCGACGTGGGCCTCCTGGATTCGGGGCGCACAGTGCGGATGGACCGGTCCCGGTACCAGATCCGGAGCACCTGGAAGGAATACATATGCGTGTAGATCCCTCCGGGACCTCGCGCCTGAACCGAAAGCGCCACCTGGGTTCCGGAAGAAAAGGTTGGATACAGTTTCCGGAAGCCAGACTCCACCTGGCGCAGAGCGGAACTCACCACTCGGAAATTCGACTCCGTAATCTCCTTAGGGTTGTTGACGTCCCCGCGGGTCCACATCCCAAGAGTAAAGTAGACCGCCAGCAGGGCCATCTGACCCCTTAGCGTCAGAGACGCGAGAAGGACCCCGGCAATCATGGAGGTGCCGAGAGCCGGAAAGGCCGCGTAGTACGATGCCCAGACGCGAATCATGGTCGAAGTGAGAATCAGAGGGCCTAGAGCGAGGCATGCTCCGAGCAGCATGATGCGTGACCGGGGCCAAGGGGATTCACCCTCATGGTCCGCCTGCTGGCGCGGAGCTAGAAGGATCAAACGCACGATCACGAGAGTAAAGACCAGCAGGAGGACACCGAACACCGGCCATTCCGGAACGGTGTTGTACGCCGGTAGGTTGAAGATAGCTAGGAGGTATTTTCCTATATGAGCGAGCCATCGCTCCGGACCTACCAGCCCGACATATCCCGTCGCTCCGCCCCTGAGTCCGCGCCCGATTAGAATGCGTGCCGCCGGGTGAATCGCTCCCCAGACGGCGATCAGCGCTGCGTAGGCGCCAGCAGTCTTCCAGATCCGGCAGGGTTTGCGATTGCCGATCCAATCGAATAGGACGAGCGCGGGGATTACAGCAAGGGTCGTTTCCTTCGAGAAAAGGGCTGCGGCGGTCGCGGCGAGCGCCGCGACATTGCGCCGTTCGAGTCGGAAGCGCAACGCGATCAGGACGAATAGGATCGCGAGCAGGTCTTGGTCGCAACTTACCCATCCCACTAAGGCAGGCGCAGCTCCGAGCCCCGCAAAGAGGAGCGCGGAGAGGAGACCGGCCTTTCGCCCCGCGATGCTCGCGGTAAATGACCCCAGAAGAAAGATGATCACGAGCAGAAAGCCGAGATTCAGGAAGTGGCCAACGGCCGCGCCATCCCGCCCTGCGAGGTCCAACAGGGTGAAGTACACACCACGAGAGATCGGCCGATAGAACGGATCCACGCGGTCCGGAAACCAGTCATGGATCTGATAGAACATCGCGTTGGTGAGGAAGTTGTAATCATCCCAGAGGTACGTGAAACCCAGGACGGGAAGGGTCAGGATGACTGCGACAGCCGGCGGAAGAAAAGGCAGGTACCGTTCGGCGAATGAGGATAGCCGAGCCTGAGGGGGCTCGGAATCGCTAGGGCTGTTCATGCGGCAATTAGTGTCCGGGC
This sequence comes from Candidatus Eiseniibacteriota bacterium, assembly GCA_041484545.1. GTDB lineage: Bacteria > Eisenbacteria > RBG-16-71-46 > SZUA-252 > SZUA-252 > WS-7. The sequence goes on along the minus strand of JBGPHU010000152.1, from coordinate 2,275 downwards.
CTTCCGATGATGGCGCGAAGCACTACTCCGGAAACTTGTCCAGATCCCCCGCGACGATGACGCTCAGCTTCGTGGGATCGAGGTGCGCTCGGATTGCGGCGTTCACCTGCTCGCGCGTGACGCGGCGAACGCGGTCCGGGAACTCGTCCAGGTACGCCGGCCCGTAGCCGAACTTCTCGGCGACGGCGAGCGACTGAGCCATCCCGGCGTTCGTGGCGAGCTGCACCTGATAATTGCCAGCGAAGAAGCTCTTCTGGGTCGCGACCTCTTCCTCGGTGATGCCGTTCTTGCAGTAATCCTCGATCACCTCGCGCGCCGACTTCATGGCCTTGCCGAGATTGCTGGGGGCGACCGCGATGTCGGCGAGCCAGACGCCGTCCAGGAAATCGGTCATCGTGAACCGCGAGTAGATGGAGTAGGTGAGCCCTTCCGTGTCGCGCACGCGTTTCCCGAGCCGCGACGAAAGGGAGCTTTGTCCCAGAGCGGCGTTGGCCACGAGACAAGCTTCGTAGTCGGGATCCTTGCGGCGTAGCCCGCTGGCCGCTCCGAACATGAGATCCATGTTGGCCTTGCCCTTGAGCGCCACCGCCTCGTGCACCGGATTCCCGGGCGAGGCGCGGGGGAGATCCATTGCCGGGAGCGTTCCCTTCGGAAGTCCGCCCAGCAGGGAATCCACGACCGCGGCAATCCGTTCCGGATCCACGTCGCCGACGATCGCGAGATAGACCGAGGACCCAACGTACCGACTCCTGTGGAACGCGCGGAGGTCGGAGGCGCGGGCCGCCTCGAGGCTTCCCAGCATCTCCTCCTTCGAGGGCGCGTGGAAGGGATGCCCCGCGACGAACGCGTTCTGCGTGAGGCGGTCGAACGCGCGCTGGCGCGTGTCGTCGAACGCCCGGAGGACGCCGGTCTTCATCTCGGCCTTGGCCTTCTTCAGCTCGGAGTCCGCGAAAGCGGGATTCTTCATCTCGTCCGCGAGAATCGAGAGAAGGAGGCCGCTGTCGCGCGACAGGGAGGAGCCCTGGATCGTGGCGCCGTATACGTCGCTCGATATCTGGATCTGCGCGCCGACTCCGTCGAGGCGCGCGGCGATCGCCCGCTTGTCGTGCGTCGCGGTGCCGCGCTCGAGCATCATGGCCGTGAGCGCCGGAACGGCGGGCTTTCCCGGCGGGTCGTACATCCGGCCGGCGAGCACGATCCCGTGCACCGCGACGGTCGGCACCGCGTGATTGGCGAGCACGTCGAGCGTGATTCCGTTGCCCAGCACGCGGTGAAGGGTGCGCTGCGCGAACGTGACGTGCGCCGGCTCCGAAGCCGCATGGCCGCTCGACGCGGAGGACTCCACCGAGCCGCCGGCTCCGGCGCTCTTCTGGGACTTCTTCTCGTCCGCATGGGTCGGGATGAACCAGCCGACCGTGGCGTGGTCGGGGATCAGATACGCCGCCGCGACCCGCTGGACGTCCGTGACCGTCACGCGCTTCATCGTGTCCACGTAGCGTACGAACCACTTCCAGTTCGCCGAGGCGACCGCTTCGCCCAAGCTGGAGGCCAGCTCATAGGTGCCGTCGCGCCCACGGATCACCGATACCTCGAGCTGGTTCTTGGCGCGCGCCAGCTCCTCCGGGGTCACGCCCTTCCGGGCGACCTCGTAGAGCGCGGCCTTCATCGCGTCTTCCACCTTCTGGTGGCTCACGCCCGGCGCCACGGTCGCGTCGAACAGAATGGGGAAGGGGTCGCGCAGCGTGTAGTTGTTCGCGCTCGCGTCGGTGGCGAGCCCCTTCTCGACCAGCCCCTGGTACAGGCGCGAGTTGATCCCGGATCCGAGGATGGTGGCGAGCACGTCGAGCGGGATGAAATCCGGGTCGAGCGAGTTCGGCCGCATGTACCCGATCTCGACCAAGCCGACCTGGCCGGGGCGGCGCACCACGGCCCGCCTCTCTCCCTCCTGCGGCGGCTCGACCGTGATGACGGCCGGAATGGGCTTCGGGGAACGCTTGAAGGAGCCGAACTCCCGGTCGAACACGCGAAGCGCTGCGGCTGGATCGAAATCTCCGACCAGGATCCCTTCCGCGTTGTCCGGCCAGAAGAAGTTCTTGTAGTGCTCCTTCAGCTTTTCGGTCGAGACGCCCTCGATGTCCGAGCGGTAGCCGATCGTGTCCCAGTGGTAGGGATGCGCCTGGATGGCCGAGCCGATCACCGCCTTGTAGAGCGCGACCGAGGGATTGTTCTCTCCGATCTCGTACTCGTTCCGGACCACGGTCATCTCCGGCTGGCG
>JBGPHU010000151.1:0-6281 GCA_041484545.1 Candidatus Eiseniibacteriota bacterium | reverse complement strand
GAGGATCTCAAGTCGATCTCCGTCTTCCTCGCTGGGCGAACGCGCTATTCTGCCGCTGACGTGATCGACTATCTGCTCTCAAAGGGCACAGGATAGCCTCTACGTTGTGTGGGTGGAGCATCCGGAAGACCCCTCTCCCTGATTATGTCCAACAGGCGGTTCCTGGGGCACCCCCGGTATCCATAAGTCCCATGTCGCGGCCGGCCGGATCCAGCTAACGTTGACACTCCCGAGCCATTGTTGGCTCAGGCGATCGCACACCGGACTTTGCGTGATCGAAAACTTCACGGAGGCGGGCCATGAGACTTCGAGGAACGAGAATCGCAGCGATGATCGGCGCGGGCGTGCTGACGATGGCCTTGTGGGGAATCGCGGCGGCAGCCGAGCCGCAGGCCGAGCCGGCGCCGACCGACTCCGCGACAGCCGTGAAAGCCCCGGCCGACTCCGCGACAGCCGTGAAAGCGCCGACCGGCGCCGCGGCGGAGAAGGCGCCAGCGACGGCGGTTCATCAGTATGTAGGTGTGAAGAAATGCAAGATGTGCCACAGCTCCGAGAAGGGAGGAGCCCAGTACGGGAAGTGGCTCGCGTCGAAGCACGCCAAGGCATATGAGGCGCTCGCCGGCGACCTGGCCAAAGGGATCGCGAAGAAGAGGGGGATCGCGGACCCACAGAAGTCCCCGGATTGCCTCCAGTGCCACGTGACGGGATATGGCGAGTCCGCGGATCACTTCGCGGCGACCTTCGCCGCGGCGGACGGCGTCCAATGCGAGTCCTGTCATGGCGCCGGCAAGGACTACATCGCGAGCAAGACCATGAAGGGGATCACCGACGGAACGCTCAAGGGTGCGGACTACGGTCTCGTGCTTCCGACCAAGGATCGGTGCGTTGATTGCCACAACGTGAAGAGCCCCACCTTCGTGGAGATGAACTTCGCCGCGGACAGCACCAAGATCGCTCACCCGATCCCGCCGGGTTACAAGCGCGGTGGCGCGGAGGGCGACAAGGCGGGGGCGAAGTAGCGCAGGAGGGTGGGGGATGACATGACCATTCATCCAAAGTAGCATCAGCGCCGCCAGACTACCAAAGGACCATTGTTGGGACGGGTGCCGCGGGCGGATCATGATGCGGAGCCCTCGCCTATGCGCGTCCGAAACGCCGCTGCCGCCGCGGATCTCGATTCTGCCTTCTCGGCCTTCCTCCGGGCGTTCCCGAGGTACGCGAATACCACCGCACTGGATGACTTGCGCTCTGTCGAATACGGCCGCCTGGACCGCCTGGGGCACGTTTATCTGGACTACGCGGGCGCGGGACTCCACGCCGAATCCCACCCTCGCAAGCACGTCGAGCTGATCCAGAAGGGCGTCTTCGGAAACCCGCATTCTGAGAATCTAGCGTCTCGCGCGTCCACCGGGCTCATGGAACGGGCGCGCGCGGCGGTGCTCCGCTTTCTGAACGCATCGCCCGATGAATACTTCGCGATCTTCACGGCCAACGCGAGCGGTGCGCTCAAGCTTGCCGGCGAGTCCTATCCGTTCGGGGTCGGGAACCAATACCTCCTCACGGTGGACAACCACAATTCGGTGAACGGCATCCGCGAGTTCGCGCGCGCCAAGGGTGCGCGCATCTCCTATGCGCCTCTGAACCCACGCGACCTGCGCGTTGATCGCGCGCGCCTCGGCAAGCTCCTGGCTGGCCCGCGCGGCCGGGCCAAGCCCGAGGGCCTTTTCGCCTACCCGGCGCAGTCGAACTTTTCGGGGGTCCAGCATCCTCTGGAGCTCATCGAAGAGGCGCACGCGAGCGGATGGGACGTCCTGCTCGACGCGGCGGCGTTCGTCGCCACAAACCGGCTCGACGTGAGTCGCTGGAAGCCCGACTTCGTCACGATCTCGTTCTACAAGATGTTCGGCTACCCGACCGGGGTCGGCTGCCTGCTCATGCGGCGGACGATGTTCGCGAAGCTGAGACGGCCCTGGTTCGGGGGAGGCACGGTCCGAATCGCGTCCGTCGGAGCAGATGGCCATCGCCTTACCGCCGACGCCACCGCCTACGAGGACGGCACGTTGAACTACCTGAGCGCGCCAGCCGTGGAGATCGGTTTGAATCATCTTTCCTCGATCGGGATCGAGACGATCCATGAGCGGGTCCGCTCGCTGACGGGCTGGCTGCTCGAACGCCTGCGCAGTTTGCATCACCCCAACGGGCGTCCGTGCGTGCGGATCCACGGCCCCCTGGACATGCGGGAGCGGGGCGGAACCGTCGCGTTCAACATCCTGGACGCGGCCGGCGCCCCGTTCGACATCGGAAGGGTCGAGGAGCTGGCGGTCCAGGCCGGAATCTCCCTCCGCACGGGTTGCTTCTGCAACCCCGGGGCCGGCGAGGTGGCATTCGGTCTCGATCCGGCGACGATCGCGGATTATTTCCTCGGCGAATCACCCAAGGACTTCGACGAGCTTCGCGCCCGGATTCGCGGCGACCACGGGATCGAGGTCGGCGCGGTGCGCGTGTCGCTGGGTCTCGCGAGCAACTTCCAGGATCTTCTCCGTCTGCTGCAGTTCATCCGCTCGCTCCGCGGCCCGAACGTCACGGAAATCGGAAGGGCCCCGTCACGAGCGACGAGGGAGGTGATCCTGTCATGAGGGGCGCGTACCGGCTACGCGGCGGCCTGTTTCTCGGGAGCCTCCTCGGTGTCGCGATCTGCGTCCTGGCGGCGGTCGCGGCCGGCTCGGGAGAAGGAGACCAGGCGGGTCGGGCCGTGCCGACCACGGCTGGAAGCGATGCACGCTGGATCATGGAGCGCTCGAATCTCGCCTACTACTACGCCGGCAGCGATACGCGTTACCGGATGGTCCTCGAGATGGGTTACCGAGAGGAGCCGAAGCGCCTGCGCGTCATGACCGTGCTCCGATGGAACGAAGCCCCCGGCGGGGAACAGAGATATCTGCTCTACTTCCAGCAGCCCGGAGACGTGAGGCGCATGTCCTGCATGACCCGGAAACACGTCGGGGCGGCCGACGAGCGGTGGATTTACGTCCCTGCTTCGGGGCGCGTCATGCAGGTACGCGCGCCGGAGCGCTCGAGCTTCCTCGGATCCGAGTTAGTGCGCGAGGAATTCTCGGGGCGTGACGTCGACGCCGACCAGCACCGGTTCGTCCGAGACGAGCGTGTCGGCGGGCATGACTGTTACCTTGTGGAGAGCACGCCCAGGCAGACCGAGGACTTCACCCGCTACGCCACGTGGATCGACCGGGTCACGTTTCTCCCGCTGCGGCAGGAGTTCTGGAACAGCCGCGGAGAACGCTCGAGGGTATTCGTCGGAGGACGCATCGCTGAGATCCCCAGTCGGAGGGAGCGGGGCCGGAGGTATCCGACGCTGATGGAGCGCTCGATGAGCAACGCATCCGGCCGGTGGACGAAGATGTCGCTGGATTCCGTCGCGTACGACGTGGGTCTGCACGATACGGATTTTTCGGAAGAGCATCTGCGTATTCCAATGAGGGAGTGGCTGCCGTAACATGGCCGGGTTACGGGACCGGCTTCCGAGTTGGCGATGATCGCCGGGCCGCGTTCGTTCTCCCTGGTTCAGTTCTCCGTGGACCGCCCGCGGACCGTTCTCGTCGCGACCGCTTTGCTGACGCTCCTGGCCCTGCTGCCGTTGCCGCGAATCCGCACGGACACCAATCCCAAGAACATGCTCCCGCCGACGTCCTTGGTTCGCGTGCAGAACGCCGAGGTCGAGCGGACGTTCGGCCTCTACGAGGACGTGATCGTCGTCGGAATCCGAAACGAAGGTGGACTGCTAAACCCGGCCACCCTTGACAGGATCCGCGCGGTAACGCAGGCCATCCTCGCGATTCCGGGTGTTGCCGCCGAAGACGTCACGGCGTTCTCCTCGGTCACCAACGTGACCTCCGAGGGAGGCGTCATCGTCGTGGGCCCGCTCATGGCCAGCACGCCGCGGACGCCCGAGGAGCTGGAATCGCTCCGGCGGGCCTTGATGAGCAACCGCCTCCTCGCCGACCGGATGGTGTCGCGAGACGGGAGGACCGCTGCCATCTATGTGCCTCTGGAGCGGGGGGCCAACGGAAAGGCCGTGGCCGACCGGATCCGAGCGATCGCCCGGCGCGAGCGGGGCAGCGAGCGGTACTACGTGGCAGGCGATCCCGTGGCCCGGGACACCTTCGGCGCCGAGATGTTCACGATGATGGGATTCTTCTCGCCCATCGCCGGCGCGATCATGTTTCTGGCGATCTACCGCATGTTCCGCAGCGTGGCGCTGGCCTGCTCCATGATGGCCGTCGCGACGGTGGCGATCGTGTGGAGCATGGGGGCGCTCGCCGCGATCGGCCTCCCCGTCCACATCATGAGCTCCATGAGCCCCGTCTTCCTCATGGCCATCGCCACCGACAGTATTCACATCTTCAACGAGTTCTCCTTCCGGCGGCGGGAGACCCCGGACCGGCGAAGCGCGGTCCTGGCCACCATGGAAGCCGTCGGTCGGCCGGTTCGCGGCACCGCGCTCGCCACGGCGGCCGGGTTCTGCGTCCTGCTCCTCATGAGCATCGTGCCCGTGCGGATCTTCGGGGGCGTCATCGTCTTCGGGACCATCGTCCTCCGCGTGCTCAGCTTCAGTTTCATCCCAGCGGTGCTCACGCTGCTTCCGGAGCGCTCCATCGGACGGATCGCGGGGACCGCCGCCCCGGGCGCGAGGTCGGCGGGGGAACCCCGCGCCGAGCGTGGGGAACGGGCGCTTCGTCGCCTTGCGGGAGCGGGCGCCCGCCGGTCGCGCATCATCCTGGCGGCGGCGTGCGTTCTGGCGGTGCTTGCCGGCGTTGGAGCGAGCCGCATCAAGGTCAATAACAACATGATCGATTGGTTTCCGCACCGGAGCGATCTCTGGCAGGCCGACGGCATTCTCAATGGAGCGCTGGGGGGCACCTCGGTCGCCTACATCGAGGTTTCGTCGCGGGAGCCGGAGTTCTTCAAGAGCCCCGAAGGTCTCAGGGCGCTCGAGACGCTCCAGCAGCGCCTCGAGCGTCTCCCCGTTGTCGGCAAGACCTTCTCCATGACCGATTACATCAAACGCATCAACCGCGTGCTCCACGGGGACGACCCTAAGTGGGAGACCATTCCGCCGGACGGGGAGGCGATCGGCCAGTATCTGTTCATCTTCAGTGGCTCGGCACGTGCCTCCGACCTCAACGCCGTCGTGGATCCGTCGCTCCAAAGGGCGAACGTGACGGTGCAGCTCAGATCGTGGGACGCGAGCGCGATGCGGCAGGTCCTGGGAGTCTTGAAGGAGGTCCGGGCTTCCGCGCCCGCGGGCCTGACGTTCACGCCCGCGGGAACAGCGTATTTCAACCTCGTCTGGAACGACGAAGTCCTGTGGGACATGGTGCGGGGATTTCTGCTCGCCCTCGTGGTCGTCTTCGTCCTTCTCGTCCTGAACTTCCGCTCGCTCCGGTGGGCTGTCGTCGGGTACATCCCTCTCCTCCTCACCGTCCTCATCATCTACGGGGTGATCGGCTGGGCGGGGAAGGACTTCGACATGCCGATCGCGGTTCTCTCCTGTCTCTCCCTGGGCATGGCCGTGGACTTCTCGATCCACTTCATCGGACGGTTCCGGGAGCGCCTGAGGGCCGAGGCGCCGGGCGGAGCCGGGGCCGACGATAGCGCCGTCACCGAGGCGCTCCTCTGGACCGCAGCGCGGCCGGGACGCGGCATTCTTCGGAACGCGCTTCTCTTCGCCGGCGCTTTCTCCGTCATGCTGTTCGCGCCGCTCACGCCTTACGTCACGGTCGGGGCCTTCATCGTCGCCATGATGCTGATGAGCGCGCTGCTCACGCTCCTCCTGCTCCCCGCGCTCATCATCGCGCTCCGCGCCTGGCTCCTTGGGCCGGAATTTCGATCGGGAAAGAGGAAGAACCCCATATTACTGCCGAGAAGCGCCTAGCCTCCAACGGCAAGCTCGATCCTCGAGCGTCCCCTGTCGCACCATCGAGTTGTGGGACGCGTCCTACGACATTCCCTTGTATTTCTGGAGCAAGGACTCTACCTTCCAACCGCAACCTTGGACGTTTGGAAATCCGGATCGGAGGACTGCATGAAGAGAGTTTTCGCGCTCGTCGTTCTTCTCATCGCTTCGGGTGGCGCGTCTCCCACCCCTCCAGCCGCATACAAGGTGGTTCCCGTCGTGAACGGAGGATGGATCACCGGCCGAATCGTGTACACGGGCCCTCGCGCGGAGCGAAAGGAAATCATGCCCACGGTCGACGCGCCTGTCT
>JBGPHU010000150.1:0-6287 GCA_041484545.1 Candidatus Eiseniibacteriota bacterium | reverse complement strand
GGCGCGGCGATCGAGGCCCGCGGTGTCCCCGCCCTTTTTCGTCGGGCGTCCCGACGCGGGCCGGTTCCGGGCGCAATCCGAGATGGAGCTGACGCAGGCGCAGGGCGCGATCGACCGCATGCTGGCGGTTTCCGGTCCCCGTACGGTCCAAAACACCGCACTCGTCTTCAACGAGGCCATGACTCACGGGGAGAATGTCGCCTACCAGGCGCACCTCCTCGAGGCGGTGCATCCGGATTCCGCCTTCCGTTTTCAGGCGGAATCGATCTCGCAGGCCGCGAACAAGTTCCTCGACGACCTGAGCCTGAACCGCGAGGTCTACGACGCGCTGGTGAGCGTGGACGTCTCGAAGGCTGATCCGGCCACGCAATATTTCATGATGCGCACGCTCCGTGATTTCCGCCGCGCGGGCGTGGACAAGGACGAGCCCACGCGGAGGAGCATCGCGGCCATCTACGCGGAATTGGTCAAGGCGGGGCAGGACTTCGACCGCAACATCCGCACGGACTCCCGCAGGATCCAGGTGACCGCCGCCGACCTGGACGGAATGCCCGAGGATTTCCTGAAGGCGCATCAGCCGGGGTCCGACGGCAAGGTGACCCTCAGCATCGAGACCCCGGACTACGCCCCGGTCATCCGCTACGCCAAGCGCGGAGCCGTGCGAGAGAAGCTGATGCACGAGACGATGAACCGGGCGTACCCGGCCAACATCGCGGTGCTCGATTCCCTGCTCGCCAAGCGCTACCGGGTCGCGCGGATCCTGGGTTACGACACGTGGGCCGACTACATCCTGGAAGACAAGATGATCGGGACCACGAAGAACGCCGCCGACTTCATCGCGCGCCTCAACGACACGACCCTGAAGCGCGCGCAGGAAGAGTACGCGGTGTATCTCAAGCGGAAGCAGGAAGACGACCCCTCGGCCACGATGGTGAGCCGGTGGGAGGTCTCCTACTACGGCCGGCTCATCCGGAAGCGCGATTTCGATTTCGACCCTCAGGAAGTGCGCCCCTATTTCCCCTTCGACGAGGTGAAGCAGGGCGTGCTGGACGTCACCTCGAAGATGTTCGGCGTCACGTACAACCGGATCGCGAACGCGCCGGTGTGGGACGCGTCGGTCGAGGCGTACGAGGTCTACGAGGGCCCGAAGCTCATCGGCCGTTTCTACTTCGACCTGCATCCGCGGCCCGGGAAGTACAACCATGCCGCGAAATTCACCATCCGCCAGGGCACGAAGGGGCTCCAGCTCCCCGAACACGCGCTCGTCTGCAACTTCCCAGGCGGGAAGCCGGGAGATCCCGGGCTCATGGAGCATTCCGACGTGCAGACCTTCTTCCACGAGTTCGGACATCTGCTCCACGCGATCTTCGGCGGGCAGGGGCAGTGGGAGCCGGTGGCGGGCACCGCGACCGAGCGCGACTTCGTGGAGGCGCCGTCCCAGATGCTGGAGGAGTGGGTGTGGGACCCCAAGGTGCTCCAGACGTTCGCGAAGCACTACAAGACCGGCCAGCCCATCCCGGTCGAGCTGGTGGAGAAGATGCGCCGCGCCGACGCCTTCGGCCGCGCGCTCTCGACGGCCACGCAGGCGTTCTACGCGGCGGTGTCCCTGAACATCTACGACAAGCCGCCGGATCAGGTGGTGACCGACCGCGTGGTCGCAAATCTGGAGCCGCGCTTCTCGCCGGTGCCGCCCATGCCGGACTCGCACATGCAGACCTCGTTCGGCCACTTAGACGGCTACTCGGCCTACTACTACACGTACATGTGGTCGCTCGTGATCTCCAAGGACATGTTCAGCGCGTTCGACAAGGCGGACCTCTTGAATCCCGCGATCGCGACGCGCTATCGGGACATCGTGCTCGCCCCCGGCGGCACGCGGCCGGCCCGGGACATGGTCCACGACTTCCTCGGCCGCGATTACGACTTCCGGCAGTTCGACGCGTGGCTGGCCGGGAAGGACTGAGGGTGGTGCTGGAGCGCCGCGGGCACCGGTCAGCGCACGAGGCAAACGATCAGCGCACGAGTACGATTCGACGCGTCGAGACACTGCCGCCCGCCTCGAGACGGCAGAAATAGACCCCGGATGGGATTGTCAGTCCCGTATTACCCAGAAGCGACCATGTCGCCGTGTGCGTGCCCGCAGGGAGATAGCCCTTCAGCAGCTCCTTGGCCAACCTCCCCTTGATGTCGTAGATCGCGAGCCGGACAGGGCCGCTGGACGCGAGATCGAACTGAATGACCGTCTCGCTCTTGAACGGGTTGGGGCGGCTTGCCCGTATCTGCGCCCGGGAAGGCAGCTCGGAGGCCGGTATCGGGATAAGCTGAATGCCTCCGATCTGAATCCTGGTCGGACCGGTCATGCCGTCGATCCACACGCGTTCGTGTCTGATCGACGACCAGTCGGGAGTCCCGTACGCCATGAACGCCGCGACCGGGATCCGGAACAATCGCCAACCGTTGTCCGGCCCCACGTATGAATTGCCGGGGTAGTCGCGCGCGACGTCCACCGCGACGTAGGCCGTGTCGGAGAGATCGACGGTAGCCTCGAAGTAGGAGTTTACGAGGTCGAGGTTGCAGTTCAGATCCAGGTCCTCGGTGTCGATGCCGGCGTTTCCCTCGGTGCCGTTGATCTTGGAGTAGTCGCTTGCCTTGGCGGGATCGTTCGAATAGCCGAAATCGTCCCCCCTCGGATCGGATCCCGGGCCCGTGTATCCCGGCTCGTCCTGGTCGAAGACCCCGTCGAGGCCAGTGTCCTCGCCGTAGTCGAGCTTCGTGTCGCAGTTCCTGTCTTCACTATCCAGCCTGTTGTTCGGCAGAGAATCCGTCTGCCAGAAGGCGTCCTCGCTCATGCGCCCGAAATCGAGGTGCACTCTCGCGTGCGTCTGCGAGTGATCCTGCGTCCGATCGTTGATCCACATCTCCACGGCTCTGGTGAGCGAGAGATCCTCCCCCCACCTCGAGATCGAATGCGTCAGCCCTGCCCAGGCGCTCGGGATGAAAGCGCCGGTGGTGTCAGTGAGGAGACTCACCTCGAGCACCGTGCGCTCGATTCCACCGCCTTCCGCGTTCGTCAGGGTCGGATCGAAGTCGCGCTCCCTCGCGCCCCCGTTCGCCGCGGTCGGGTTGTACCACTGCATCCGAACGTGCTCCCAGAGCAGCGGCGCGCGAGTCTGCCCCAGGGAGTTCAGAGGCACGCTGCACCATATCCAGTCGGGACGGCGGAGAGTCTCAGCCTGCGCGTTGGCGGATGCGCGAGGAGCGCGCTGGTGCCGACCGCTTACGGCGCCGCCCCGACTGGGTTGAGAGGTCAGGACTGCGACTACGGCCAAAGCGGCCACCACAGAACAATGCCGAGGTGCCACTGGATCCTCCAGGGGAGGGTCCGCAGAGCGGGCGTCCGGAGTGAGGACGTCGGCGGTTCCGTTGCGCAATACCGCCGGTGCGCGAGGAAAGTTCCTGGGGGGTCCAGCCATGGCCGCTAGAAAGAAGCTAGCGCGCCTTGGTACTTTCGGGCCGGCGGCGCGTGGACATGGCCATGTCCTCCTGCGTCCCGCCGTCCCCCTCGATTGCGATCACGGTTCCGTCCCGCGTGAGCACGACGATGCGGTGAGCGGTGGACGTGGGAACGAATGTGCCGTCGTCGAAGGACCAGGAGAGGTTCATATCGGCGATATACACGTCCGCGATGAGCCGGTCGTCGAGGTAATAGTTGTCCCGCGGCGTGATCGAGGCCATGTAGGAGAAATCGGCCCAGATGAGGTTCTGCGCGCCCGTTTCCCGGAAATCGTGCTCCCGGAAATGCTCCGTGAGCATCGAGTAGTACGCGAGCGCGCCCGCGGTGATCGCGTACGGAACCCGCCCCACGCCGATGCCCTCGCACCACCAGAGCGGCGTGCGCGAGGAGTCCGATCCAATCTGGGTGTCCATCGCGATGGCGCGGTCGATGAGGCGCGCGCGCGGCGGATACGTAGCCTCGGCGATGGCCAGCAGATTCGCTTCGGTCGGGTTCGCGTAACGGCGGTGGATGGCGAGCGTGAAGTCTCCGTCCGCGAGGACCCGGTCCACGGGGCGCGCCGCGGCCGCCTGCGCTGGGTCGATGAAGTAGCCCGGCGGCATGGCGGGAGCAGAAGGCGCGGCGAACGCATGCGCCGCGCAGATGAGCGCGAGCGGCACGAGAAGGCGGCGAATCTCAGCGCCCAAGATTCTGCACATTCCCGATTCCTCGATGGGAAGAGAAGTACACCTGCTCCTTGGTGTCTCCGTCCCCTTCGACAGAGACCACCTTTCCATCAATCGACAGCACGACGATCCGATGCGCCAGGGACGTCGGAACGAACGTGCCGTCGTCGAAGGCCCACGCGAGATTCATCTCCGCGACGTAAACGTCCGTGAAGGTGCTGTCCTGCACAGAATACTCCTCGCGGAACGCAATCGAGGCGTCGTAGCGGAGCTCGGTCCAGAAGAGATTGTGGTCCCATGCGCCCCAGAAGTTGTGCGACCGGAATTTGTCCGTGAGGCCGGCATAGTGCCGAAGGGCGCCCCCGGTGACGGCATACGGGACGCGCGAGACGCCCAGCCCGTCGACCCACCAGAGTGACGTGCGCGCGGAGTCGGAGCCGACCTCGGTTCCCCGCTCGATCGCCTGGCTGACGAGGCGGTCCCTGGGCGGGTAGGTCGCCTCGGCCACGTTGAGCAGACGAGCGCCCAATGGGTCTTCGTACCTGCGGTGGATGGACAGCGTGAAATCGCCGTCATCCACCACCCGATCGATGGGCAGCTCCTCGGCCACCTGAGTCGAATCCACGAAATACCCCGGGGGTGTCGCCGCGGCGCGCGGGGGGATGGCAGGCGCCACGAGGAGAAGTGCCAGCGTCAGGGCGGCGGGTCCGGTACCTCGATCCATTTCAGCCTCCGGTACGCCGAGGCTCCCGGCGTCGACCGGTCCGAGGGTGTGGGAGGGAACGCGCCGATTCTCCGCCTTTGGACCGGAGAATGCCAGAGGGCTCTTGGGGGCGAAGGCTGGATTCGAGAGCGCGTGGATCTGGGGGAGGCTGGGCTACGAGGTGCCGCTTACGGGGGCTTCTAGTACCCCTTCTCGATGACGGTGAAGTCGGCGACCGGGTCGGTGTCGGTGGTGGCGAGCCCGTATTCCCCGGGCTGGAGCGATTTCGTGGGCCTCAACTCCCAGAGCCCTTCCGCGATCTCCATCACCTCGAGATCCACCGACTTCGAGAAGAAGACGCCGTTTCTCACTCGCTCGATCGTGGTGCTCCGGACGGTGTCGTCGGGCTCGAACTGGGCGAGCTGGACCCGGTGCGCGCCCGTCCGGTCCGACGCGATGCGGAACCGCGGCTTGGGATTCGCGAGCGCCACCTCGCTCGTCGTCCCCGCGAGCACGACGTAGGTCTTTGGCCCGTCCAGTTTCGACTTGAGCGTAGCGGTGGCCGTGCCGGACACCGTCGCGCCGGCGCCCGTCACGTAGATGCTGTGCTGAGCGAGCGGGACCCACTCGCTCCCGTTGAAGAACGTGATCTGCGGAGGCGGGGGTGGCGGCGGCGCCGGAAGGCTGTCGTCGGCAGGGTCCGCCGCGAGCGGAGCCGCGAAGGCGAGAAGGACCGCGACAACGGCCATGGAAAGGGCACGATTCATGCGGAAAAGATCGGCATCTTGGGCCAACAACTTGAGGGCATTTCCCTCGGGGAACGCTGGATTCATCATGCGTGGGCACGGACGTTGACAGGTTGACTGGGTGCTCCCAGAATGGGCCGCTTCGGGTGCGCTCTTCGGCAAGTCACTGCAGGAGGTAGACACATGTCGCTCTACGATGATCTGGGCGGTGCAGCCGCGGTCACAGCGGCGTTAGACCGGTTCTACCCGAAGGTCCTCGCTGACCCACGCACTAGCCCGTTTTTCGAGGGAGTCAACATCGAGGGGCTGAAGAGGCGGATTTCGCCCTTCATGGCGATGGCTTTGGGCGGTCCGAGCAACTATCACGGCCCAACCCTGCGGCAGAGCCACGGCCGCATGGTATCCAAGGGCTTGGACGACAGCGTTTTCGACGCATTCCTGGGGCATTTCGAGGACGTCCTGCGGGAGCTGGGCGTGCCAGCCGAGAAGATCGCGGAGGTCATGCCGATTTTTCACGGAGCGCGCAGCGACGTCTTGAACCGCTGAGCGATCTCTTGCCAGGCGGCGAACTTCATGACCACCGCTTGGGGGCGCGGGGGACGCGGGCGCATCCGAGAACGGGCGATCGGTTGACCTGCGCATCCCGTTAATGCTTGCGG
>JBGPHU010000149.1:0-6406 GCA_041484545.1 Candidatus Eiseniibacteriota bacterium | reverse complement strand
GCTCGTGCATCGGGCCGGGCATCGCGGCCTTCATCATCATCTCCATCATCTGGTCGTGCTGGGTGCCCGTGCTCGGGGCCACGGCCTTCGTTCCTTCGCTCTCCTTCGTTCCCTTGGATGTCTTCGTGGTCTTGTCTCCCGCCAAGGCGGCGCCCGAGAAGAGACCCAGAGCGAGTACGGCCGAGAGCGCGATCCGTGCGGAGCGGCTTTTCATGCGTTTCATCCCCCTCGTGTGCGGTTGAACTGCGGCGACGGGATTCGAAGGCGGGAATCTAGCACAAAGCGGCCAGCGCCGCGGGCCGGCGGATCTAGCGCCTGGGAGGGGCGGGCGCCGGAGAGGCCCTCAGGGAGTCCGCGGCGATCCCCAGCCACTCCCTGGCCTGCGCGTGCTTCGGGTTCATGAGCAGCGCCGCACGCCACTCGCCGACCGCGGCCTCCGATTTTCCCAGCGACCAGAGGATCGCGCCCCGGTTGAAGCGCAGCTCGGCGGCGACCGCTGGGTCCCGCCTCTTTCTCGTCTCGATCTCGATGGCGCGGTCGGTCTCACGGAGCGCCTGGTCGTATTTCCCCAGGGTGTAGTGGAGAACCCCCAGGCCCTGGTAGGAGGTCACGTTCTCGACCGCGGTCCCGCGGTAGAGCAGCGCCTCGGCTTCGTCCCACCGTTTCTGCTGCGACCGCACCTGGGCCAGGTTGTTGAACACGCGATAGTCGCTGCTCTTCGTCATGGCATAGGTCCAGAGGGTCTCGGAATTCCTCCACACCTTCGAGTACTGAAGGGTGCGGATCGCGAATCCCGCCGCCACGGCAACCACGATGGCCGCCGCGACCGCCGTCTTCCATCGGACCGGCGGCGCGCGCCGGGCTCCCCCCTCGCTCGCGCGCCACGGTGAGGCCAAACCCACGATGGCGGCCGCCCCCGCCCAGCAGAATCCGATGGAAGGCGCGTAGAGATAGCGGTCCGCCATGTAGGTCACGAGCGGGAAGGCGAGCGCGGGAAGGAGCATGAGGAACGCCCAGGAGACGCCGAGGAACTCGAGGCGCCGCTTCCGCCGGAGAAGCAGGTACGCCGCGAGAGGCAGCACGGCCAACCCGGCGAGCTGAAAGATCGCATTGGCGGCATTGCCTCCGAACTTCGGCAGATCGTAGTCCGGACTTCCACCGAACCCGAGCAGGAGGACGAGGTAGTTCCAGACCGCGTGCCCCTTCACCATCAGATAGAGGAGCGGCTCATGCGCATAGGCCGCTTTGGCCGTGGCTTGCGCCCGCGAGTTCACGAGGATCAGAGCCAAGCCCACGATCCCGTACGGGATCTTGCTCGCGACCGCGCGAAGGAACGGCGGGCGGGCCCGGTCCCCGCCGGACGCGGGCATGGCGTCGAGAAGGAGCAGGAACGCCGGCAGGACAACGACGCTCACCTTCGAGAGCATCGCCATGAGGAACCATACGACCGAGGCGGCATAGGGTATCGGGCGGAGCGCTGTTCCCCTCGTGCGCGCGCGGAGATAGAAGAAAAGGGAGAGGAGCATGAAGGTGGTCGAGAGCAGCTCCTTCCGGCTGGAGACCCACGCCACCGCCTCCACGTGGCACGGGTGGACGGCGAAGAGGAGCGCCGCGACGAAGGCGACGGCCGGACTCCCGCTCATCCGGCGCACGACCGCGAGGCAGAGGAGACTGTTCACGCCATGGATCAGGATGGAGCTCAGGTGATAGCCACCCGCCCGGAGCCCCCAGAGCGCGTGGTCCGCCATGTAGGAGAGAAGGTGGAGCGGGAGATAATTCTGGAAATAGGGATGGGCGAAGATCCCGCGCACGTTCGACCAGGTGAAGGCGCGGATCCACGGATTCTCGAGGACGTAGACGCTGTCGTCCCAGTTGAGAAAGGAATAGCGCACCGTGGGGCCGAATACCGCGCACGCGAGGGCGAAGACCAGAGCGCCCGCGAGAAGGAGCCGCGTCCGCTCGACAGGGGCCTCAGCCCCGCGGGAGGACGGATCGCCGGGCGCCCCCGAGGACCTGCCCCGTGGCGCCCTGCCCCCGGCGCCGCCGCGCGGGCGTCTCGTCACCGCGGCGGAGGCCCCGCGGGGCGCGCGACACACTCCAGCGTCCCGCCGGCGCCGAAGGCGCCCTCCAGCGCCGCCAGGAGAATCGCCGCGGGCGCGAGCGCCGCGAGGAGGAGGGCCTCGAGAGGGAGCCGCCAGGAGGCCGTGATGGCCCGGTTTCCCTTCAGGACCTCGTAGAACTCATCGCGCGGAAAACCCATCGCGTTCAGGGCGCTCTGCAGTATTCCGTAGAGGTTCTGCTCCCACGAGAGCGTTCGCATCCGTTCGATCCGGAAGCCCGCCTTCCCAAGCGCGGCCGTGAGCGAGCCCCGGTTGAAGTGGTAGAGATGGCGCGGCGGATCGACGTGAAACCACGAGCCCCCGAAGAGCCGCGCCTGCCAGGAGTCGATGTTGGGAACCGCGATCAGGAGCGCGCCCCCGTCCCGGAGCCAGCCCCGGCAGAAACGGAGCACCGAATCCGGATCGGGGAGATGCTCCAGCACGTGCCAGATGGAGATGAGGTCGAAGGAGTGGTCCGGGTAGGTTTGGGGCGTGAGCTCGCCGAACCGAAGCCTGAGCCCCGGTAGCTTCGAGGCCCGCTCCCCCGTCTCGGGGGAAAGCTCGGTCCCGTGGCACTCGCACCCCATCCGCGCGAGCCGCGCCAGGAACTGACCGCTGCCGCAGCCGATGTCGAGCACGCGTCCGGATCCAGGCGTTCCACCCGAGGCGAGCAGCCGCGCGGCGAGGCGGGCGCGGCCGTCGCGGAACCGGTCCACGACCCTCTCGACCGCGGGCACGAACTTCCGGGTGCCGGCGCCGTAGTAGGCCTCGCTGTAAGCTTCCGGAAGCGCCCCCAAGTCCGGACGCGGGTCGAGGAGCATCCGTCCGCAGGCGCGGCACCGCCTCAGCCCGAAGCGCACCCCCGCGAGGCGGAATCCGCGCGTCGCCGGAGCGATGTCCCGCGAGCCACAGGAGCACGCGGCGACCTCAACCAGCGCGCTCGCGCTCAACGGTCCGCGCGCGAGGGGCCCGGCGGAACGGCCGCGGGCGGGGTCGCGGGGGCCGGGGCGAGCCTCCGGCCCTCGGGCTCGAAGATGCGGAACCTCCGAAGACCCCACCGGTGGAGACGGTACTTGGCGCAGACCAGGAGCACGCCCAGTCCGTAACGGACCGCACGCGGAAACGAGATGCTCGAGGCTTCGCCGAAGTAGCGCGTGGGGCAGCTCACCTCGCCGATCTTGAAATCGAACGCCACGATCTGCGCGAGCATCTCGTTGTCGAACACGAAATCGTTGGAATTCTCCTCGAGCGGCAGCGTCTCGAGGACGTTCTTGCTGAAGGCCCGATAGCCCGTGTGGTACTCGGAGAGCTTTCGCTGGAGCGCCACGTTCTCGATCAAGGTCAGGATCCGGTTCGCGACGTACTTGTAGCGGGGCATGCCGCCCTTGAGCGCGCTCGTCCCCAGCATGCGCGACCCGAGCACGGTGTCATAGATCCCCTTCGCCACCATGGACGCCATCGCGGTCACCAGGGCCGGGGTGTACTGATAATCGGGGTGCACCATGATCACGACGTCGGCCCCGGCGCGGAGCGCCTCGCGGTAGCAGGTCTTCTGGTTTCCCCCGTATCCCAGGTTCTGCGGGTGCGCGTAGGTCGTGATCCCGAGCCGGCGGGCGAGCGACGTGGTCTCGTCCTGGCTCGCGTCGTCGACCAGGATCACATGATCCACGATCTCGTGGGGCAGCTCCTCGTAGGTCTGGGTCAGCGTCTTGGCCGCGTTGTACGCGGGGAGCACGACGACGATTCGCTTTCCGTGGATCACGGACCTTTCCTCCCGAGCCGCTCGAGGGCCAATTCCCGGTTCGCCCGGGCGTCCGCGCTGGACGGGGCCAGCCCGACGCCCTCTTCGGCCGCGCGCAGCGCGTCCTCGTTCCGATTCAGCGCGAGATAGGCCGCGGACAGGTTGCTCCAGGTCGTCGCGCGCGCGAACTTCTCCCCCCACCACTGGCGCTTGGTCGCCAGCTCGAGTGTGTCGGCAGCGTCGGCCCAGCGTCGGTCCAGGAGCGCAATGTACCCGAAAACCGCCATGGGCTGCGCCAGCTCCGGATAGGCTGCCACCGCGCGTCGCGCGACCGCGCGCGCCTCCTCGATCTGCCCGAGCTGGATCATCGCATGCGAAGCCTGGTCCATGATCTCCGCGTTCGTGGAGTCACGCGCCATCGCTTGCGCGAAGGCGCGCCGCGCGTCCGCCGCGGTCGCGTCGGGCGGGTGGAGAAGCGCCTGCGCGGCCGCGACGCGCCCCAAATTGGAATAGTAATAGCCGTTCTCCGGTTCCACCGCGATGGCCGAACGCTCGGCAAGGGCGGCGCGCCGGAGCAGGTCTCGCCCGTGGCCCGGCTCCCGCCCCGCCTGGGCCAGGAGCGAGGAGCCGAGGAGGCTCTTGTAGCGGGAGTCCCAGGGTGCAAAGCGGGCGGCCCGCTCGAGCGCTACGGCGCGCTCGAGACTCCCGTCAGACGCCCGGATGGCGACCTTCTCCGCCATCTGCGCCCGGACCGGGAGAACGACGAGAAGAAAGAAGAGCGCGGCGACGGGCGCTCCGGCAAGCGCCATGGCCCATGGCGGAACCCCGGCGCGTCTGGACCGGGGGCCGGTCTCCCGGCGCTCGGACGCCCCGGCTCCCGAGGAAGCGAGCCAGCCCGCGACCGCGGCGGCGAGGCTCCCCAGCGCCACGACCGTGAAGCTCGCCAGGTCCTGTACCGCGAACGCGACGAGGGATGCGGCCGCCGCGATCGAGGCCGACCGCGCCGCGCCCTCGGAACGTGCCATGCCCTTCCGGATCGCGAGGACCACGAAGAACAGAACGAGAAGGGCGGCCACGCCTCCGAGGACGCCTTGCGTGGCGAGGATCTGGATCGCCTCGTTGTGAGCCTTGTTGGGGGTGCCTCCCAGCTCGATCCGCCAGTACTCAGCCGTCCTGTACCGCGGGAAGAAGGTGCCGAAAGCGTCGAGCCCGACGCCCAGCCAGGGATGATCGCCCGCCATGCGCATCCCGGCGCGCCAGATTAGGAGCCTCGACTGGGTCGTGGGGGCGCTCATGCTCGCGATCTGACTCACGCGCTCCGCCAGGTGAGGCCCCATGGATGTGCGCGCGAAGAAGAGCGTCGCGGCGGCGACCGCCAGAAGCGAGACCCCGATCGCGGCCGGGACCTTCGAGGACGATCGTCCCCCGCCCGGGCGGGCCGCCCCGGATCGGCCCCTGGCGAGGAGGCTCAGGGCCAGCCACGCCAGAGCGCCGGCCAGAAGCCCGATCCACGCCCCGCGGGAGAGCGTGGCGGCGATCACGACGACCGAGGCCGACGCGATCAGCGACCACCCGATTCGCCCTCCCGATCCTCTCGAGCGCGTGGCGAGCCAGATTGTGAGCGGAGTCGTCATGGCGAGATAGGCGCCGAGCATGTTCGGATGGCCGAGCGTTCCGAAAATCCGGACGTCCCCCTCGTAGGTCGCCGTGCGTCCCCACACGAGCGGGTCGAGACCCACGAGCTGGATCAAGGCGTAGGCGACGGTCACGGCGCTCGCGAACCCGGCAGCCCCGGCGCAGCGCGCGAGTGTCGCCGGATTGCCGCGCGAAACGGCCCGCGCGGTGAAATAGACGATCGCCGTGGAGAACGCCACCACGAGCCCCGCCGTGCTGTCGGGGGTCCCATGGAGGCTCTGCGCCGGATTCGGCGAGGCCAGGGTTGAGGCCGCCGCCGACGCGAGGAACAAGAGCACGCCGACTCCCAGAGGGTCGCGCGCCGCCCAGCGCCCGAGGCGCGCCCCCGCGGCGCCCAGGTATCCGGCCGGGCCTGAACGGGCCGCCGCCGTCAGCTCCGCCCCAAGCGCCCGCCAGAGGAGCAGCAGGGCGCCTGTGGCCAGGAGGGCGCTCTGGGGAATTTCGAAGCACTCCTGCGTCGCGCGCGAGAAGACGACCGGCACGAGCGCGAGCAGGCCCAGGAGAACGACTTCCTGAAAAGAAATGGGAGAGGTCTTGGTCTTCATCCGCGCCGGAGAGCGAGACACCCCATCGCGTGGTGGCGACGGGGTGTCTCGATGAACGTGTTTCGAGGCGGCTTCGAGATTACTTGAGATGCTTCGAGACGAGCTTCGTCATCTCGAACATGCTCACTTGGCGCTTCCCACCGAAGACGGCGCGCAGTTTGTCGTCCGCGTTGATCATCGTTCTCTTGGTCTTGTCCTGAAGCTTGTTCTTCTTGATGTAGGCCCAAAGCTTCTTCGTGACCTCGGTCCTGGGAATCGCCTTGGACCCGATGACCTCCGAGAGCATATCGGAAGGCTGCATCGGCTTCATGAACGCTGCGCTGGGG
>JBGPHU010000148.1:0-6417 GCA_041484545.1 Candidatus Eiseniibacteriota bacterium | reverse complement strand
GCTGGAGCAGCTCGACCGCGCCGGGGCTGAACGATCTCGGTTTGCCGCCGGCGTCCTTCGCGATCTGCGCGGCGAAGTGCTCGACCAAGAGCGGGATGTCCTCCACACGCTCCCGGAGGGGCGGAACCGTGATCGGCACGACGGCGAGACGGAAGTAGAGATCCTCCCGAAACCGCTCGGCCCGGACCCGCTCCGCCAGATCCTGATTCGTCGCGGCGATCACGCGCACGTCCACCTTGATCGCGCGGTCTCCTCCCACACGGTTGATCTCCCCCTCCTGCAAGACGCGCAGGAGCTTCGTTTGCGCGCGAGCGCTCATGTCCGCGATCTCGTCCAGGAAGAGCGTCCCGTGGTGCGCTTCCTCGAAGCGCCCCCGGCGCGACTGGGTGGCCCCGGTGAAAGCGCCCCGCTCGTGTCCGAAGAGCTCGGACTCGATCAGCTCCTCGGGGATCGCCGAGCAGTTCACCGCCACGAACGGCTGATCGCGCCTTGGCCCGGCCGCGTGGAGCGCGCGCGCCACGAGCTCCTTTCCGGTGCCGTTTTCTCCCTGGATCAGGACCCGCGCCGCGCTCGATCCCGCGAGCTGGATCTCGCGGAGCAGCTTCCCGACCGCGGCGGATCTACCGACGATCGCGTGCGTCCAGGGGCCGGCCAGGCGGCGGTTCGCGGCCTTGAGCGCCGCCGTCTCCGATGCGTTCCGGAGCAGGATCAAGAGGCGCTCCAGCGAGATCGGTTTCTCGAGGAAATCGAAGGCGCCGAGCCGGGTGGCCTTGACCGCGGCGTCGACGGTCGCGTGGCCCGACATCATGATGGCGACCGTGTCCGGGTCGCTGGCCATGACCTCGGCCAGGAGGTCGAGGCCTGAGCCGTCTGGGAACCACACGTCGAGGAGGACGAAGTCGTAGGACTCGCGGAGCTTCGCGCGAGCCTCCGCCAGCGAAGCCGCCTGATCCGTCTGATAGCCCTCGCGGCCGAGCGCGCTCATGAGGGTCGAGCGGATGTTGGCCTCGTCGTCCACGATGAGGATCGTCACGCGGGCGCGCCTCCCGAGAGGGGCAGCAGGATCCGGAAGGTCGTTCCGCGCCCTGGGCCGCCGTCGACCTCGATCCTTCCGCTGTGGTCGCTCACGATGCGCTCCACGATCGTGAGCCCCAGCCCGCTGCCCTGCGCCTTCGTCGTGAATCCCGGCGCGAAGAGATTCGCCTTCTGCTCCTCGCTCAGCCCGGGCCCGGTGTCCGTGACCTCGATTGCCAAATCGTCCGCGCGGGCGTGCGCGGAGACCGTGACGCGGCCGTCACCGTTCAGCGCCTCCAGCCCGTTCTTGACGAGGTTGATCAGAGCCTGGCGGATCTGTCCCGCGTCGGCCGTGAACGCGATCTCCTGAGCCGGCCGGCGCACGACCAGGCGGCCGGCTTTGACCTCGCGTCCGTAGAGCGTCTCGAGGTCGTCCAGAAGCTGCGATACGCGGGAGGGCGAAGGCATGGGCGGAGGGATCCGAGCGAAATCGGAGAATTCTTGAAGCATCCGCCGCAGGGCCTCCACCTCCTCGCCGATCGTCCGCACCGCTTGATCCAGGATCTCGGGAAAGTCGGGGCGCTTCTGGTCGTAGCTCCGTTTCAGGTCCTCGATCGAGATCGCAATGGGGGTGAGCGGATTCTTCACCTCGTGCGCCACCTTGCGCGCCATCTGACTCCATGCGGCCTGACGCTCGCTCGTCACGAGCCTCTCGCGATAGGTCTGAAGATCCCGCCGCATCCGGTCGAGTGCTAAGACCAGGGTCTGAAGCTCGCCCACGCTGTTCAGGGTCAGAGGCTCCTCCCAGTCTCCTCGCGCGACCTTCTCCGAAAAGGCCGCCAGCCGTTCCACCGGCCGGGAGATCTGCCCGGACCATACGATCGCGAGCGGGATCGCGATGCCCAAACCCAGAAGCCCCAGGAGCGCCGAGGCAAGCCGCACCGACGCAATCGCGCGATCGGCCTCCGCGGTCGAGGCGAGGCCGGTGATGGTCGCGTAGGGCGGCGTGCCCACTTCCAGAGGGACGCTCCGGCTCAGGTACGCATGCGGCGCGGCGGAGGGCGGGCTCGGCACCGTGCTCGCGGCGATCCGGCCGGAAGGATCGCGCAGGATCCACTCGACACCGCTCGTCTTGCCGAGCCGGCTCAGGAGCGCCGCGTCGAAAAGGAGCCCTCCCTGGACAAAGCCCGCGGCGGCCCCTTGATACGAGACGGGAGAGCGAGAAACCAGCGCGAGGGCGCCGAGCCCTTCCGCGCCGGTGATCGCGGGTGTGTTGAAGGGCGCGCCCGCGGGAGCCGAGGGGATGGCCGCGCCCAGTTCACGCGGCGGCGGTCCTGCCGCCACCACGCGCCCGCTCGAGTCGGCCACCGTCAGGAAGTCGAGCCCGAGGAGCACCTGGCGCTCTGCCAGGTATTCGGAGAGATCGCGGCTTCCGGAAGGCCGCAGGAGATAGAGCCGCTTCAGCTGCGGATCCCTGGCCAGGATTTCGATCCTCGCCGCGATGCGCCGCCCGTCCTCCACGGTCTGCGAGCCGATCCCTTCCAGCGCCGATCCGAGCCGCTCCTCGGCCTGGGTCTTCACCATCGACTGGATCCGCGCCGTCAGGAGCGCCATTGCGATCGCGAGGGGAATGAGGGTTATGAGCGAGAAGGCGAGGATGAGCCTCGCCTTGAGCGAGGTCACCGCCGGCCCCCTGCGATCGCGCAATCCACCATGTTCGCGAGCGCGTCCGGACCGAGCGCGCGCATGTACGAACGCAGGTCGGGCGCGCATAGGACGGGACAGCGGATCGCGAAGATCACGCCCCCCTCGTCCGGAGAGACGACGGAAGTGCCGGTGTACGACACGCGCAGCGCGGGCGGCTCGCCGTCGACGGGGAGCGAGGGCTTTCCGCCATTGAGCAGACGCTCGAGCGCCTGCCATCCAGGAGAGGAGTGGTTGACCTCGAATCGGCGCGAGGTCTTGATGTCCGCCCGCTTCGGCTCCGCGACGGGGCTCCCTGTGGGTCCGTCCCACAGCGCCAGGTCCCCGCGGAACGCTTCATCGTTCATCGACAGAAGGGCGGTGCTATCGGCGGAGGAGACCCTGGGCCCATCGTGCGGCGCCGTCGTCACCACGAATCCACGCGCGCGGGTGCCGTACGAGAAGTCCCGCCACTTCGGGTCCTCGCGCATGTGTGTGGAGAGCTCGCCCGGCCAGAAGACGGCGGCGTCCACCTCGCCGCGCTCCAGCGCGATCTCTTCGTCGGTTTCCTCGTCGAAGAGACGGATGAAAAGCGTGTCGGGCCAGACCGCGGTTCCCGCGTCCGAGATGTCGCGGGTCAATTGGAAGGAGCGCACGCTCAACGCCTCGCCGCGGAACCCGGCGCGCGGCAACGGGGACCGGACACTCGGGGTCGCACACGCAAAGAGCTGGTTGGTCCGCGAGGGAATCCCGATGCGGAGCGCGTTGACGGGCCGGAGGTGCGGGCGCTCGGCCAGGACCCGCAGGCGGTCGAGCTTCTTCACGGGGTCGAGGGAGCCCGACGTCACGCGGCCGATGGCGAGGGTGCCCTCCACGACGTCCGAGACGGTCCCTGAGGCCACGAGCTTCTTGTCCGAATAGAAGGTGAGAAGATCGCCCTTCTGGATAGGCAGGGATTCGTTGGAGGCGATGTAGACGCGCCCGCCGTGCGACCACACGACCTTGGCGTTGAGCGTCGCGGGATCCGCGGATCCTTCGCCGGCGAAGAGAGCCAGAGCGAGGAAGGGCGCAGCGAAGAGGCCAACCAGAATCTTTCGGTATCCGCCCCACCCTGTGTCCGTCATGACACGCCCCCCAGTTCTGCCGAGTGTGTTGCGCGCGGAGACCTTACTCCGCTTCGTGAGAGTGGCCCCCGGATTCATCTGTGTCAAGCTTGACACAATATGCCTCCTCCCTGATTTCACCTCGCTTTATAACTCACATTACCACATTGAGTTGCGGGTATGGCACGTCACTTGATTTAACGCCTATGGCAGAGCGGCGGCCATGAGCGCACGCGGCTCGAGGATCCTGGGCGGGGGCGACACCACGACCAGGCGATCAGCGGTTAGGCCGGCACGTCGGCCGATGATCGCGAGACCAAAGCCGGCTGGGAGAAGGGCAATGAAAACGGATGGGGCAGGCAAGAGGGTCACGGTGATCACGGCATCGTTGGTGGTGGCGTTTCTCGCGCTCGGTTGCAGCGAACAAAAGGAGCGCGCGGCGGTGGAGACGAACGCGACCCCCGTCGCGGCGATGGAGCGGGCTCCCTCCGCGGTCGTAGCGGCGACCGGCACTACCACGCCCGAAGCGGGCCCGGGAGGAGGGCTGACGGCCTCGGCGGACTCGCTGCCGCCGGACGTCACGGCGTTCGCTCCCGATTCGCTGGTCACCCCGGGGAACGTCGTCGAGATAACGGCGCAGGCCTCGACCGACGCCGCGACGGTGACCCTGACCGATCGGCTGGGACACAAGTATCCCTTCGTCTACGACACGGAAGCCAAGGCGTGGAGAGTCCACTACCGGGTGCCGATCCAGACCCGCATCGATCGGCTGGGACTCTCGGTCACGGCGACGAGCGGCGCGAACCGGTGGAAGAGAGTGTGGGTGTTCCTGGGGATCGAGGGTGGGGTACCGGCGGAATCCGGCGGATGCTGAGATCCGGACGCTGATGTAGAGCATCGGGAGCCCTCGGGGCGAAGCCTCGGGGGCTCCGTCAGTTCTCCACGACCTCGAGCCGCACCCGCGCCGTGCCGTCGCGCAGAATATCCAGCTTGTGCGCGGCGCGGCGCGAAAGGTCGATGACGCGGCCTCGCGCGAACGGGCCGCGGTCGGTTATCGTGACGACCACACTCCTGCCGTTTTCCAGATTGGTCACCTGCACGCGCGTGCCGAAGGGAAGCGTTCGGTGGGCCGCGGTGAGCGCCTTCTCGTCGTAGCGCTCGCCGCTCGCGGTCCTCGAACCGTCGAAGCGGGAGTCATAGTAGGATGCGAATCCCACCTGGACGTCGCGCTCGAACGAGGAGACCGGGGACGGACGGCTGCCCGCACATCCCGCCGAGGCAAGCAGCGTAAGGAGCACGATCCAGGGCAGTTGGCGCATAGGGGTCATCGACGAATCATCGGCAGATCGCCCCCCTGCCTTCAGCGAAAATTCGCTTCCGTTCCCGGGCCGCCCTTCCTAGAATGCGACCCAAGCGGCCTGCTCGAGCCGTCCCCCTCCAACCATCTGTGCGCGCTTCACACCGGACCCGTCACACGGATCCTCCCCCCGGCGGCCCCCCGTCTTCATCCCCCCGCGCTTTGCCGGGCACGAGGGCTCGCAAGCATGAACCGGATCTTCCGAATTCACGGGTTCCAGCTCGTCCCGCTCGTCTTCGTCTGCTCCGCGTTGTGGATCGGTCCCGCCGTGGCCCAGACCGGAGTGATCTCCGGAAGGGTCACGGACAGCGACGGGGAGGCCGTCCCGTACGTTCCGGTGCGCATCGAGGGAACCAATCGCGGCGCCCAGACCAACCTCGACGGTCGATACGTCATCTCCAACCTGCCGGTCGGCACGTATTCGATCAAGATCGAGAGCATGGGGCACGCCCCCGCGAGGAAAGTGGGGATCAAGGTAGATGCCGGCCAGACCACGATCGCGGACTTCAAGCTGGGGGGGAAGCCCATCGCGATCCCGGGCGTTTCCGTCAAGGGCGGCGGCAAGACCACCGTCGAGACGACCCAAAGTCACACGCGCCACGTGGAGGAACGCGACGATTTTCACTCGCTCCCCGTGATGAGCACGAAGGAAGTGATCGCCATGAAGGCCGGGGTCGTCGATCTGGGCGGAAAGCTCCACTTCCGGGGAGGTCGCGAGAGCGAGATCCTGACCATCGTGGACGGCGTCGCAAGCCGAAATCCGCTCAACGACGAGGGGGTGGATCTGGGCCTCCTCGCCGTGGAGTCGAGCGAACAGGTTCTCGGCGGGATGGACGCCCAGTATGGAAACGCTCTGTCGGGCGTGATCAGCTACACCACGCGCGAGGGAGGGGACCGGTTCGAAGGCGAGCTTCGCTATTTCACCGACCGCTACGGAGAAGCCGACAAGTCCTTCACCAATTTCGAGCGGGTGAGCACCGGCTTCGGAGGGCCATTTCTCTTTGCGCATTCCAACTTCTTCTTCTCGTTCGAAGGCACCTATACCGACACGAATCTCCCGAGCGTCGCCCAGCATCGCCAGCACCGGTTCCTGGATCTCATCAGCGTCGGAAACCGGCTGTCGAACGACGCCAAGCTATCCGGAAAGCTCACGTTCAAGGTAACGCCCGACGAGAAGCTGAACTTCGAGGTGGTCCGGAACGCCACGCTGAATGGGGGATTCAACAACCGCTGGAACCGGAAGGGATTCGTCCAGGTGCT
>JBGPHU010000147.1:0-6475 GCA_041484545.1 Candidatus Eiseniibacteriota bacterium | reverse complement strand
GCGGACTGACCCGCGAGGAGGCGCGCGCCCGCATCGTGGAGGCGCTGCAGGACCGCGGGCTCCTGGCCCGCACCGAGCCGCACCGCCATTCCATCGGCCATTGCCAGCGCTGCGATTCGGTGGTGGAGCCCTACCTCTCGCTCCAGTGGTTCGTGTCCATGAAGCCGCTCGCCAAGCCCGCGCTCGAAGCGATCGAGAAGGGGGAGCTGACCATCCTGCCCCGCCGCTGGGAGAAGGTCTACCTCCGGTGGCTCGAGGGAATCCGCGACTGGTGCATCTCGCGGCAGCTCTGGTGGGGGCACCGGATCCCGGTCTGGACCTGCGCCGCCTGCAACGAAACGATCGTCGCGGTGGAGGCGCCGACGCGCTGCACGAAGTGCGGAGGCGGCGAGCTGAAGCAGGACGAGGACGTCCTGGACACGTGGTTCTCTTCCTGGCTCTGGCCCTTCTCCACGCTCGGCTGGCCCGAGGAGACCGAGGACTTGAAGCGCTTCTATCCCTCGAGCGTCCTCATCACGGGCCCCGACATCATCTTCTTCTGGGTGGCCCGGATGGTGATGGCCGGCTACGAGTTCATGGGCAAAGCGCCCTTCCCGGTCGTGTACCTGCACGGGATCGTGCGCGACGCGCAGGGGCGGAAGATGTCCAAATCGCTCGGGAATTCCCCCGACCCGATCGAGATCGCGGAAAAGTACGGCGCCGATTCGCTGCGCCTCACGCTCCTTCTCCTCTCGCCGCAGGGCTCGGACATCCATTTCTCCGAGGAGCGTGTGGACCTGGGCCGCCATTTCGCGAACAAGCTCTGGAACGCGTTCCGTCTCGTGGCGCCGTATCTCCGAGATTACACGCCGGACGAGGAGGCCGCGCGGCCGTTCCTGACCGATGCGGACCAGTGGATCCTGAGCGTCCTGGGCACGACGGCGCGGCAGGTGACCCGGGACCTCAAGGCGTACCGGATCGGCGACGCGGCGAAGGCCATCTACGATTTCACCTGGCGCGAGCTGTGCGACTGGTATCTCGAGATGGCCAAGCCCCGCCTCTACGCGGGGCCCGAGGCGCCCGGCGCCCAGGCGGTGCGCTTCACGATCCATCGCGTGTTCGGCACCGTGCTCAGGCTCCTGCATCCGTTCATGCCCTACATGTCCGAGGAGCTGTGGCACGCGCTGCCGGGCACGGAAGGGGACGTGTGCGTGGCGGAGTGGCCGCCGCCGGGCCGCGCGGCGAACAAGGAGACCGAGGCGAAGATAGAGCTTCTGAAAGAGGTGGTGGGCTCGATCCGGAATCTCCGGTCGGAGATGAACATCCCGCCCGCGCGCAAGGCGGCCGTGCTGATCCGGACCTCCGGGCCCGAAGGGGACCTGATCCGCGGGCAGGCCGATCTGATCGCGCTCCTGAG
The DNA here is from genome assembly GCA_041484545.1 of Candidatus Eiseniibacteriota bacterium. Lineage (GTDB taxonomy): Bacteria > Eisenbacteria > RBG-16-71-46 > SZUA-252 > SZUA-252 > WS-7. Next base: position 5,079 of record JBGPHU010000147.1, on the reverse strand, counting down.
CAAGGCGGAGCCGCTGGAGGCTGGTCCCAGCGTGAAGAAGCCCGCCGTCTCCGCGTCCACGGTGGTGCGGAGCCATGAAATTTTTCTCCCCCTCGAGGGGTTGATCGACGTGGGGACCGAGCGGAAGCGGCTCGAGAAGGAGCTAGACAAGGTGATCCGGGATTTCGACCAATCGATGCGCAAGCTTCAGAACGAGGACTTCCTGGGCAAGGCGAAGAAGGACGTGGTGGAGCGCGAGCGCACCCGTCTGGAGTCCCTGGGGATGACGAAGGAAAAGCTCGAGCGGAACCTCGAGGTGCTGCGATGAGGCTCACGGCCAGGAACGTGTTGCTCGCGCTCGCCGTCGGCGCTTTCGGCGCGGCCGTGCTCTGCGGGATTCTGGTGTTCGCGGCCCACGCGGAGGCCGCGCCCGCGAAGCTGGCGCCTCCGGCGCGCATGCCGGCTGCCACGACGGCCACGGTCGCCGGGAGCGACGTCGCGGTCACCGTGTACAACGAGAACCTCGGCGTGGTGAAGGACCGGCGCAAGTTCGCCGTCGCGCAGGGCGCCTCCGAGCTTGAGTTCACCGACGTGGCCTCCTCCATCGACCCCACGTCGGTTCATCTGAGATCTCTGGGGAAGGGTGGAGTCGAGATCCTTTCCCAGGACTACCGCTACGACCTGGTCAGCACCGACAAGCTTCTCGAGCGCTACGTGGACCAGCCAATCGACGCCGCCATGAAGGACGGACAGGAGAGGCACGGCTCGCTTCTCGCCTTCGACGGCGCCTCTCTGGTGATCGCGGACGCGACGGGGGGCCTCTCGCTCTTGAATCGCGCCGAGGTCCGCCAGGTGGGGCTCAAGGAGCTTCCGAAGGGCCTGATCACGCGTCCGACCCTGGTATGGCGGGTCCACGCCGACGAGGGCGGAGCGCGTGACCTCGAGATCTCGTACATGACGGCCGGGGTGAACTGGCATGCGGAATACGTGGCCGTTCTGGAAGAGAACGGCTCCAGCCTGGACCTTCAAGGTTGGGCCTCCGTCGAGAACCACTCCGGCGCGACCTACGAGAACGCGAAACTCAAGCTCGTCGCGGGGACGATCCACCGGGCGCCCGTGGAGCGGCCGATGCCCTATGCCGCGGGTTTGCGTATGGGGACGATTGGGGCGGCCCAGCTCGCGGAGCGCGGGTTCGCCGAATACCATCTGTACGAGCTGCCGGACCGGGCAACCCTCGCGAACAACGAGGTGAAGCAACTCGCGCTCATGCACGCCTCGGGCGTCCGTTCGGCCAGGAAGTTCAGCTATGACGGTGCGGTGGATCAGACCCAGGTCCAGGTGCGGGTCGAGTTCCAGAACGACGCGGCATCCGGGCTGGGGATGCCGCTTCCGGGCGGCGTCGTGCGGGTCTTCCAGCGCGACACCGACGGCTCGCTGGAGCTGGTTGGCGAAGACCGGATCGCGCATACGCCCAAGAACCAGACCATTCGCGTGGTCGTGGGCTCCGCGTTCGACATCGCCGCAGAGCGCAAGCAGACCGACCTCCGCCCGATGGGCAAGGGAGTGACCGAGGCATCCTACGAGATCACACTCACCAGCCACCGGAAGGACGCGGCCGATGTCACCGTCATCGAGCACGCCGGTGGGCAATGGGAGATTCTCAAGTCGAGCCTGACGCACGTGAAAAAGGACTCCCGGACCTTCGAGTTCACGGTCCGCTGCGAGCCCGAGAAGCCGATCACGGTCGCCTACACGATCCGGACGCGCACGTGACCCTTGCGCGCGACCTGTCTCCGGCCGAGTTCAAGCTGGTGGCTCCCTACCAGCCGCTCGGAGACCAGCCTCGCGCGATCCAGGAGCTGACCGAGGGTCTCAGGCGCGGGGACCCTTACCAGACCCTCCTCGGCGTCACCGGCTCGGGCAAGACCTTCACGATGGCGAACGTGATCCAGGAGGCCGCGCGTCCCACGCTCGTCATCTCGCACAACAAGACGCTCGCCGCGCAGCTCCACGCCGAGGTCCGGAGCGTCTTCCCGGAGAACGCGGTCGGATACTTCGTCTCCTACTATGACTACTACCAGCCCGAGGCGTACGTCCCGCACACGAACACCTACATCGAGAAGGACGCCTCGATCAACGACGACATCGACCGGCTGCGCCTCGCGGCGACGAGCGCGCTCTTCGAGCGCCGCGACGTGATCGTGGTGGCCAGCGTGTCCTGCATCTACGGCCTCGGCTCGCCGGAGGACTTCCGGCGCGAGATGCTCCTGGTCGGGGTGAAGGAGAAGATCACACGCGAGGCGATCCTGGCTCAGCTGGTGCACAACCTCTACACCCGGAACGACCTGGACCTGAAACGCGGAACGTTTCGCGCGCGCGGCGACGTGGTCGAGGTGCATCCCGCCTACGAGGAGACCGCGATCCGGATCGAGCTTTTCGGGGACGAGGTGGAGCGGATCTCGGTGTTCGATCCCATGACCGGGAGGACGCTGAAGCAGATCCCGACGGCGGCCATCTATCCCGCGAAGCACTTCGTGACCACGCCCGTCCGCCTCAAGGAGGGCGCGCGGCTCATCCGCGAAGAGCTGGACCAGCGTCTCGAGGTGTTCCGCTCCGAGGGAAAGCTCCTCGAAGCCCAGCGGCTCAAGATGCGCACCGAGTACGACCTCGAGATGATGAACGAGATCGGGTACTGCTCCGGCATCGAGAACTACTCGCGTCCGCTCTCCGGGCGGAAGCCCGGCGAGAGGCCGCAGTGTCTCATCGATTACTTCCCCGAGGATTTCCTCCTCATCGTGGACGAGTCGCACGTGACGATTCCTCAGATCGGCGGGATGTACGAGGGGGACCGCTCGCGCAAGCAGGTGCTGGTGGACTATGGATTCAGGCTCCCCTCCGCGCTCGACAACCGTCCGCTTCGCTTCGACGAGTTCGAGCGCTTGACCGGACAGGCGCTCTACATCTCCGCAACGCCCGCCGCTTACGAGCTGACGAAATCGGGCGGCGTGGTGGTGGAGCAAATCATCCGCCCCACCGGGCTCATCGACCCCCGGATTTCCATTCGGAGCACCAAAGGGCAGATCGACGATCTGCTCGAGGAGATCAAGCGCCGCGTGGAGGTGGGAGAGCGCGTGCTGGTGACCACGCTCACGAAGCGCATGGCGGAGGACTTGACCGAGTACCTCTTCCAGGCGGGCGTGAGCGTGCGCTACATCCATTCCGACATCGACGCCATCGGACGCGTGGAGATCCTGCGCGCGCTCCGGCTCCAGAAGGTGGACGTGCTCGTGGGGATCAACCTTCTGCGCGAAGGGCTGGATCTCCCCGAGGTGTCGCTGGTCGCCATCCTGGACGCCGACAAGGAAGGGTTTCTGCGTTCCGAGACCTCGCTCATCCAGACCTCGGGCCGCGCGGCGCGCCACGTCCACGGCGAGGTCATCCTCGACGCCGAGCAGACGTCCCGCTCGATGCAGCGCGCGATCGAGGAGATGAATCGCCGGCGCGAAGCGCAGTCCGAGTACAACCAGGAGCACGGCATCACGCCGCGGACCATCATCAAGTCGGTCGAGGAGGTCATGAGGAGCACGGCGGTGGCCGACGCCGCGTTGCCCATGACGCCCGAGGACCTTCTGCCGAGCGATGCCCTGCGCCTGGACCGTGAATCAATGATCGAGCTGCTCGAGCGGGAGATGCTCGCTGCGGCGGCTCGCGAAGAATTCGAGGCGGCCGCTTCCCTGAGAGACCGCCTCGACGAACTCCGGCTTGAGGCCGGAAAGGAGCGCACGAATGCGCCTCGAATCGATCGCCGCCCCGCTGGTACGGATCGCGCTGACGGAGGACATCGGGGGCGGGGACGCCACCACAGAAGTCGTCGTTGATCCGAAGGCTCGGGTCCGGGCGCACATCGAAGCGCGCGGCAAGGGCATCCTCGCGGGCAACGCCGTCGCGGCGCTTGCATTCCAGGAGCTGGATCCCGAGATCGAGATCGACTGGCTGACCCCCGAGGGCTCGGAGGTCAAGCCGGGGGTGCGTGTCGCCGAGATCCGGGGACGCGCGCGCGCGGTGCTGAGCGCCGAGCGCGTCGCGCTCAACTTCCTCCAGCGGCTCTCCGGAGTCGCCACCCTGACACGCGCCTTTGTCCGCGCGGTCGAGGGAACCGACGTGCAGATCCTCGACACGCGGAAGACCACGCCGAGTCTGCGCATGCTGGAGAAGCACGCCACCGCCGTGGGGGGCGCCCTCAATCATCGGTTCGGGCTCTTCGACGCGATGCTCGTGAAGGAAAACCACGCCAAGGTCGCGGGCTCGCTCACGCGCGCCGTGGAGAAGGCGCGCGCCCGCTCCCTGGGACTCGGGCTTCCGGTCATGGCGGAGGCGCGCACCATTGAGGACGCCGAGCTTCTGGCCACGCTCGGCGTCGACCGCATCCTCCTCGACAATTTCACGCCCAGCCAGGTCGCGGTCACCGTGAAGCGCTTGCGGGCTCTCGCGAAGGCGGGGAAGCTCGAGGCGCCGCGCCCCGCGGGGACGAGCGCGCGAAAAGGCGGCTCCGCGAAGGGCGGAGGAACCGCGGTGGCGGCGCCCGAGTCCGTGATCCCCGACATCGAGATCTCGGGCGGCATTCGTCTCGACAACGTGCGGGAGTTCGCGCTCCCGGGCGTGAAGTACATCTCGGTCGGCGCGCTCACGCATTCGGCCCCGGCGCTCGACCTCTCCCTTCTGGTGGCCGATGCCTCCTGAGCGGCGCGGCGCGTGGAATCCGATCTGATCGCCGGCATCTCCGGGCAGCGCTTTCTGGGCGTGCCGGTCGAGGCGCACGAGAGCCTGGCATCGACCAATGACGAGGCGTTCCGTCGGGCGCGCGAGGGCGCGCCGGAAGGCCTCATCGTCGTGGCCGGGCACCAGACCGCGGGCAAGGGCCGTCTCGGACGAAGCTGGTTCGACGACGCGGGTCGCTCGCTCATGTTCTCCATCCTGCTCGAGCCGGCGCTCCCGCTCCGTTCCTTTCCGCTGCTGGCGCTCTCCCTCGCCTCGGCGGTGGCCGACGCGGGGACCAAGATCGTGGGTGAGCCGCTGACGATCAAGTGGCCCAATGACGTC